>CAZNCK010000050.1:2460-18215 GCA_964571545.1 uncultured Treponemataceae bacterium | reverse complement strand
CAAGCAATACATAGCCTGATCCAGGAAGAGGAGACCGACATGGCCGATTCGCCTATAGCCAAGAAACTACAAGAGATGCTCAACGAAGAGAAATGGACGCGAGCGACCTTAAGCGGCTACACCGTCAACCAGATCAAGGAACTCGACAACCTCTTCCATGAGGCCGCTTTGGAAAAGTGCCTCGATGAAGTCCGCGATCTGTGCGCAGACCATATTGGCCACAGCAAGAACAGCATAGCCGCGCTCTACCTGTCGGGCATCATCGCCCTTTCGCGGCAGCAGATCGACGATTCAAACATGGTCTCCCTTATCAACATCTTCGCTGACAACCGCAGGTGGAACATCGTGGAGTACGTTTGTCAGCGTATCCTCGAGTACGGCGAGAACCGCAACGCCCTTGTCCGCCTTGCGGAATGCTACGAGAACGACGACAAGATCGACGACATGTATGCCGCCTGGGAACGTCTGGTTCGTGTCGATTATGAAGAAGCCGACATCGTCAAGCTGATAGCCGAAAAGAAGGAAAAGGCAGGTGATATTGAAGGCGCGGTCGATTACTACCGCAAGGCCCTGCACCGCTACATCAACAAGGGGCTCTTCAGCAACGTCAAGGAAATCTGGAACAAGCTGATAGAACTCGCGCCTGCCGACATCGACTTCTTCAACCATGTCCAGAGAAAAATCGCCAAACAGATCAGCGAAGACAAGGCCGCGTCGCTCCTGACGGATCTCTACAAGCACTATAAGACAAATTCTGACTGGGATACGTCGATTGACATTCTCAAAACAGTCATAGACTACGACGACAAGAACGCCGGTATCCGCAAGGAAATCGTCGAATGCTACAAGGCCAAGTACGCGGATCACTCGCACGTCGACGAGTACATCAGACTTTCCAACCTCGCCCAGTCGTACCGCAACGTGCACGAGGCCATCGCGGATTTCGAGAAGCACATCTCGTTCGACGTCGGTAACTATGTCTATCACCGTACCTGGAACATTGGCCGCATTAAGACAATAAAGGGCGACGAGATTTCAATAGACTTCGCCAAGAAACGCGACCACCGCATGGGCCTCAAGATGGCCGTAGAGAGCCTCGTAACCCTCAAAAAAGACCATATCTGGGTACTCAAGGCCATCTGGTCCAAGGACAAGCTCCACGACACCATCAAGAAGGACATTCCCTGGGCCCTCAAGACTATAATCAAGAGCTTTGACAACTACGCCGACGTCAAGAAGATAAAGGCCGAACTCGTTCCCTCCGTACTAACCGCCAGCGAGTGGACAAGCTGGAGTTCCAAGGCCAGGGACATACTCAAGACCGACTCTATGTTCGGCAACGCGCCCGAATCCGTAGGCATATTCCTTGTCCGCGACAGGCCGCTGTCCTATGAAGAGAAGATTTACAACCAGTTCAAGGCAGAGAAGAATTTCTTCGCGCGCATCCAGGATCTCCGCGACTTCATGGAGAAGGGCGACCCAGATTCCGAGTTATTCACCGAGATGCTCCAGTTCTTCTCAGGATACGTACGCTCCTACTCCCAAGCTACCGAGCAAGTGGTTGCCGCATATTTGTTCCTCAAGGAACTGTCATCTAGGCATCCACACCTCAAGAATATTGTGACCTTGGGCTTTACGGAGCTGATGGCCGATTGCGAAGACATAGTCTACATTTACTCAAACCTCAAGGATACGATGCTCAAGTCATCGCTCCTTGTGCATATCAAGAATTTCCTTCCCGACTGGCCGGAAATTTATGTTAGGCTGTTTCCCTACGCACTCTCAAAACACATGATCGATGTCCTCCTCGAGGCAGGCGAAGCCGACAGGCTCAAGCGCATGATCGTGTCGATAGTAGAAAACTACCGCGACCACCGCGAGGCCTTCATCTGGGTGGCAAAAAATCTATGGGACGAAACCTGGGTCAAAGAACTCGGACTTTCCTACGACAAGATGCTCATTACGCTGATCCACATCCTGGACATCAGCTTCAAGGAAATCGAGAACCACCGCGACACGACTGACAACCGCCGCATTAACAAGCAGGTAGATACCATCCTGTTCAAGGACGGCAGGCTTGTCACGTACTTCGAGACCGCGGGCAAGGATGACATCGAGCGTGTCTTTGCGCTCATCAGCGATGTCAAGGATCTCGATCCGGCCATCAAGCTGTCGCTGCGCAAGCAAGTCGTTGAGCGGCATCCCGAGTTCAAGTTCAGCGACGATGAATCCAAGGCCGTCGTCTCTCGCGGGCTGATGGTTACAGCCGCCATGTACGAAGAGAAGAACCGCCTGCTCGCCCACATCATGGAAGTCGACGTTCCGGCAAATCAGAAGGAAATCGCCTTTGCGCTGTCGCTGGGCGATCTTAGGGAAAACTCCGAATATAAGGCCGCCAAGGAAAAACAGGATGAGCTGAACGCAAAAGTCGGCAAGCTCAAGAACGAAATCGAACGCGCCCAGATATTCGACGTCACGACCATTACGACGAGCAAAATTTCATTTGCGACAGAGGTATCGTTGCACAACGACCTCGACGATGCGGAAGAAACCTACGTTATACTTGGTCCTTGGGAATCTGATCCCTCAAACCACACGATCTCGTACCTGTCGCCCCTGGGCAAGCGCCTCCTCAATCACAAGATCGGCGATAAACTCTCTTTTGTCATCCACGACAGGAAATTTTCGTATACAGTAAAAGCGATAAAAGCCATTAGCCTTTAGAACGAAAAGCTTCTTGTGTTCATAACCGGCTTCCGGACTTCCGGAAGCCGGTAGCTGGTACCGAGAAGGATTGGAAAATGAAAAAACATATCGCGATTATGTTGCTACTGGCCCTGGCTCTGGTAGTCGCTCCAGTTGCGGCCCAGAGCACTGTCGATCTTGTCGTACTGCTCGATTCGTCGAAAAGCATGTTCCAGTACTACAATCAAGTCGTAGACTATGTACTGACTGAAACGGTGCGCGACTACCTCCGCTTTGGCGATTCGTTCCATCTCCTGTCTTTCTCCGATTCCACACAGCTGGAAATTGCGCAGGTTCTGCATACCGAGCCGGATATACGGAGCGTCATTGCCCGCCTCTATCTGCTGTACCCGCTGGGCCGAAACACCGACCTTGTAACAGCGCTCAGGAATGTATATCAGTATGTGGACGACCTTCCGTCAGAAAACACCAAGCACATCATCCTCATAACGGATGGCATGCACTCGCCGGCGCCGGGAACCCCATACGCCACGCTGGACGTGCCCGCGGTGCGCGATGAAATCGACCGCGCGGCTGTCAAGATACGAGAACGCGGCTGGACAATGCGCATCGTCCGGGTTCCGTTCACGGCAGGCATCACTCCGGTTGCTATGCCTAATTCAACGGTCACCTCGGGAACAATCGGCACGAGTGGAACAACCAGCCCTAGCGGATCGGCCGGCCAAAGTGGGATAGGAAATCCTAGCGGAACAGCCGATATCAGCGGAGAAGCCGCTCCAAGCTCCCCCGGTTCAGGCGATTACCTTGCGGATGTGGCTGCTGCCGTAGGTCAGGAAATCAGAACCTTTGATCCAGAAAACTCCTCGGCTTCGCTTGAGGATAGCGTAGAACTTCTCCGCATCTCATTTCCTGGCGAACTTGGTACAAAGGATTACTCGTTCTCGCTACCAGTTGAAATCAACAACGGCTCAAAGCTACAACAGTCTCTCGAGCTGACGGGTCTTTTTCTTGAGGATGGCACCAATATCCTTTCTGAAAACCTATTTGCGGAACTGGCTCCAGGGAGAAAAACGCAATTGATCCTGAAAGTCAGGCTACCTGATACGATTCCCGCCGGTCCCGCAAACTTGTCGTTTGAACCACGATTTGCAAACGGTCTCAGAGTAAGTCCGGCCCGATCGGTAGCGACCGTTACGTTAAAGCGATCGGCGACTTCTGTCTTCTTCAGACGTTCAGGAGGGTTCGCGCTCTTCCTGACGCTACTGCTTATAACCAGCGCAACCGTATTAATATTGATACTCTATATCCGCCGCGCGCACCGCAAAACCGAGGAGCCCATCGTTGACGCGTTGCTCGATTCGGCAACTCCGACACACGCCGCGAATGGCACGGATCGTTCTCGGCAAGCGATGTCGACCAGCCTCGCAACGCATGCGCGTCACAGCTCGCCGTATGCCTTCGATGCGGCGGCGACAACTCGAAGCGAAACGCCGGAATTATTGCATCAGGCAGTAGCTCCTTCAAGAAATAGCGCAGAACTTCAGGCAATTCCACTCGCCGCGGCTACTGCATCCCCTTCCGCTACCAGGCGACTGGCTACGCTTAACGAGGCTTCGAGCAACAGCCATACGATAGCGGAACACATACTGGTAAAAAGCGGCCCTGAGACTAATGAAACGGCACAGGCCGCATCTTTACTGGGCGCCTGGAAAACACCGAGTTTTTCAAGAAAAAAACTCCCCCTGAGATCTGAAGGTTCATCCAGAACAGCTGAAATTTCTAGACAAGCCCCTATGCACTATGCTGCGCGTGTATCGCGGCCCGGCGCCGTTCGGCTTATATTACATGTCAAAGACCAGAATCCAAACATCGGCAAACGCAATATTCGAGCCATGCACGCGGGAGGCCAGGCTTCCGTCGGCGGCGGCAGAAGCGCGTTTCTGATTTTCCTGTTTCCTGTTCCGCGGCATCTGGCTAATCTGCATTACGATGGCGTCGATGCCACACTCGTACCGGTTAAGCCGGAATTCTTTCCAGATTACAACAGCCCCATAGAGCTGTGTATCGGCCGGGATATCCGCCTTGTCACGTCAAAGGGAAAGGAACTCACGATACGCTTCGAGCGCTATGTGGCTCCTCTGGACAGAATCAACACCTTGCTGCATTGCCTTGAAACGCCCGGTTTGATTATGGCCCGAAAAGACGCATTCTCGGGCCAGGAACGGCTGGCGGAGCAGGATTAAGAGGAGAGTCGTCCAAGCGCTTGTGCGGCGCGTTTCTTGACCGCATCGTTGCTGTCGGTTTCAGACAAAACCTTGATGACGCTTTCAAGTTCCTTGGCCTTGTTTCTCTCTGCCCAGGCTAGCGCGCCGAGCCTCATCGAAAAATCCTTGTCTCCGAGCATGAGTTCCGCAAACGGAGTAACGTTTTTATCGTCGATTGCCGTCGTCGCTCTTGCAAAAGAGGTAAAGACAGCTCTGTCCTTTTCTCCCTGCGCCAGCGCAAAAGCCTTGAAGGCCTTGGCCCGAGCTTCTTCGCTCCCCTTGGCCACTATGGCTCCCAGCGCTGCGCTCCTGTACTGAGTCGAATTTTTTGTCTCAAGCAAGAACGAGACCAGAAAATCATCAACCTGAGCGCCGCCAATTTCCGATAGCGCCGTTATGGAACTCACACGGACAGCTTGCTCCGGATCATAGGACACCTTGTATTCCAAAAAGGGGATGGAATCGACGTCGCGTGCCATACCGGCAGCCTTGGCGGCGGCGATGCGCGGCAGCACATGACCGTCGCGAAGCCCTTCACGAACTGCAGCCCGAGCGTCCTTAGTAGAAAAGTTGCCGAGTGCCGCAATGGCGTAAGCGCGTACATTCGGATCACTGGCGACCGAGGCCTCGGTGAGCACCGGAATTGCTCGTTCATCTCCCAGAGCGCCGAGAGCGGAACATGAATACATACGTAGCGTCTTGCCAGTTTCTTCGTTGGAGGCGATGGAAGCCAAAAGCTCGTACGAAGAACCGGATTTCATTGTTCCAAGCGCTAGAACGATAGCTTCCTTGACCGCCGGTTCTACGCCGTCGGCTTCGTAGGCTTTACGAAGCGCCTCGGCTTCTGCGTCAGACCCCGCGGCTCCAATGGCCTTGATGGCAGCCTGCACATAACGCTTCTCGTCTTCATCCAGTATTGTAACCGCCTCAGCCAGGGCTGCCTTTGACTTGATAGTGATGAGGTAGGTAAAGGCTGCCGCGACAAGCGTGTCGGATTGAGAGTCCCTCTTCGTTATCAAATCAGCCGAGCGGTTTTCCGCATCTGGAATATCCATGGCTCCAAAGAAGTCGAGAATCGCCGCCTTGAGCTTGGGGCTCGTTGAAACGTCAAAAGCCTTTAGAATTTCTGCCTTATACTCGACGTTCTTCTCGGTTCTAAGCGTGGCGAGCAACTCGATTACTTGAGTCTCGATGCCGTAGTGGATCGTATCCAGCCGTTTCGTATCCTCGACCGGCAAGGGCTCATCAGCGCCTACAACCGTTAGCGCCAGGCAGATCAGCGCCGTTGACAGAAGGCTATTAATCGCTTGCATATCACTTCCTGGACTGATACTTGTAAAGGAATTCCCGCTTGAAGTCTATGAACACGCCACCCTCTATACTGTAGCGGATGCGTTTGAGGAATTCATACAGAAACGCAAGGTTATGGTAGCTTGCGAGCATGGAAAACAGAATTTCATCGTTTTTATACAGGTGTCTCAGGTAGGCCCTGGAATATTCCCGGCACACCTTGCACGTGCATTCAGGGTCAGCGGGTCCAAGATCCTTGGTGTACTGAGCCTGCTTTATGGAAATAGGACCATAGGCCGTAAACAGAAGGCCGTTACGCGCCGTTCTCGTCGGAAATACGCAATCGAACATGTCTATGCCGTTCTGCACGGCTTCGAGGATGTATTCCGGCGTACCTATGCCCATCACGTACCTTGGTTTGTCGTCGGGCAAAAGCCCCGCGGTATATTCGAGCAACTCGGCATACACATCGAAGGGCTCTCCTACTGACAATCCGCCGATTGCGATGCCCGGGGTATCAAAGGCAAGAATCTCCTCGGCGCTACGTGCCCGCAACTCCTTGTAGAAATTGCCCTGCACTATGCCGAACAGGTTTCCTTGGAAATCGCCTCGTGTTTCTTCCCAACGGTTTTTGGAGCGGGCGGCCCAGGCGCTCGTCTGGTTCAGAGCCTTGAGGGAATCCTTTTCGTCCGCGCCCCAAGGCGTACAGACATCGAGTTGCATAAAAATGTCGCTTCTAAACGCCGTCTGTATATCGACGGCCAATTCGGGAGTCAGGAAATGCCTTGAGCCGTCTATATGCGACTGGAATTTGACGCCTTCATCGCTGATCTTACGTAGCTTTGAAAGCGAAAAAACCTGGAATCCGCCCGAGTCAGTGAGAAAATTACCTTTCCATCCAGTGAAGCCGTGCAAGCCTCCCGCGTCTCGTATCAAATCATGGCCTGGGCGCAGGTAGAGATGATAGGTGTTTGCAAGGATAATCTCGAATCCGATCTCGGCAAGCGAATCTTTTGTAACAGCCTTGACGGTGGCGTTTGTTCCAACCGGCATAAAAACCGGCGTGCGGACCCTGCCGTGGGGCAACTCCACGACGCCAGTACGCGCAGCGCTCTTTGCGTCTTTAGCATTCACGGTAAATATTGATTTTGCGGCCATAGCAAGTCCTCCGTATGGAATGAAAATCGTCTGTTACGCGGGGCGCGCTTTGTAAAAAACTGCGATCAGAACGACAAAAATCACGAGCGGGGCAAAAGCGCCAGCCGCGGGAGCTATTGATTCGTTTTTAGCGAGCAGCATTGACACCATCTGGGCAACATAATAAAGAGTCGCGCCTATCAGGCTGATGAGCAGGCTCATGAGAAGGACATTCTTCTTGAACCTGCCTACAATGGATGCGGAGAGAAGGGTCACGATCAGAGGAGTCAGCGCAAATGCGTACCGCCTGTAATATTCAGCAGTCTGGGCAGCCCTCGGGAGGCCAGCGCGTTCAAGGAAGGCCACGTGAGATGCGGCATCGGCAATCCGCATTTCGTCGACAGGCTTTCCACCGCCTTTAAATGATTCCGGCGGTTCGGCAAAAACCGCATCCTCCCAGGTTCCATAGGATGAATCGGAGAGATCGCCATCCTTCCAGAAGAAGCGCCTGACTCCGGTGAAGCGCCATAGCTCGCCGGTCCAGACAGCGGACTGGGCGTTGACTCTGGAAATAAAATGACCGTCGGAATCGCGCTCGACCAGAGTAACGCCCGTCATCATCAAATTTTTCCTGTCATAGTAACGTATGCTCCAGACGACGCGCCTATTCTCTCCCAGGATCGTCACATCGGCGGAACCAACCGGTTCGCCGGTCTTGAGCATAGACTTAGTCAATGCTTTTTTAGCCGCGATTGATGGAATAACGACGTTGTCGTCGAATGCGAAAAATCCGAAAGACAGGGCCAGCGACAACAACAAGAGAGGAGTAACGAAGGATGCGAGGGAGATGCCGGAACCGAACACTACAATGAGTTCATTGTTGGCGTACATGGTTCCGAGCGTGTAGGAAACTGAAAACAGCGTGGCGATGGGTAACGCCCAGCTCACGCATTTTGGCAAATAGAGCAACATCGATTGTGCGATGAGCGCAAACGCCACCTCGTTCTGTACATACTGTACGATATTGACGAATAGATCGGCCATCTCAAGCAGGAGGACAAAAAACATCATGGAAACAGCGAAGATTGGTAGAAAGGAAAGAGAAACATGGATATCGAGTGTGGCCGATCTCTTGAAACGCTTCATGAGCTTCTTCTTGGCAACAGAAGCGGGGCAGCCACCGCGAGAACCAGCAAGTTAGGCGCCCACATGGCAAGAAACGGATCAAAACCGGTACGGAGGCCTAGGGTCTGGCCGCCTATCAGCAGTCCCCAGTACACTACGGCTACGAGAAGGCCGAGCCCGAACCCGACAGCGCGACCACTCTTCCTGGCGCGCGCTCCGAGGGGAAACGCAAGGAACACAAAACATAGCGCTCCCGCTGGAATAGAGAATTTTTTGTAATACTCGAGTCTATAGATATCCAAGGAACGGTCTTTTAAAGGTTTCGCGGCAAGCACAGCATGGGCATCCTTCAGGGGAACCAGCCTGGCAAGAGATCCGTCCAGCCCGTCCAGGGTACCGGAACGGGACAAGTATTCTGACAGCATTTCAGCACGCTTTCCATCCAGTTCAGCGGCCCGGATGGAAAGCCTTCCGTCGAGGGCGACTTCTTTTTTTCGTATCGACGTAGCCACGTCGACGCTACTCATTTCCCTCGGGCTGATTCCTGAACTGAAATCAGCAAAACTTGTAAGCAGTATGTTATATTCCATGCGCTCAGCCGTGGAGTACTCAAAGCGCTCTGGTTTTCCTGGATCGCTCTCCTGGACAAATACATCGTCAAGCAGCAAAGAAATAACCCCCGCCTCACCGCCTCGGTCCAGCAGGGCCGCGCGGCCGGCATTGATAACGCGTGATGTGCCTGACTTGGTAGTATCGATGATCACGACGTCCATCATGACACTGCCTTCCATTGCGCCTGTTACAATAGTAGTATCCCGGTACCGCTTTACCGAATAGGGCTTGAGCTCAAGAGCCGGCGCCGTGGTAATCAATTTCCTGTACAGCTTGCCGTAGTTTATCGTTCCAAGTGGCAGTAAATAATCGTTGGTTATGAATGATACCCCGAAAAAAACAATGCCGAGCACGAGAAATGGGGTGATGATGGCGGATCGCGAAACGCCGGAGGCGCGCATGACGAGCAACTCATTGTCGCTAGCCAGACGTCCTGTGGCCATCAAAGCGCCGACAAGAGAGCCGAAGGGAAAGGACATGGCTATGATGGCCGGCGTCGCGTAGAGGACCAGGCGCACGACATCGCCTACAGGCGCTTTCTTGGAGAGTATATCCTCGGCCATCAATAGGAGTTGGTTGATAAAGAAGATTATAAAAAAAAACAGAAACGATACGATGAACGACAAAAGAAATTCTTTGGCGATGTAGGACCATAAGGTTGAATGGACGCGTCGCTTCATCGACTACCTACCCGTCGATCCAAATCCGCCTGAGCCGCGATCGCTGCCGGCAAGGTGTTCGGCCTCAATGAAACTTGCCTGTGAGACTGGCGCTATAACCAGCTGCGCTATCCTGTCACCGTCGGAGATCGTGTATGGTTCGGCGCCATGGTTCTGAAGTATGACTTTTATCTCGCCGCGGTAGTCGGAATCTATGGTACCCGGCGAATTGAGACAGCTAACGCCATATTTCGCCGCAAGACCGGAACGAGAACGAACCTGCGCCTCGTAACCAGTCGGCAACTGAATGCGCAGGCCTGTAGAAACAAGAAAACGAGCGCCGGGCGCGAGTTCAACCGCAGTGACGAGCCTGGCGCATAGGTCCGCTCCGGCGGAACCTTCGGTCTGATATTCCGGTAGGCGCGCGCCGGCTTCAAGTTCGATCACTACCAGGGGTTGATCCACCTCAGTCCTCCCCATCAGCGCTTGAATCCATGGGCTCCGAGGCTAAGGCACTGAACACGGCCGAACCAGAGCGGGCGGCACGGGCGCCGAGCCGTCCGTAGAGAAGCACACTTTCAGTTTCAGGATCAAGAAGATTCATGGCAAGCTTATTCACACCAAGCGTGTCGACGGCGCCGCCCGGATCAAGGCGAGACATAGTGGCGCGAATGGTCTCGACGGTACCGTCGTACATGAACTGGCGAGCCAGGCGTTTCATACGGTACTCGGGGTCGTCCGAAGCCAGTTCGAGGAGGCCCCTGATACGCGATACCGCCTCGGCTACCTCAATTTCTGTAAGTCCTTGTTCGTATAGGGATCGGGCTTCCTTGGCGTAAGCCTCGGCAAAACGAGGGAGCTGAGCCGGCGTAGTAGATGAAGAAACGCCCCACAGGCCAGCCATCCTTGACAGGCTGAACGCCGACGACACTGAATAGCACAGACCCTGTTCTTCTCTAAGCCGCATGAAAAGCCTTGAACTCATGCTTTCACCGTAGGCTGAACTGGCGGCGGAAAGTCTCCAGAAATCATCTTCAGGAATTGTTCGGTCAATGGGAAGCCCGGTAAATAGGTAGATTTGGTTACCGGGAGCCTTGACCATCCGTCTAGAACGAACGAAGGGCACCGGGCCGGGTTCATAAGCCTGCGCGGGCACCAGATCACGTTTTGGAATTGAGGCTGAAAAAAGCGATGCAATCTCATCGGGATTGACCGCGCCAGCAACAGAAATGGCGATGGGTCCTCGGGCGAAGCGTTCATCATGGAAGCGCTGGAGGCCTTCGAACGTCGCTTTCCTAATATCTGTTACGCGGCCTGCGATACGGCGAGCCGCGGGATGGCCTTGATAAGCCATAGCGAAAAACTCGTCTTGCGCCGCTTCTTCGAGGTCGTCCTCCGCGGCCATGATCTCGTTGGCGATAACGTCCTTCTCGCGTTCGAATTCCTTGGCATCAAGGCGCGGCCTGTAGGCCATATCCAGGAGGACGCCGAGGGCCAAGGAAGCATAGTTCGAGGGGATGAGGCAATGCAGGCAGACTGTTTCCCGTTCGGTAAAGGCATTGAGGTAGCCACCGACACGGTCTATCGCCCTGGAAAGTTCTTCCGCATCGCGGTCCCCTGCGCCTTTGAATACCATGTGCTCAACGAAATGAGAGAGACCGCGCTCGTTTTCCCGCTCATACGCTGAGCCTACGGGGAACCATAGGCCTACCGCGACGCCTCGGGATTGCGGCAGAGGATCGACCATAAGCTCGGCGCCGGGAGCAATCGTATACCTGAAAATCCTATCGTCATCGAACGGCATCACTCATCCTTTGGGTCCCCATGAACAAAGAAGGCCGGACTTGCGACCGGCCTTCTTCAGCGTTTCCGAGTATCTGGCCCGGCCTAGTCTACTTCTTCTGGTTGGGGTCGTCCAGCGCGTCGATGTAGGACAGGTTGAGGCGACCAAGCTTGTCAACCTCGAGAAGCCTGACCGGGATGACCTGGCCTTCCTTGACCACGTCGCTGGCCGAGTTGATCCTGGTCCGGGACAGGCGGGAGATATGCACGAGGCCTTCCTTGCCGGGCAGGATCTCGACGAAGGCGCCGAAATCCATGACGCGCTTGACGGTGCCCTGGTAGACGATGCCTACCTCGGGATCCTGCGCGATGCCGAGCACGGCAGCCTTGGCTTCCATGGAGGCCTTCTGATTGGCGCCGAAAATGGTTACAGAACCGTCATCGTCGACGTTGATCTTGACGCCATACTGCTCGCAGAGGGCCTTGATATTCTTACCGCCCGGCCCGATTATCGCGCCGATTTTGTCCACGTCGATTTTGACGGTAAGAATCTTGGGCGCAAACTCGGAAATCTCCGAAGCGGGAACGGAAATCGTCTTGTTCATCTCGGCCAGTATGTGGAGCCTGCCCCTGCGGGCCTGATCTAGGGCCTTGGTCATGATGGCGGTAGAGACGTTGGAAATCTTGATGTCCATCTGGAAGGCGGTAATGCCCGCTTCGGTTCCGGCCACCTTGAAGTCCATATCGCCGAGGTGATCCTCATCGCCCAGAATGTCGGACAGTACGGCGAAGCGGTCGCCTTCGGTGATAAGACCCATAGCGATGCCCGCAACGGGAGCCTTAATCGGCACGCCGGCGGCCAACATGGACAGGGTGCCTCCGCAGACGGAAGCCATAGACGAAGAACCGTTGGATTCCAGGATCTCCGACACCACGCGGACCGTGTACGGGAAACGTTCCTTGCCAGGCATGACGCGCTCGAGGGCGCGCTTGGCGAGGTGGCCGTGGCCAATTTCACGACGCCCTGTACCGAGCCTGCCCACCTCACCCACCGAGAACGGAGGGAAATTGTAGTGGAGCATGAAACGCTCGCGGCGGTCACCTTCGATATCGTCGAACACCTGCTCGTCGAAGGTGGTGCCGAGGGTAGCCGTCGCTAAAGCCTGAGTCTCGCCTCGGGTGAACAGGGCAGAGCCGTGAGGGCGGGCCAGGACGCCGATTTCACAGGTTATGGGCCTGATGTCTTCGGTGCCGCGACCGTCGACGCGCACGCCGCGGTCGAGGATGCCGGATCGGAGGAGATCATACTGGATCTCTTCCATCAGCGCGGAGAAAAGCTTGTGCTGGATTTCATCTGAACCGAGGGAATCGGCGAAGGCCGCCTTGGTCTCGGCGATGGCCGTGGCTACGGCGGCGTAGCGCTCGTGCTTGACCTTCGTGAAGATGGCCTTGGCGACGCGTTCCTTAGCGAAAGCGTGAATCTCGGCCTTGCGGGCGAGTTCGGCCTTGAGCGGCGATAGCGCGCGCTTGGGCTTGCCCACCGCGTCTCGCATGGCGCTGATGACGCCGCATATCTCTGCTATGGGCTTCCTGGCCGCCTCAATAGCGCCAAGCATCATCTCTTCGCTGACTTCATCGGCGCCGCCTTCCACCATCGTTATGCCCTGCACGGTGCCGGCTACGATGATTTCAAGGACAGACTTGCCTATCTGGTCATAAGTGGGGTTAATCACGTAAACGCCGTCGACATAGCAGACGCGCACAGCCGCGATTGGACCCGCAAAGGGAATATCGCTGATGTGCACCGCGGCGCTGGCCGCGTTGATGCCCAGGATGTCGGGCGGGTTGACGAGATCGGCGGAGATGGTCGTCGGCACGACCTGAATCTCACGGCCGAAGGCCTTGTCGAACAGGGGGCGCATCGGACGATCTATGAGGCGCGAAACGAGGATTTCGCGATCCTTGGGCCGCGATTCCCTCTTTATGAAGCCGCCGGGAATCTTGCCGGCGGAGTAGTATTTCTCGTTGTATTCAACAGTAAGGGGAACGAAATCGAGCCCTTCGGTTACCTTGTCGGAGCAGCAAGCCGTCGCAATGACGGCGGAACCGCCGAAGCGAGCAAAAACGGCGCCGCCGGCCTGTTTTGCCATGCGGCCCGTCTCGAGTATTAGGTCCTCGCCATTGATCTTGTATGTACTTATATGTTGTGCCATGAACGTTTTGTCTCCATCGGCCCGGGAGGGCCATTTAGACGAAAGAGCCCGAACAGACGTTCGGGCTCTTTGTAGACGAAGCTACTTGCGGATATTCAGTTTCTCGAGGATCTCGCGGTATTTGCCGAGGTCGGTTCGCTGAAGGTACTTGAGGAGCCGCCTTCGCTGACCTACGAGCATCAGGAGTCCGCGCCTGGAGTTCGTATCCTTCTTGTGGGTCTTGAAGTGGTCGGTGAGTCCGACAATGCGCTCGGTAAGAAGAGCGATCTGCACCTCAGTGGAACCGGTATTCTTCTCGCTGGCGCCAAACTCTTTGACGACCCTGGCCTTATCCTCTTTCGTAACTGCCATGTCTATAAACTCCTTATTCTCGTTATCAAGCGATTTTAGGGCCAAAAGCCAAAAATGCGGGTTCTCCATCGAACGCGCTTTCAGCTCGCGGCCATTGTAACAGTCCGTCCAGTCGCAACGTAGCCTCGACGTCGCGCCGACCGGTTCGGCAAATCAACGTAGCTTCATAAATTCCGGGAGCCGGTTCCACGAGTCCGCACCCCCTAAGGGAAACGGCCGTCAAGGCTCCATCGTATCCGAGTTCAACACTCCGCAGATCCAGCGTGTAGGGGCGACCCAACATGGCGAGTGCCAGGTCCGTCCTTCCGTCCGCAATGGCCGAGCGTATCCTGCTCGAGCTGACGGCTTCGCCTTCTATTGTTACCGGTTCGACTATCTCGGCTTCGGCTCCCAAGGATACTGCAATCGCCTTGAGACCCGTTGCATCAGTGGATAATCTGTGGCCGCATTTGAAGTCGCTACCCACAACGAACGAACGAACGCCGAAAGACCTGATGAGGGTCAAAACGAATTCGCTCCCCGCCAGTTTACTGAAATTCCCGGAAAAGTCAATGAGCACGCACTGCTCGATGCCGGCTTCCGCGAGCGCCGCAAGCTTCTGGTCGAGTGAAAAAAGGGATCCGAAGTCGCGGTGGGGTTTCGTGACTTTCTTTGGATTTTCCTTGAACGTGACCGCCACGGGAACCAGTTCCGATGCACTGGCGACGACCCTGGACACGAGGGCACGATGTCCGAGATGAAGACCATCGAAAACACCTATCGTCGCAGCCGTTCGCTCAGGCATCGTTTCCATACCGCAGACAACCGCTTCCCAGGAAACTATCCTCACTCGTCGCTCCCCAGCACACACGCGTACTTCCATGCGGTGCCCGAACGGGAGACGATGCCGAGGGGCAAGTCTTCAGGGCCGAAGACGGCCACTGGAGAGGCTCCATCCAGGGTGGTAAAAGTCTCCAGCCTGAACAGCGGAAGCCCGTTGGAGAAGGCCCTGGATTCATCCTGTTTAAGCCGTAGAACGCCGAGGCCGAGACCTTTTGCATAACCGGGCGTCAAGGTGCGTAGGGTTCCGGGACCAAATTCCTCGGGTTTAGTGGCTTCAGCTATGCTGAAGGGCCCTGAATGGGTTCTTCTTAGTGCGGACAAGCGACCGCGGCTACCGCAGGCAAGGGCAAGATCTCGGGCCAATGACCTGATGTAGGTGCCTTTGGAACATGATACCCGTATTTTGGCTATGCCGGCGTCATACGATAGCAACTCCAAGGCGTCAATGGTGACAGGGCGGGCTTTCGGCTGCACGTCCTGGCCCTTGCGGACCCGCTCATAAGCACGTTCGCCATCGATGTGGACTGCCGAATATGCGGGTGGCGCCTGCAGGATGTTGCCCCTGAAGGCAGGCATGGCCGCCTCAAGAGTTTGCAGCGTCGGTATGGGCGCCGTTCCGACAACAGCCCCCTCAGGATCGAGGGTATCGGTCTCTTCACCAAGGAGAATATCGGCCTCGTAGCCCTTGCCGGCGCCCATGAAGTAATCCGACAAACGGGTGTAACGACCGAAAAGGCAAACAAGCACGCCGCTCGCGAAGGAATCCAGCGTGCCTGCGTGCCCTGATTTTATAT
>CAZNCK010000050.1:1312-2450 GCA_964571545.1 uncultured Treponemataceae bacterium | reverse complement strand
CATCCCCACGGGCTTGTCTAGGACGGCAAAACCCGAGAGGGGACGATCGCTGCCTTCAATCACGAAAAAAGGCCCTTGATCTTCTCGCCCATCTCGAAACCTTCTTTGATGCCTGTATCAGGCACGAATACCAGTTTTGGAGTCAGGCGGATGCGGAGGCGTTTGGAAATGCCGGACTGTATGAAACCGGCTGCATTGTTAAGGCCGGCGACACCCTCGTCGAGGGCGCCGCCTTCCCTGAAGGTTGAAACATAGAGCTTGGCATGCGATCCGTCGCGGGCGACCTCGACCCTCGTGATCGACAGAAAGGTGTCGACCCGAGGATCCTTGACATCGCCGCGCATCAGCAGGGCCGAAACTTCTGTCCGCAACGTCTCTTCGACGCGCTTACGCCTTAGTTCGTCCATTGACCGTATCACTCAGCTTTCGTGAGATCTGTATGAACTCGAAGATTTCGAGCACGTCGCCAATTTTAACATCAGTCCAGTCTGACAGACCGATACCGCACTCGTAACCTGCGGCCACTTCCTTTGCGTCGTCCTTGAAGCGCTTGAGCGTGGAAATCTTGCCGGAATGGAGTTCAACGCCGTCGCGGATGACCCTGACGCTAGCATTGCGCTTGACCGTGCCTGTGAGCACGTAACAACCGGCAACCGCGCCGATCTTGGGTACCTTGAAGACTTCGCGAACCTCTGCCTCGGCGATATCGGATTCCTTGATCTCGGGAGCCAACATGCCTTCCATGGCCTGCTGGATTTCTTCCACGGCCTTGTAGATCACGTTGTACTTGCGAATCTCGACTTTTTCCTGATCCGCGAGGAGCTTGGCCTTGGGAGTCGGCCGCACGTTGAAGCCGATAATGATAGCCGATGAGGCACTGGCCAGATCCACATCGCTCTCGTTGATGGCGCCGGCCGCGGACCTGATGGCCACGAGTCGGACTTCCTTTGTGGAAAGCTTCTCGAGGGAGGCCTTGAGGGCCTCGACAGAGCCGTGAACGTCACCCTTGATCAGGACCTTGAGTTCCTGTACGGCGCCTTCGTTGATGGTGTCGTAGAGGTTGTCGAGCGTGACCTTCTTGATTGTCTTGGCTTCTTCGGAGCGTTTGAGTTCCTGGCGTTTCGTCGAGAATGAACGA
>CAZNCK010000050.1:0-1302 GCA_964571545.1 uncultured Treponemataceae bacterium | reverse complement strand
CCGGCATTGGGTATGCCCTCGAAACCGATGACCTCGACCGGGGTGGAGGGAGGAGCGGCGTCCAGTTTCTTGCCCTTGTCATCGAACATGGCTCGGACCTTGCCCGGGTAGATGCCCGCAACGAAACTATCGCCGACGTGCAGGGTGCCGCGTTCGATGATGACCGTGGACACGATGCCCCGGCCATGGTCGATCCTGGATTCGATGACCTTGCCTTCAGCGCGGCAATCGTAGCTTGAGGTCAGTTCGAGTACCTCAGCCGTGACCAAGATGCCGTCGAGCAGTTCTTCGATGCCCTTCTTCTGGAGCGCCGATATCTCGATGAACATGGTCTGTCCGCCCCAGTCTTCGGGGATGAGCTGCAATTCTGACAACTGCGTCTTGACGCGATCAGGATTGGCCTCGGGAAGGTCCATCTTGTTGATTGCGACTATTATGGGAACCTTCGCGGCTTTGGCGTGGTCGATGGCTTCAAGCGTCTGGGGCATGACGCCGTCGTTGGCCGCTACGACCAGTATGACGATGTCTGTTATTCCAGCACCGCGGGCGCGCATCTTGGTGAACGCTTCGTGACCAGGCGTATCGAGGAAGGTGATTCTGCCCTTTGGCGTTTCTACCTGATAGGCGCCTATGTGCTGGGTAATGCCGCCGAACTCCGTAGCAATAACGTTGGTCTTGCGGATAGCGTCGAGCAACTTGGTTTTACCGTGATCGACATGGCCCATGATTGTGACGATGGGCGGCCTGTGGATGAGGTCTTCAGGTTTGTCGATTTGCTTCTCTATGATCGTCTCGTCGTACAGCGACACGATATTGACCGTGCAGCCGTATTCGTTGGCAAGTATGGAGGCGGTGTCGGAGTCTATCTGCTGGTTTATGGTAGCCATGAACCCGAGGCTCATGAGCTTGCCGATCAGTTCGCTCGGCTTCAGGTTCATCTTCCTGGCGAGTTCCGATACCGAGATTGTCTCCATGATGTCGACGGTCTTGGGTATGGGATTGGCCTTGGGAGCGTCAGCCTTCTTGCGCTGAAGGTGGAGCTTCTGTTCCTGGCTCTCTTCTTTGCGCTGATAGGCCGGCTTCTTGGCTTTTATGAAGCGTTTGGAAGTAGTCTTCTTGTCTGCACCGAGCGGCGTCGCTCCGGGGCCACCCTGACCACCGGGTCTGCCGGGACCACCTGGCCTACCGGGACCGCCCTGGCCGCCGGGCCTGGGGCCGTAGCCGGGGCGAGAACCCTGATAGCCGCCGGGCCTGGGTGCGCCGGGACCGCCCGGACCACCGGGGCCCGCGGGACGCTGTCCC
>CAZNCK010000049.1:24682-25329 GCA_964571545.1 uncultured Treponemataceae bacterium | reverse complement strand
AACTTTCTTCTCTTTCTTACCTCTTATTCTCTGCCCCTCTTTGTTCAAATTTCCTATCCTTGTCTTTTTCCTTCCCCTCGTCTTATCTGTGGCTCTATCTAAATTCTTCTTATACCAAGACTACTCCAGGACGGCGCGTATCCTTCGAACGCCGGAGGAGGAACTCTGTTCCTTCTGGATGATGAATTTGCCCAGCATGCCAAGGTGTTCCACATGGGGGCCGCCGCAGACTTCCTTGCTGAAGTCGCCTATCGTGTAGACCTTTACAACGGATTCGTACTTCTCGCCGAACAGGGCCATCGCGCCAGATTTCTTGGCGTCTTCGAGGGGCATTATGTCCATGCTCACGGGCAGGTCGCGCGCTATCTGCTCGTTGACTATGGCCTGCACGCGCGCCACCTCCTCGGCGGTCAAGGGCGCGGGGTGCGAAAAATCGAAGCGCATGCGCTCGGCGGTGATGTTGGAGCCCTTCTGGGCCACATGATCGCCCAGCACCATGCGAAGCGCCTGCTGGAGCAGGTGCGTCGCCGTGTGGTACTTGGTGGTCTGCTCAGATTGGTCGGCCATGCCGCCCTTGAAGGTCTGCTCGGCGCCCGCTCGGGACAGCTCTTGATGCTTCTTGAAGGCCTCGTCAAACTCCGGCCGGT
>CAZNCK010000049.1:0-24672 GCA_964571545.1 uncultured Treponemataceae bacterium | reverse complement strand
CTCGGCCGCCAGCTCATCGGTCAGCTCGATGGGAAAGCCGTAGGTGTCGTATAGTTTGAACGCCAGCCGACCCGACATGATCTTCTGCGGGTTGCGGAGCAGGTTGGGCAGCATCTTCTCGAATTCGTGCTCGCCTTTCTGCAGCGTTTCAAGGAATTTGGCCTCTTCGCGCTCCAGGTCGCCCATGATGCGCTCGCGGTTCTCTACCAGCTCAGGGTAGGCGCCGCCGAAACGCTCCACCACCACCGCCGCAGGCTTGGACAGGAACGATGCCTCGATGCCCAGTTTCTTGCCGTGGCGAACAGCGCGGCGTATCAGTCGCCTGAGCACATAGCCCGCGCCGACATTGGACGGCGACACGCCCTTGGGGTCGCCGATGATGAAGGTGGAGGCGCGCACGTGGTCGGCGATGATGCGAACCGACATGTCCTTGAGCGGGTCGGAACCGTACGAGTAGCCTGAAACAGCCTCTATTGAAGCGATGATGGGCTGGAATATCTCCGTCTGGTAGACGCTCGTCTTGCCGTTGAGCACGGTGACGGTGCGCTCGAGCCCCATGCCCGTGTCGACGTTCTGCGCCGGTAGCTTGACCAGGGTCTTTTCGTCGATGCGATTGAACTGCATGAACACGTTGTTCCAGATTTCCATCCAGTTGGCGGAATCGGTGCCCTTGTTAGAGCCGGCCGGCGGGAGTCCCGCGCCTACCCAATAGAATATCTCGGTATCGGGTCCGCATGGGCCGGTAGGGCCTGCCGCCCACCAGTTATCGCCCGCGGGCAGATAGGCTACGCGGTCCTCGCTCACGCCGACGGCCTTCCAGTGAGAGGCGGACTCATCGTCGCGGGGGGCGTTCTCGTCGCCCATGAACACCGTCACCGACAGCTTTTGGGGGTCGAGCGCCAGCCAGGACGGCGATGTGAGGAATTCCCACGAGTAGGCTATCGAGTCCTTCTTGAAGTAATCGCCGAGCGACCAGTTGCCGAGCATCTCGAAACAGGTCAGATGCGCGGGGTCGCCCACTTCGTCGATGTCGCCGGTGCGTACACATTTCTGGTAGTCGACGAGGCGCTTGCCCGCGGGATGGCTCTCGCCCAGGAGGTACGGCACCAAGGGGTGCATGCCGGCGGTTGTGAACAACACCGTCGGGTCGTTCTCGGGTATGAGCGACTTGCCGGATATGACGGCATGGTTCTTGGACTTGAAGAAGTCAAGGTATGTGGTTCGTAATTGGTCGGGGGTTATCATAGTGAGGATAGTAATAATTCCACCCGCTCTCGGTCAATGGAGCGCCGAAGGGGTTCAGGCGCGCCGGTTATTCGTGATCGGGATGGCGCGTTCGGATTTCACGAATGCGCGGCAATACCTCGAAAAACACCTCGATGAGTTCGGGGTCAAACTTGGCACCGGAAAGCGAACGTATTTCCTCAAGCACAGCCGTCTCGTCCCAGGCTTCCTTGTATACCCTGCGCGACATCAGCGCGTCATAGACGTCCGCGATCGCGACGATGCGCCCCCAGAGCGGGATTTCGTCGCCCCGGCGCTTGACCGGATTGCCGTCCGCGTCTTTCCTGAGCACGATACCGGAAACGGGATCAATCCAGCCAGGGTAACCGGTACCGTCCCAGTTCTCGTGGTGAGTCAGCGCGACTTCCGCCGCTATCGTATCAAAATCGGATTGGGGATCGTCAAAAAGTCTTGCGCCTGAACATGTGTGGGTCTGCATGATGATGAATTCTTCAGGCGTGAACTTGGCCGGTTTCTTGAGTATGACATCGGAGATGGCCACTTTGCCGACATCGTGCAACATGGCGGCCAGTTTCAGGAGATCCTTGTTCTTTTCAATGGCGGCGTTATCGAGGCCGTGGCGGTAGGCCCAACGCTCATACAGCTCAACCGCGTATCCCGCGACGCGGTTGACGTGGGGGCCCGTTTCCTTGGGATCGCGCAACTCGGCCATCCGTATCATGCGCATGATCATGGAGCGCGTCATGTATGCGCGCTGGAGCGCGACCGTGGCATTGGCGGCAAAATGCGTGACGATCGCCTCATCCTGCTTGGTGAATGGTTCGATGCGGCCGTCCGGCCCCATGGCGTTGATTATCTGGATGACGCCGAGCACGATATTGTTGTGGGTCTTGAGCGGCACCGTCAGCATCGAGGTGGTCTTGTAATCGACCTTGGCATCGTAGGCGGTGTTGTAGCTGAACGGGAGCTTTGCCGGAAGGTTGTAGACGTTGGCCAGATTGAGTAACTCGCCGGTCATAGCCACATAACCGGAGATGGTCTTGTCGTCAACGGGAATGCTGAAGTGGGGATAGGCTTGTTTTTCGCCCGGCGGCAGACTCTTCTGCTTGGTGTCGTTATGGGCGAACTTGATGGAGATGACGTTGCCTTCTTTTACATAGATCGACCCGGCGTCGGCGTTGACCATGTGGCGCGCTTCGAGAAGCACTCGTTCCAGGAGGATATCATAATCGCGGATCTTGTTCAGTTCGGAATCGATCCGCATGATGTGCTGCGCTTCGTCGATCTGGGATTTCATCCAAACTCCTTCCACACTCTTATATCCTATCGACTATAAACGTCGAGGTATAGACCAAAAACATCTTAAGTATCCCCCGCGGCGGGGGTTTTGACAAGCGAGACCGTCATGGCGATACTAAGTTTGAAAATTGCCATCATATGAATTTTTTGCACAGAGCCACGGAGAAGATGCGTAATAAGGAAATTCCGCGAAGAACTGAATGAGAAGGAGAGATATATGGTACATGCGATAGGGGAACTGGTGCCGGAGATAGCGGAGAGCGCGTTTGTGGCGTGGAACGCGGAGGTGGCCGGGGATGTCGTCCTCGGCGAAGATTCGTCAGTATGGTTCGGGACAACGGTCAGGGCAGACATTTCCCACGTTAGGATAGGCGCCGGGTCGAACCTGCAGGACGGCACGGTGGTTCATGTAAACACGGACACCCCCTGCATCGTGGGAAAAAACGTCACGGTCGGGCACCGCGCAGTATTGCATGGCTGCACTATCGGTGACGGCAGCCTCATTGGCATGGGCGCAATACTGCTCAATGACTCGGAGATAGGGGCCGGTTCAATCGTCGGCGCGGGCGCGCTCGTGACCCAGGGCAAGCACTTTCCGCCCCGGTCGCTCCTCGTGGGCAGCCCGGCCCGTCTGATCAGGGAAGTTACCGACGCGGAATACGCGCACAGTCTGGAGAACGCCCGTGAATACCTGCGACTGGCAAAAGGCGCCAAGAATTACCGCCAGGTGAACCAGTAGCGGCGAGGGTACAATGGCGGCGCTTGAAACAAAGGAACTCTCGGCTATACTGTGTACAAACCATGGATAGCGAACAGAATCCAGACTCAAACCGAGTCGACTCTGAAAAAAAAGGCGCGTTCGGACGCAAAGTGTTCTTCCTCAACCCTCCCGCAGTCATCGCGGAGGTAGCCACCGCGCTGTCGGATGCTGAGTTCGAGGTGTATGCGACACGAGATCACGCAAAACTGGCCAGGTTCCTGCGCAAGGAACCGGAATGCCTTACCTTCATCAACATCGACGAAGGAGACGACGAGAATGTCTGGCGGAAATGGCTCAAATCGATCCAGCAAGACGAAGCATCCAAAGGCGCGGCCTTCGGTATCATAACCATGCTCGACGAAGACGCCAAACGAAGCTATTACCTCATGGAACAAGGCGTGGAGTGCGGTTTTATCGTGGTCAAGATAGGCGCCGCGAAGACAACTGAAATTTTGTTGCGTATGCTTGAAGCCAACGAGGCTCGCGGCCGCAGACGGTACGTCCGCGCGGCCTGCCCCCCG
Source organism: uncultured Treponemataceae bacterium (assembly GCA_964571545.1). Classification (GTDB taxonomy): domain Bacteria; phylum Spirochaetota; class Spirochaetia; order Treponematales; family UBA12059; genus SZUA-370. The sequence continues at coordinate 20,847 of CAZNCK010000049.1, read as the reverse complement.
GACGCCACCGATTTCAGTTGCGTGCTTGAAGACGGCGTGCATAAGGGCTGGATCAAGGACCTGAGCTCAGTGGGCATGTCAGTCGCGTTCGTCAAGGGAACGACGCCCAAGGCGGGCACCAGACTGAAGGACCTGCAACTGAACCTCAAAGGCGTGCGGGTAATCCTCAACGGCGTCATCGTCGGCAACAATGAGGCTCCCGGCATCGGCACTATAGCTGTCGTTATGTTCGAACCAGCCAGCATTAATGAAGACAAGCGAGCCAAGCTTCGTTCTTTCATCCGCAGGACTCTGCAGCTGACTATGGACAAGGCGCTCGCGCTGGTTTGATCTGGATGAAAACGCCCGCGGCCGCCTTGAGGAGGCTACGGGCGTTTGATTTTTCCCTGTCTAGTTCTTTGGACGCGGTTTATTATATGGCTTATTGTACGGCTTGCCGCCAGACGAGTCGCCTGTGCCATGGGGCTTGTTGTACGGCCTGGGTTTGTCGTAACCGCCGCCCTTGGGACCGTACGAACGCCTTGGGCCGCCAGGACCGCCGGGCCCGTTCTTAGGCGTGGCTATGCGTATCGGCGGCGCCCCGCGTTGCTTCCTGGCTTCCGCGATGGCCTTCTCTGCGGCTTCGAACGGCACGCTGACGAACGAGAAGCGTTCGAGCACCTCGACATCGTCCACGAGCCGGTCCGGTAGCCCTGTCAGCCGCTTGACGACAGCGACGACATCCTTTGGCCACGCTCCATCCAGCTTGCCTATGCCCACGTAGAGCCGCGCGGTGGCGGCCGAATCTACTGAAACGTCGCGGACTTCGCCGTAGCGGCGCGGGTCCAGGTCTCCCGAGTAGGCGGCGGCGGCGAGCGAGGCGAGGGCCTCGCGAGGCTCCAGGACGGCGAGCAGCTCGTCGGCCAGCTCGTAGAACGCGGCGACATGCTTGCTGTTTTTTTTGGGGACCGCTTCGCTCGAAAGCGCGGGAGCGGGCACAGCGCTTTCACCAGCGGCAGGCGTACCGTCGCCCGTAAGCTCATGAACGCCAACGCCTTCGGCAACGGCTTGATCGGTCTCGTCTTCGTCGGACTGGAAACTCAGGCCCAGGATATCGCGGGCGGCGCCCGTAGCCTTAGACTTGATGCGCGCTCGCTTGGCTTCAATGACGTCGGTGACGGTAGGCACGGCGCCCTTGTGCAGGCCGTCTCCGGAAGCGCGCCTGAGCGCGAACAACCGCCTGTATTCCTCGGGCGTCACAAAGGTTATAGCGGTGCCCTTGTTGCCGGCTCGACCAGTGCGGCCGATGCGGTGCGTATAGGATTCGGGGTCAAAGGGCAGGTTGAAGTTGACGACATGGGTGAGGCGCTCGACATCGATGCCGCGCGCCGCGACGTCGGTGGCGACGAGAATGAGGGTCTTCTTGTCGCGGAAGCGGGCTAGCGTGCGTTCGCGCATGTCCTGGGACACGTCGCCGTGCAGAGCCTCGGCGGCGTAACCGCGCTCCGAGAGCGCCCTGGCCACCGCGTCGGTCTCTATCTTGGTATGGCAGAACACCAGCCCGTAGAACTCGTCTTCGGCGTCCACGATGCGGCACAGCGCCTCAAGCTTGTCGCGCTCGCGCCCCTCTAGCCATATCTGGTCGGTCAGGCCTGCCTGCACCGGGTTGGTCATGTCCTCGACGGTCTCGAAGGTACCCAGACGCTCCTTGGCTATGCGCACGATGGCATAGGGCATGGTGGCGGAGAACAGCACGACGCGGCGGGACGGGTTGGAGGCGTCCATTACCTTCTCGATGTCCTCGATGAAGCCCATGTCGAGCATCTCGTCGCCCTCGTCCAGGATGAGCCACTCGAGGCCGGACAGGTCAAGGGTCTTGCGGTCTATGTGGTCTATGACGCGCCCGGGCGTGCCGACGACTATGTCGACGCCGCGGGACAGGCGCCTGAGCTGCTCGCTCATGGATGCGCCGCCGTAGACCGTGCATATGCGGGGCGTCGAGCCCGGCGTAAAGCTGGCTATCTCTCCGGCGGCTTGTACCGCGAGTTCGCGGGTAGGCATCAAGATAATCGCGCGAACATTGGGTCCGGGTATGGACAGCTTCTCGACGAGCGGCAGTCCGAACGCGGCGGTCTTGCCGGTACCGGTCCTGGCACGGGCGACGAGGTGCGAGGTACCGCTGAGAAGCAGGGGAATGGCCAGCGCCTGGATGGGGGTAGGCTCTTCGAAGCCCTTGCGGGTGAGCGCTTCGAGCACGGCGGGAGAGAAGCCGAAATCGGCGAATGAAGTGATCGTAGGAGAGGGCATCGGTATCCTTAAAAGTTGAAAAACGTATTGTCCCGGCGGGTCGAAGCCTCGAAGGTCGTCCGGTTCTGGACGATGGGTAACCGGTCACGCGGGAGTTCAAAGAATATACAGCGCTACGGGCACGGTAGTCCAGAGCGCCGCAAGCAACTAAGGCTAAACCATTCTCCGCAAACGCCGAAACTATACATATAGACGCAATCTGCGTCGACCGGAGGAACAGCATGAAGACCTTCGCCATCAAGAGCACCGATCGCGCGCCTTCTGTACTAGAGCTCGTCAACGAGATCGAGGACGGCTTTGTAGTGCGCATTGTCAGGCATCGAGACGACTGGGACGACGTCAGTGAGGAGTTCATGACCCGCGAACTCTTCGAGACCTGCGTCAGGACCGGCTACATCTACGAGATGTCGGCATAACGGCCTTCCGTAATACATAAAGTAAGCGCGCCAACAGTACCTCGCATCGAGGGCCGTCCGAGAGGGCGGCCCTCGCCGTTTTTTTGCGCCAATAACAACGGCGCCGCTGTCCCTGTTCCAATAGTGGAAAGCGTGATATCGTCAACGTTCTAATAGCACCTGAAATCGAAGAAGGCGCCGTACGCGCGGCGCTGCCACCAGGAGATATCGTGCACGACCCAGACTCGCTTTTAAAGCTACCCCGCTCTCGTGAAGGCAGAAAGCTGCTCGCGCGATGGTACGGCGAATCGAGGGCCTCAACAGAGGCAGTCCGCTGGGAACGCCTGGCCGAACTCACGCTCGCGACCAATGACGCGCCTCAGGCTACGTTTATATCCAGCCCCGGCCGCACCGAACTCGGCGGTAACCATACCGACCACAACGACGGCAGAGTGCTCTGCGCGGCTGTACACCTGGACTCGCTGGCCTGCGTCGCCCCCCGCGATGACCAGACCGTGGAACTGCATTCAGAGGGCTGGGCCGAGCCGTTCAGGGTAGACCTCGGCGACCTCGAGCCCAAGCCGGCCGAACGCGGCAAGCCCGAGGCCCTGATTCGCGGCGTCGCGGCGGCAATCTCCAGAAAAGGCGGCATGACAGGCGGCTTTTCCGGTAGGATGAGCTCCGCGGTGCCAGCCGGTTCCGGCCTTTCCAGTTCGGCGTCGGTCGAGCTGCTCTTCGGACAGATCCAGAACGCGCTTTACAACCAGAACCGGATACCGCCCGCGGAACTGGCTATGGCCGGCAAGGAAGCCGAAAATCTTCATTTCGGCAAACCCTGCGGGCTCATGGACCAGATGGCCTGCGCGCTCGGAGGTATTTCCTCGATAGATTTTGGCCGACCGGAAAAGCCGCGTTGGTCCCGCGTCTCCTTCGACTTCGAGAAGGCCGGCTACGTTCTAGCCGTGGTCAACGCCGGCGGCAACCACGCGGACCTAACCGACGACTACGCGGCAATACCGGCGGAAATGCACGCGGTGGCCGAACTGTTCGGCATGCCAAGCCTGCGCAAGCTTTCGCTGGAAAAACTGATACGTAAATCATCAGAAATACGGGATAAGGTCGGAGATCGGGCGTTGCTTCGCGCCATCCACTTCGTCGACGAGAACGACCGCGCCGAAAGCATGGCGGCGGCCCTGGACGACGGCAAGCTCAAGAAGTACCTCAAACTGGTCAAACGCTCCGGAGACTCATCCTGGAGGCTTCTGCAGAATGTCATGAGGCCAGGCGCCGTGCGAGACCAGTCGCTGGCGGTAGCCATCGAGCTGACCAAGGCCTTCATCGGCAAGGACGGCGCGGTCAGAGTACACGGCGGCGGCTTTGCCGGCACGATACAGGCCTACGTTAAACTGGATCAAGCACAGGAATACACCGATTTCATGGACGCCCGCTTTGGGCAGGGCGCCACCACTATCCTGCACATCAGGCCCGACGGGGCCGGAGAGGCATTGGTATGAGCACGAAGAACATCCATCTGGACGAGAAAAAAAGCGGTTTCAAGCCCTACCTGGGACTGACGTTCCTCATCGGCTTCGGGTTCTTCACGATGGGTCTCATGGACATCCTCTACGACACCTACGTACCGATTTTCCTGGGTAAGTACATCCAGAAAAACGCCCTCATCGGGACTATCATGACCCTGGACAACATGCTGGCCGTCTTCCTCATACCTTTCGTCTCGTTGTGGTCTGACAACACGAGGACAAAAATAGGCAGGAGGATGCCCTTCATCATTACGCTGTTGCCGCTCTCGGCATTATTCTTCTCCTTGATACCCTACGCCGCCGCTCGCTCGCTCGGAGCGCTGATCCTGGTGGTTTTCGGCCTCAACCTCGTCAAGCAAGCCTCCCGCGGCCCGATCGTAGCGCTGATGCCCGACACAATCCCCGGCGAATTCCGCTCCGAAGCCAACGGCGTCATCAACACGATGGGCGCTCTGGGCGCCATCATCAGCACCGTGGGTCTGGCGCGGCTGATGGATCTCGACATCGTGTTGCCCTTCTTCGGCAATACTAAGGACAGCATCCCCTTCCCGATAGCCGGACTCTTCGTCGTGCTCGCGACCATCCTGGTATTCGCCTTCGTGCGCGAGCGCAAACATGAGGATTACGTAAAAGAAGCAAAAGTTCCGCTGATGCAGTCCCTTAGGGCCGTTGCGGGGGAGAAGGACAAGAGCGCGCTCTGGATACTGCTCGCGCTGTTCTTCTGGTTCCTCAGCTATCAGGGCATACTCCCCTTCATCGGAAAACTATGCAAAGAAGTGTTCGGGATTACCTCCAACGCCAAGGCAGCCCTCCCGGCTTCCGCTGTCGCCATTGCCCAGCTCCTCTTCGCCATTCCCTCGGGCTACATTGCCCACCGGATAGGCAGGCGCAAGGCCATACGGCTCTCGCTCCTGGTCCTGACGGCCCTGCTCGGCTTCGCCGCCGTCATCGCGAGCCCGATAGTAGCCTCTATAGGCGCGGCGCTCAGGTTCAACCTCCTCCTCGCCGTCATGTTCGCCTACGGCATCTTCTGGATCACGATAGTCACTAACTCGTTCCCGATGTTGTGGCAGATGGCCACCTTCGGCACGATCGGCGTCTACACGGGGCTCTACTACACCTTCAGCCAGGCTGCCGCAATCTCGTCGCCGCCCCTCACCGGCGCCATCATAGACCTCGTCGGATACCCGGGCATCTTCGTATTCGCGGCGCTGTGCATGCTCGTCGCCCGTTTCTTCATGGGCAAGGTACAGAAGGGCGAACCGGGCGAAAAACCGGCAGTCGTAAAGGCATAACCAGCAATGAAGTGGGCATTGGTCCTGTCTGGAGGCGGCGCGAGGGGACTCGCCCACATCGGCGTCATCAAGGAACTGGAGCGACGCGGCGCGCCCCGCCCCTCCTTCATAGCCGGCTCTTCGATGGGCGCCATCATTGGGGCGATGTATGCGATAGGATGGGATGCGGCGCGCATGGAAACCTACGCCCGCGCCTTTGACCCGCGCAATTTCGTAGACAGCCTGGCGTTCAAGTTGCCCGACCTAGCCATCTCAAGGATTGTACAAGCCGGCGCCGCGCTCGGAGCCCTGTTCCGGGGGCGCGCCGTCGACTCGGGCAACAAGGCCCACGCCGAACTCAGAAAAATCTATGGCGACATGCGCATAGAGGACCTGCCCATCCCGTTCTCGTGCACCGCCTGCGACCTAGCCAGCGGAAGACTCATAGTGCAGAGCGCGGGAAACCTGGCCGACGCGGTCCGCGCCTCTATGTCGTTCCCCGGCGTGTTCGCGCCGGTGGCGCTCGACGGCATGGTACTCGTCGACGGAGGCGTGCTGAACAATCTGCCGTGCGACACGGCAGAGGCCCGCGGCTACAGAAGGATACTCGCCTCGGATGTCACGCCGTTCCGCGAGATAGACCCCGCAACGCTCACAAACGGCATGGGCGTCCTGATGCGGTGCTTCGACATAGCCGCGGAGAAGGCTCAAGGGCAGGCGAGCCGGCTCTCGAGCCTGACGATAACTTCGTTTGACGGCAGGGCCGCCTTCGATTTTGACAACATCGCTTCAGTAATACAACTCGGAGAGCGAGCCGCAAAGACCGCGGGCGACGATATTGACCGCTTCTTTGCGAAAGGCTCTTCCCGAATGGCCTTGCTTGTAGATAAGCTATTTCCATGGAAACGTTCACGCGTTCGATAGACGCGCTTATCGCATCGTACGAACTGTCTGGCGGCATCAACCACAGGACCGGCCAGAACCTCCCCTCAAAAGAAGCCGTGCATGCCATCGTGGCCGACCTCGAGACCCTAGCCTTTCCCGGCTACCGTCAGGAAGACGGTATTGACGATACCAACGCGGCCTTCGTCATCGGGGAACTGGCCCACCGCGCGGCCCGCGCTCTGGTCAATGAAATCATGAAAAGCCTGGAGTACGGATACAGGCTGCCCGGCCGCTCCGGCTGCCCGGCCGCCTGCCACATGGAAGCCAGGAGCCTGGTCCAGGACCTGTTCGACGCGCTGCCGGACATCAGGTCGGTGCTTATGGAGGACGTCGCGGCGGCCTTCGACGGCGACCCCGCGGCAAAATCCACAGAAGAAGTGATACTAGCCTACCCGGGGCTCGAGGCCCTAACGGTGCACCGTTTTGCCCATTTCCTGTGGAAGCGCGGCGTGCCCCTCATCCCCAGGATGATGAGCGAGTACGTGCACGCCAAGACCGGCATAGACATCCACCCGGGCGCGACGATAGGCGGGCGATTCTTCATCGACCACGGCACCGGCGTCGTTATCGGCGAGACGGCGATCATAGGGCGAAACGTGAAGATTTACCAAGGAGTCACGCTTGGCGCCTTGAGCGTTCGGAAAAGCGAAGGCGAACACAAGCGCCATCCGACTATAGAGGATGGAGTGACCATCTACTCGGGCGCCACCATACTCGGCGGCGAAACGGTCATAGGAGAAGGTAGCACTATAGGCGGAAACGTCTGGCTGACAAGCTCCCTGCCTCCGGGATCGCGGGTATACGTGCCGCAGGGAGGCTTCATAGTCGATTGCAGGGACTAGCGATCGAACATAACGACATTGCCGAAGTCTTCACGCTTGATCTTATCCAAGTATGCTTCTTCCTCGCGTTCCACCGCGGTGGATAACGTGCCGCAGATGCGCTTGAGAAGCACCCTGCCCGTCTGCGCGAAGAAGAATATCTTCCGCGGCAGGATGCCGCCGGTGTCGTTAGCCACGATGGGGATGTTTTCCTTGCGCAGGAAGGCCACCGCGAAGTCGACGTTGCCCTTGGGTATCTTGGTGGGACCATTGGCCAGCCTCAGAACGGAAGCCCCGCCGAAAACCTTGGCTATGATGTCGGACTTCTTGGAACCGGCCTTGAGTAGCTCGTTGTAGAGCAGTTCGATGGCGAACATGCCATACTTGGCGTTCCGGCTCTTTATCATATCCTCGTCGCCCAGGTCTCCAGGCAGCATGAAGTGGTTGATGCCGCCCAGCTTCAGGCGCTGATCCCAGAAGGCCACCGATACGCAGGAGCCCAGCACCGTTGCTATGATGATATCTTCCTTTGAGGTGTAGAACTCGCCCGGATGTATTGTGACGATGCTTTGTTCAAAGTAACTCAGTCGGTGCGTGTACACTCATCCCCTGCCGTTAGAACAGTGTCACATCGCCTGATTCAGCGGAGGAGCCGTCCACCTCGCCCGTGAGGCTACCCAGGCGGGCAGCGGTCTGCTTGTGCGCAAATATGGTAAACCGGTCGACTATTGTCCTCAGCCGCTCGCTATGGATACTGGAAGCGGCTACGCGAGCCGCCGAACCCGTGTCGTCTTCAGTGCATGATGTAAGCGCCCCGCGCATGGATTCCAGTTCGGACGCCAGCGCTTCTATCCGACCTACAGACTGCGAGGCTTCTGTGATGGCCTTGGCGAATTCTTCTGAGAAGGGCCTGAAATCAGACTCTATGGCCCACAGCCGTCTTCTGGATTCATCGATACGGGAGAACTCATCCCTGAGTTCTCCGCCCTTCTCTCTGAGTGAAGCCAGGTTATCCTCGGCCCCGGACAGATAGTCCGACATGCCGGCGGACAGCGTTTTACCAAACGAGCGCGTGACGCCGCCGGCAGCGGCAACGTCCTCGGTAAGCCGTCCGGTAAGATCCATCATACCCGCGACCGTGGTGGAAACGATGGCAAGGGCCTTGTTCCTGGCCGTCTCTATTCTGGAAGCGGTAACGATGCTCTTGAATCTAGCCAGAATACCGTTCATCTGCTTAAAACGCTCGTCCAGTCGACGCACGCCGTCGGAAATGGCAGCCGCGTCCAGAACGGCCTTTTCCTTGGCGGCAATATACGGCTTTGACTTGTTTTCATAGTCGCTGCCGTTGCCTGCGTCGCCGCGGCCCGCGAGGAGAGAACTCCTAGCGGTCTCAACGGAGGCCATGACAGCGTTGACGCCGGCTATACCCGCGTTGAAGCGGTCCAGACTGGCCCGTACCTGCGCGCTTACATCTTCGAGCAGGGAAGCGGAGAGTCGCGTTATTTCCATGAGGAAGGCTTGCTCCTCATCCAGGTCTACGGGTTCTTCATCCGAGCACTGCGCCGCCGGCGCGGCGGCCTTAAGCGAAAGCCTTACATGATCTAGCGATTGCCTGATAATGTCCTGAAGCTGGACTTCCTGCATGATCGACGAAATAGGAGAACGGACGCTGGACGCCTCAGCGGAAAGAGCGTGTATGTCGCGCGCCGTCTCGTCGATTTCCTTGTCCAGCGCGATGAATCCGTTCTCGAGTGCCGCCATAGCCGATTCAAAGAACGACGACTGGGCTACTGTCAGAGAACTGAGCGTGATGCGAAGCGCGCCCAGGCGTTCCAGCAACGCGGACCCGGCCTGGGAGAGATCGTCGGCGTGCTGTATCGTACGCCCCGAAAGCCGCTTCAGTTCATCGGTGATTACTGAAAACGCGCGACCGGCGGCCCCTGACTTGAGCGCTACGGTCATAGCGTTGAGCGATACGATCTCCATCTCCTCGGAGTCGGAGCGGATGCGTCCTATTATCTCGTCGAGTCTGGAAAGGCTCTTAATGCCCGCGTCGACGCCATCAAGAAACGTCTGCTCGGTAGCCTCCGCCTTCTTGAAATACCGAGTGGCATCCTCGATGAAATCATCGGATCGACGTTTTGCCGTCGCCGCGCTGAGGCCGCCTCGATGAAACCCGAGCGCGGTGGTAATAGCGCTCTCGGCTTCCACAGAACTGACATCCACCGCCAGTTTGACGGTCCGAAACACCTTGCCGAGGCTGAGATATATGGCTTCGGTCTCCCTCTCGATGGCGTCGATGGCATCGATGAGGTCGAGCGCGGAGGTCGTGACGGTTCGGATCATAGCACCTATTATATGTCACTTGCCAAAGCTCTTACAAGAACGGACCGTCCCTCAGGGACGGCCCGCCTTGTTACGAGAGCGATGTGTATCAGTTCAGCTGGGCGGCTTCACCCTCGACGATCGCGACGGGGAGTATCGACTTCTCTGTGTCGATACTGAAATACCTGGCTTTCGTCATAACAGGGGCAAAACAGACCTCATCGCCGATCTTGAAGGTATGGTGAGGCGGAACCTTGGACACGAGTTGGCTGTTAGCCGTCTTGGCCCATAGGTGAATCTCGGCGCCGAGCGGCTCCACAACGCTGATGGTCGTCTTAAAGCCCTTGGCCGTCTCGTCGTAGGGCAGATCTTCCGGCCGCAGTCCAAGGACGACTTCCTTGCCGATAAACGGCTTCAGGGCAGCCACATGCTCTTCCGCCGGGCTCATCCTGCCCGTTCCCTCGTCGAGTACTATCTTGCCGCCCTCTTCCAGCACCTTGACGGTCAGGAAATTCATCGGCGGCGAACCGATGAATCCGGCGACGAATTTATTTATCGGGTGGTTGTAGAGGTACAGAGGAGAACCGATCTGCTGAACGAGGCCGTCCTTCATAACGACTATCTTGTCGCCCATGGTCATGGCCTCGACCTGATCGTGAGTCACGTAGATCATTGTCGCCTGGAGGCGCAGATGCAGGTCGATTATCTCCGCGCGCATCTGCACGCGAAGCTTGGCGTCCAGGTTGGACAGCGGCTCGTCAAACAGGAAGACCTTAGGATTGCGGACTATGGCGCGGCCGACGGCCACGCGCTGGCGCTGGCCGCCGGAAAGCTGCTTTGGCTTGCGATCCAGGTACTTTTCGATGTCGAGGATCTTTGCGGCCTCGCGAACCCTCTGCTCGATCTCGGCCTTGGGCAGCTTGCGGATCTTGAGACCGAAGGCCATGTTGTCGTACACGCTCATGTGCGGATAGAGCGCGTAGTTCTGGAACACCATCGCGATGTTCCTGTCCTTGGGCGGCACGTCGTTGACGATCTGGCCGTCGATGCTTATCTCGCCGCCCGAGATTTCCTCGAGCCCAGCCACCATTCGAAGCGTCGTCGACTTGCCGCAACCCGAAGGGCCGACAAAAACGACGAATTCCTTGTCCTCGATGGTGATGTTGACTGAATCGACCGCTTTGACGTCCCCGTCGTAGACCTTGGTGACGTTCTTGAGAATTACTCTTGCCATGTTCTCTCCCTTTCAGAGCTTATCTTATGGGCCACATTGTAGGGTCGATCCGGGCAGTTGTCAAACTAAACGTCCTATCCTTGACAGCGAGGACGTCAACTCGGACAATGCGGTTATACGCGCTAATCATGCGACCACCCTACAATAAGGAGCACGAAGATGGTACTGACAAGAAAAAGGATTAGCCTGATTGCCACCCTGGCGCTAACGTTAACGGCGGCAACTACGCTCACGGCCTGCGTCAGCCAGCAGCCGGCAGTCGTTGAGGAGCCGGCCGAAGAAGAAACTGACGCGACGAGCGCCTCCACTGCGGACGGCGAATGGGGAGAAGCTACGGCCACTGGTTCCTGACAAACCGATAATCAGCCCCGGACGGCCTCGACGCCGCGCGACCGCAGGCTGCGCCGCCACGCGTCCATGAGCACGCCGAAGGCGACGCCGGCGTTCAGGCTGCCCTTTGCGCCCAGCATCGGAATGCTGACGGTGCGGGAGCACAGCGCCATGGCCTCGGGCGATACGCCCAGTTCCTCCGAGCCCACCACGACGATGCCGCGCTCCGGAAATTCAAAAGTATCAATGGATTCTCCGCGTAGTTCCAGCGCGAACGCCTCTCCCGATTCCGACAGCGCCTCCAGGCCTCCGCGCCGCCATGGCACGACGGCGGTCGCGCCCATCGCGGAGCGGGCCGCGCGCGGATGGCTGGGGTCGGCGGTAAAGCCTGACAGTACTATTTCCGCGGCGCCGAACGCGTCGGCGCTCCTGAAGATCGAGCCCACGTTGAACGGCGAACGCAGGTCTTCCAGATACGCGCGCACGCCCGGAAACACCCTGCGTACGCCCCCGGCAAGCGAGAGTCCCAACGGTTCGCGCAGGTCCCAGTCGGCTGGCGACAGCCCCGCATGGGCTTCGAGTCCCCGTGCAAGTCTATTTACAAGGCGTATTCCCGCCTGCGGCGACGACAAGGCCGTCCTGCCAGCCTCGCCTGAGGCCTCGGCCGCGAGCGCGCGCAGTTCCGCCGGCAGCGACTCGTCCCGCTCAAACGCGGCGCACAGTTCAGAAACCCACGCGCCCGCGCCGCTCTGGCCGTTGCGGTAATCAGCCTCCACATGCCCCAGCACCTGCGCCGCCTTCCGCGCCCTGTGCAAAGGCGACAGCGTCATCAACTTCCGTATAGTTATCATGAATTACCTTGTTCTACAAAGAATAACAAAGAGGATAAGAGAATAAGAGAGAAGAAAGAGCCGAGAAAGATAGAATTGGAGCATCAGGAATTGAGGAGAGCTTATCATATACATTTTCGATCGCCTCTCTTCTCGCCCGACTCTTTCCCTAACATCTTTCTCTTTCCTTCCTCTTATTCTCTTATCCTCTTCGCAATCCTCGTCAGTACACGGTTTTTATGAAGTCGAAGACATCGTCTACGGTCATCGTGCGCGGCAGGAAGTTCATGAAGTCGAAGCGGCGAGCGGCTTCGGCGGTCTCCACGAGGCGCTCCAGGGGTAGCTCGAAGTCCTTGAGGCGGCTGGGTATCTTAAGGAGTCCCAGCCGCGTGCGCATAGACTCCACGGCCCTCGCGGCCGCGCCCGCGGCGCCTTCCTCGGGGTCGACCTCGCAGAACAACGGCGCTATGGCCGCGATCTTCTCGGGTCTTGAGCGTGACAGCGATTCGAGGAGGTACGGCAGGATGACCGCGGCCAGGTTGGCCTTGGGTACGCCCCAGCGGGCATTGATAGCAAAGGAGATGGCCGTGCCGAGGCCCGGCGACGAGGCGGCGAGCCCCAGCCCGGACAGGAAGCAGGCGCGCACGGCGTCCATCCTGGCCTGTGGATCCTCGGGGCGCTGGATGGTAACGTCGAGAGCGCGGATATACAGGCCTATGGCCTCTTTTAGCGCCATGTCGGACAAAAAACCCTCACGGGCCGAGGCGTAGCCTTCAATGGCGCCCATCGTGCCGTCCAGCAGCGCGGCGGCCGCTGTTTTCGCGGAGAGGCCGCCCAGCGCGTTCGGGTCCAGCACGACGGCGGTCTCGACGCCGCGACGCGCCTGCAGGAATACGGCGCCGCCGGAACGCGCATCGGTCAGCACGAGGCCGCCGGACAGCAGGAAGGGATCGCGGTAGCTTGTCGGAACGAGCACGAGGGGCAAGGACTGCCGTACCGGAGGTTCGCCGTCCATCCAGCGATCCACAGAACTGTCCCCGGTAGCCAGCGCCGCGACAGCCTTGGCCACGTGGAGGGCCTTGATGCCGCCCAGACCTATGACGAGCGGCGCGCGGGAGCCTCTGGCCAAGGCCACGGCTTCATCGACAGCGGTCGAGGAAGGTCGCTCGCTCATGTCGTCAAAGACGATGAGCTGCATGCCCCGCCCTTCGAGGATGGTAGTAAGCCGTTCGGTCGTTTTGGCCTCGCCCAGGCCCGGATCGGCGACGAGCAACGCCCGGTCAGGGCCTCCCTCGAGCACCAAGGGCAGTTTGTAGAGCGCGTCTTGCCCTATGAAGCAGTCAGCCGGTACGTGGAACCTAAAATCAGCCATACGCCGTACTCCTCTTGGAGGCCTCGGTCTTTATCATAGGCTTTATATTATATCGATGATAATGCCTCGATATAATAAAAAGGGCGGAAGCCTGCAAGCCTCCGCCTTTATCTGGAATGCATATCCTAAATTCTAGAGGAACTGGTCGAGGATGCGATCCGCGGTAGCGTTCAGGACGGTATCGTTGATGTAGTTCGGATCGTCGAGCTTTGCCTTGATCTCGGCGACACGGTCCATCCTGACTTCCGGAGCGGATTTAGCCAGCTCGAGCGCCTTGAAGAGCTCGGCCTTGACCATGGCCTCCGAGGACAGGCTCACGGAATCATTCCCCGAATTCCTGTCGGCGCGAGTTACGCCGGAGGGTTTCTTGGGCTGGATTGGATCCAGCGGGTTCAGCCTGTCAATCGTCATCGGTGGCCCCTGCCTTTCACATTGTCAGTATCGGCAACACAGTGCTTCAAGTTTACCCTTTTTTAAAACCGGATACAAGTAGCGCGATCTCACCCTTGACTTCGGGTCTGGCCGCCAGCGTATCCCGGACTTCTGACGCCGGGCCGCACAGGAACTCCTCGTGCAGCTTCGTCATCTCCCTGCCGACGCATATGCGCCGCTCGCTATCTATATCGGCAATATCGGCCAATAGTTTTACTATCCTATGAGGAGATTCGTACATGACGAAGGCTTCTTCTCGCGCCATGAGCTCCGCTGCCCTAGAACGGCGGCGACCGGGCTTGGGAGACGGAAATCCGGCGAAGGTCACAGCCTTGTAGAAGATGCCGGAGGCCGAAATGAGCGCGGCGAAGGCGCTGGGTCCAGGTATTGGTACGACCTCATGACCGGCCTCGCGGGCGCGCATCGTGGCCAGGATGCCGGGATCGGAGAGGCAGGGTGTGCCGGCGTCGGAGCAATAGGCTACGTTCTTGCCCTGATCGAGCAGACCCAGGATGCGCGCGGAGCCTTTTTCTTCCTCATACGCATAGCAGGCGACGAGTTGTTTCTTAACGCCCAGATGGTTAAGGAGCTTGAGCGTGTGTCTGGTATCCTCGCAGGCTATCGCGTCCACCTCGCCGAGTATCCTTATGGCGCGCAGCGTGATGTCTTCGAGGTTGCCTATCGGCGTCGCGATCATGTACAGGGTAGCCATGCCCGTAGTATGGCCTCATGCCGCGCGTATCGTCAACGCCATGCTATACTCAAACTATGGATGATTTGATTTTCGCTACCATACTCGCTTCAGTAGGCGTCTTCTTGCTCTGGCTGTTCTGGGCACTGGTCTATAGCCCCCATGCCGCGCGCAAGGAGCGTACCAATCCCCGTTTCGTAGCCGATAGCCGCGGAGAAATGAAGGAGAAGGGAGTAGGCGTGCGGACCTGTCCCGTATGCGGCGAAAAGCTGACACCAGGAGCCCTCGTCAAGTCAAAGGTGTTCAAAAGCACAAGCGCCGACAAGGTCATGCAGATATACGGGTGCCCCTACTGCTGGCCGGAAAACACCGAATATCGCCGCGTATGCCCGGTCTGCGAGAAGATAGTGCCGCGAGGGGGCTATCTGCTGGCCCGCTACTTCGAAAAACCCGGCCACCGCCACGTCCACGTCCTAGGCTGCTCCGGCTGCCGTAGAGGTTAAGCTGGTAAAGACCAGGAATTTTGCACAGAGAAAAAGAGAAGATGAGGAATAAAGAGTAGGAAATTTGGCAAAGAGCCACAGAGAAGACGAGTTAGAAAATTATAAAGATAAAGAATTTTAAAACTTTCTTTCTTAATCCCTCTTATCCCCCCTCATCTTCTCTGTGTCTCTTTGCAAATTCTTTTAAACGACTTTACCGTTCCAGGCAGGCGAGGTAGGTTTCACTGATGGGTTTGTTGCCTACGGTGTGGCCGAGGCGGCGGTCGGGGCGGACGGCACCGTGGTAGTCACTGCCGGCGCTGACACGGAAACCGAATTCGCGGGCCAAGGCGTCCAGGCGGGTGCAGTCAACGAGCCTGGCAGTGGGGTGCCAGGCTTCAATGCCGTCTACGCCTAGCGCTTTCCACTCCTCGAACAGGGAACGCAGCCGCTTCCAACTGGCGAACAGCGACATGGGGTGGGCGACGAAGGCCAGTCCTCCGGATTCCTGGACGACGCGAATGGCTTCGGAAAGTTCCATACAGGCCTTGCGGAGATAATAGGGCCTCCCCTTGGCCAGGTAGCGGTCGAAGGCAGCCTGCTTGTTTTTGACGACGCGCTTGGCGACGAGCAACTCGGCGATATGTGGTCGGCCTATCATGCCGGTTCCGGCTCGGACTCGCAGCTCCTCATAACTGATGTCGACACCATCGGCCCTGAACAACTCGACGACGGCACGGTTGCGGTCTTCGCGAGAAGTGGCCAGAAGCGCAGCAGCGCTTCGTAGTGGCTGCTTAATATCCAGGAGATCTAGTCCTAGCAAATGGAATTCGCCGGGCTCGAAGGCTATCTCAATCTCGATGCCCCGTATAAAACGTAGCCCCAGCACTTGCGCCGCGACACCCGCCTCTGCGAGGCCATCCAGGGAGTCGTGGTCGGTGAGAGCAAGCGCGGTTAAGCCTTCCGCGGCGGCCTTCTCTACGAGGGCCCGGGGAGTAAGCGCCCCGTCGCTGGCGGTGGAATGGGTGTGCAAATCTATCATCGGTGTTTCATTCTGACCGTTTGCGTCGGTTTTGCATAGGCGCATGCATGTCAAAAATCTCCTTTTGTCATTACACTAGATGTGATGACGAAGAAGTCCGGCCCCCTGGCCCCAGCTCAAGCCCAATACCGGCAGCCCTATCGCGCCCTAGGCTCCTCACACGCTCGTGAGTACTCTCACGCCCGCGAGTACCCTCGCGCCCATCCCTGGTATGCGCTCGATCATGCGGCCATCATCTATCCAGCCATCCTCTCGGACAAGATAAGCGCGTATTTCAGAATTCAAGCCACACTCGTTGACCGGGTCGATGTCGAACGTCTGCAGGCCGCCCTGGACGCGATCAGGCCTCGCTTTCCATATTTACAGATTGAGTTGCGCAAGGGTTTCTTCTGGTTCTTCTTCGAGCGTAACGAGGCTCCCAATCGGGTCGTGCAGGACTCGAAATTCCCCATGCAAAAACTGTCGACCAGAAAACGGGGCGGGTATCTGTACAGAGTGAGGGCCTTTGACAAGAGGGTGGCTCTGGAAATATGCCATATCCTGACCGACGGCTACGGGGCGATGATTTTTTTCAGATCGTTACTAGCCGAATATTACCGTATGCAGGGCATCCAGACGGAGTACGGCGATGGCGTCTTCGACCCAAAGGGCACGCCCGACCCCGCGGAGTGGGAAGACGCGTTTTCTCGCCATGCGACGCCAGGCGCGCCAAAACCCGTGCGCGGCACTGCCGCCTGGCATCTGCCTGGTCTGGCCTTGCCCCTGTACACCATGCGGGTAACGACCGGAACGCTTTCTCTCGCCTCGGTTCTAGTAAAGGCCAAAGAATACGGGGCCACGCTTACGGTATATCTGGCGGCGGTTTATCTGGCGGCGCTCCAAGATGTACAAGACGCGCACCCCCGGTGCGCCGACAGGCGAAAGCGCAAACCGTTGCGACTTCAGGTTCCCGCCAACTTGCGGAACTTCTTCCCGTCGACAACGCTCCGCAACTTCAGCCTCTACGCCTTACCCGATATAGACACGAGGCTGGGTCATTATGAGTTCCGGGAAATCATCGTCAGGGCCAAGGCGATGATGAGCTTAGCCTATGATTCCAAGGAGCTGGCCAGAACGATTACCAGGAACGTGATGACAGCCAAGAATCCCTTCATCCGCATCATTCCTCTTATCCTAAAGAACATCTTCATGCGTAGCGTCTATAAATCCCATGGAGAGAACCTCTATTCCAGTCTCGCGACTAACGTCGGCATGGCCAGGCTGCCTGACTCATTCGCTGAAAAAGTACTCCGAATCGATGTATTATTGCCCTCGACACCGGGCCTAAAAACCGTCGCGGCTATGATCAGCCACCGCGACGCGCTTTCAATTAGTTTCGGGAGCGTGATAGAACGCAACGACCTAGAACGCGCCTTCTTCACAAGGCTCGTCAAGGATGGGCTGAGGGTAAAGGTAGAATCGAACCAGGTTACCGACCCCGGAAAGGAATCTAGTCATGCCCTATTGTAGTAACTGCGGCGTGGAGCTCGACGACAGCGTCGCCGCCTGTCCCCT
This sequence comes from uncultured Treponemataceae bacterium, assembly GCA_964571545.1. Taxonomy (GTDB): domain Bacteria; phylum Spirochaetota; class Spirochaetia; order Treponematales; family UBA12059; genus SZUA-370. The sequence continues at coordinate 3,293 of CAZNCK010000049.1, read as the reverse complement.
GTGCTCGACTCCCATACAGAAATTCGACGCGCTGACCCGGAAGCCAGAAGACAGCCCCTATCCGCAGCACATCATCGACCCAGAAGACGCATATAGGCTGTCCAAGGCGGAGCGCCGTCGGATAGGGGTAGAACTGCTGACCCTGGCGGTGGCACTCGCGAGCGCGGCCCTGTTGCTCGTGGATCTGCTGTCAGACGCAAGCCTGGGATGGTCCCGCTATGCTGTGGCGTCGGTCGTCTTTGGCTGGATTGTATCGGTCACACCGATAGTGCTGTATGGAAGGATCAAGGCGGCGTTGTCCATCATGGCCGCGGCTGTCATCGCGTTTTTACTGGTGTTGGACGGAATGGACGGGCAGATGGAGTGGTCGCTTACACTTGGCACGCCGATAGCCATGACCACCTTCATGATCGCCGCGGCAACTGCCGAGATCATGGTCACGAGGCGGATCAAAGGGATCAACCTGCTGGGCATAGGAGCCCTGGGACTGTCAGTTTTTCTCATCGCCCTGGAATCAATACTCAGAATAGGGCTGGGGACCAGCATACGCCCGTACTGGTCTATAGTCGCGGCGCTCGCGCTCGTGTCGGTGGCGGTATTCCTGTTCTACCTGCACGGACGGGTGCTACGCGGCGCCGATCTTCGCAAGATATTCAGGCTGTAGAGCCAATTTCAAAATGCGTCTGCATTTTGAAAAATCCGTTGACGGCGGCCCCGGAAGGCCGCCGTCAACGTTATTTAGTCTCGGGGGGTTCGATGCCGAGCAACTCTACTTCGAAAACCAGGGTCTTGAAGGGCTCTATGCCGCCCTGGGAACCCTGCTCTCCATACGCGAGCATCGACGGAATATAGAACTTGTACTTGGATCCGACGGGCATCAGCTGGATGCCTTCTACCCAGCCGGGTATGACCATGGCGACGGGGAACACGGCCGGCTCGCCCGATGCGATGGAGCTGTCGAACTCCTTGCCGTCAAGGAAGGTGCCGACGTAGTCGACGCGAACGGGGTCCGTCTCAAGGGGTTTGGGACCGGTACCAAGGGTGAGAACCTCGTATTGGAGGCCGCTGGCCGTGGTGGTAACGCCGGCCTTCTTGCCGTTTTCGGCAAAGAAAGCGGTCTCTGCCTCAAGATTCTTGTCGGACTTTACCTTCATGGCGGCCATGATGGCGACCTGGATGGTGTTCTGCGCTTCTTCTATGCTGACCGTGGGTTTCTCGTTCTCTATGATGTCCTTGATGCCCGCGACGAACTGCTTGTAATCGATCTCGACGCCGGTATCCTTGAGGCTTGAGCCGACGGCGACACCGAAGGCAAAACTGACATCTGACTTGGAGGCAAGCGCGCCAGGGACCGCGGCTTCTTTGGTTTCTTCCTTGGAGCCACAAGCTGAAACGGAGAAGGAAAGCGCCGCAACGGCGGCGAGCATGATGATAGTCTTCTTCATGATACTTCCGGAAAAGTTGATGGAGCGGGGCGCAAGGCGCCCGAGCCTCCCGCGGAGGCTCGGACAAGAATACCAACTGCAGGCGGAAAGGACAAGGCTCGCGATGGTCCGCGCGTCCGCTAGTCCGCGCGGAGACAGGCTACATCTTGCGCAATTGCGAGACCAAGGCCTTGAAATCCTTGGGATACGGAGCCTCGATACGCACCGCCGCACGCGTCGTCGGATGAATGAATTCAATGGAAAACGCGTGCAACGCCGTACGGGTAATGAGCGGGCGCTCACGTTCGTCGTCGCCCTTCCATCGTCGTTTTATCTTGGAAAGAAGAACGGGTTTTCCGTCGCCGTAGAGCGGATCGCAGGCTATAGGATAGCCTAGAGCGGCAAGGTGGATGCGTATCTGGTGCGCGCGCAAGGTTCTGGGACGAGCCTCGACTATGGCCATCTTGGAATGGCACCCGAGGATCAAGAAGTCGGTAAACGATGGCTTGCCCGCGCCGTCGATGATGGTACGGTGCATCCGGTCGCCATCGGGGGTCAGCGAGAGGTCGCAGACTGTCTCGGTCCATGAGGGACGAGCCGATACCACCGCGTGGTAAACGCTCCTGACCTCGCGTTCCTCGAACAGCACGGATAAGGCGCGATGCGTGGCTTCGTTCCTGGCGAACACCAAGACGCCGCTTGTATCAATGTCGAGCGTGTGGACAGACCAGAGCCTGCCGTGTTCCATCTCGAGTTCCCTGGAAACGGCCTTGGCTTCCAGGTCGTAGCGGTCCGGCGCCGACAGGAGTCCGGATGGCTTGTTTACCGCCAGAATGTATTCGTCTTCGTGGAGTACCGTTATTTCGTCGTTCATTGCCATCCATTATATCGATTCAACGCCATTCGGGGAACCATCACGCTCGCATTATGTAATTTTGACCGCAATTTGCCACTTGCCGCCTGGGGCTGATTTTTAGTATCTTCGACAACGCGAATCATACCGATTCGAATCAAATACTGTACGCCAACCCGTCCAAGAACGGCGCTCGCGAACTCTAAGATACACGCGAGGCCCGGAGCGGGGCGGAACACCCACGAAAGAAAGGGAGATACAAGAACATGGCCAAGCAACTGTTGTTCAGCGAAGATGCCCGGAGGAGACTCCTGTCCGGCGTCGAACAGATTTCTCGCGCAGTCAAGGTAACCCTCGGCCCCAAAGGCCGCAACGTGCTCCTCGACAAGAAATTCGGCGCACCGACCGTCACCAAGGACGGCGTATCCGTAGCCAAGGAAATCGAGCTCGAAGACCCCTATGAAAACATGGGCGCCCAGCTTCTCAAGGAAGTGGCGACCAAGACAAACGATATCGCAGGCGACGGTACCACCACAGCCACCGTCCTCGCCTACTCCATGGTCAAGGAAGGCCTCAAGTCGGTCGCGGCCGGCATGGACCCGATGAGCCTCAAGCGCGGCATGGACAAGGCCGTCGCGGTAGCCATTGAAGAGATCAAGAGAAACTCCAAGGACATCAAGGAAAAGGACGAGATCGCCCACGTCGCTTCTGTTTCAGCCAACAACGACATGGAAATCGGCGCCCAGATAGCCGATGCCATGGAGAAGGTCGGCAAGGACGGCGTCATCACGGTTGAAGAATCCAAGACCATGGACACGACCATCGACTTCGTCGAAGGCATGCAGTTCGATCGCGGTTACCTCTCTCCCTACTTCGTGACCAACCGCGACACCATGACCAGCGTGTTCGAGAATCCCTACATCCTGATTCACGACAAGAAGATCTCTTCCATGAAAGACCTTCTTCCCGTGCTGGAGAAGATTGCCCAGACCGGCAAACCCCTGGTTATCGTAGCC
>CAZNCK010000048.1:0-25554 GCA_964571545.1 uncultured Treponemataceae bacterium | reverse complement strand
CCGGCGCTTGCGGTGTGGGCACAAGGTTCGATGAACTAATGAATTTTTTGACGGCCCTGCGCATCGGCGGCGGCGCCGGCCATGGATGCGGACGACGACGAGACGGCTTACGCAATTTCGACGATATTCGTGTTCAACGTTGCGGCTGTGCTTATCTTTCCAGCCGCAGGGCGCTTGCTCGGTTTAAGCGATGCTGGCTTCAGCGTCTGGGCCGGTACGGCCATCAACGACACCTCGTCGGTCGTAGCCGCGGGCTTGGCGCTTAGCCAGGCGGCCCTCGATACGGCCACTGTCGTCAAGCTGACGCGGACCCTGTTGATCGTGCCGATAGTGCTGGTGCTCGTGGCGCGTACCGTCCGCGCCAGTGCCCGCGATGCCGGTGCGGTTATTCCCGGCGCGCCCGGGAAAGCCGTGGTCACCGCGAAGGCCACCGTGTCGATGCGTTCGAGCTTCCCGTGGTTCGTGCTCTGGTTTGTCGCGGCCTCGATTCTCGCCAGTACTGGCCTGGTACCGCCGGCGGGCACGAAATTTCTCGTAGCGGCCGGCAAATTGTTCATTGTCGTCGCGATGGCGGCGATAGGTCTCGGGACCAGACCCAAGGCCTTCGTTGCCGCGGGCTGGAAACCGCTGATTTTCGGTCTCTCGTGCTGGGCGGCCGTCGCGTTGAGCTCGCTGGCGGCCCAGCGGCTCTCGGTCGCTGGTAGGATACGCATGGCCGGCCCGCTTCGCGCGGGTACCGGCCATGGTTCTCTCGTTACTAATCCGAATCCTGTTTGGTGGTCGCTTTTCCGTTAGTAGAGTCGTTGCCGGTACCAGCGCGATCATCCTCGCAAGGCTTGTCGAAGCGCTCGCGGGCCTCGATCCGTTATCTTGTTTCCATATCGCTCACTGGTATAGACGCGCGGAGAATGTGATTTGTATATCGCTTGTGTAATTAAAAAATGACGAGATGCAGGATGCCCCTGATGACTATGCCTGCCACGGCGGCAAGAACGGCCGGTCTGGCCACTTTGGCGACCCTCGGACCAGCGGTCAGGAGCACGGCCAGGCCAACGGGATCCAGGGGGTTGAGCGTGAATCCGGCCAATCGGTTGAGCTCAGCCACCGACAGCGCGCCTTGTTCCATCAGGTCGAGGATTATGGCCATCATCGCGGTACCGCCCGCGATGAACTTCGTCGCTATGGGCAACACCGCCACGCCGGGTATGCCGATGGCTCCGAGCGCGGGCGACATGATAGACTCGAGCAGCTCGATGACGCCGATGCGCTTGAAGACGTTGACCATGAAGATGGCGATGACCAGGGGCGGAATGGATTTCAGTACGATAGCCAGCCCCGCCTCGCCGCCTTCGAACAGTAGGGCGATCAGCTTTTTTTCGTCTTTTATCTGTAATATGCCTTTATCTGGACTTGCAGTGGTCTGTCTGGTGGACCGCCTTCCGCCGCACAGCTTGAACGCTATGAAGCTGGCAATCAGGCCTCCGGCAAGGGAGGTGGCCATGCTGACAGGCACGTTGAGACCTACCGACGCGAGCGGGAACACGGCGTTGGCCTGCGCCATAACCAGGATGGCCGCGAGGGTAGCGGCGATGCCCGAGTCACTGACCGACTCGTCATGTTCGAGTATGTGCAGGGTAGCCACGGGCGCGGCAAAACTGATGAAGAGGATCTGGAGTATGGCGAACACGCCAAGGCCGGGCAATCCGAACACTATCAGTACAGGCGCGACCCCGCTGGCTACCAGTCTGAGGACACGCTTGCGCTCCAGCACATGCATAACCGCCATCATGATCACCATCATCGGCAGGATGGTGTACAAGGACAGCTCGACGCCCGTTCTGCCGGACGCGAGCATCATGTTGATTATTTCCCGCATGAACTCCACCTTCGTGCGGACACTATGACCTGCGCCGCCAGGCAGAATCTACAGGTCTTCTATTCAAATTTATAAATCGATCCTCATATTGCCGTACAGAAATATACTCTCTATACTCCGGGCGATTTCATACGCAAGGAGCTAGAGTGAAAAAAGATATTACGACGACGGTGATGGCGGCGCTGATAGCCTTATTGAGCCTGGTAGCCTGCCTCTATCCTCAGCTGGACAAGCGGGGCTCAGGGCCCGAGCGGATCACCTCGATTCGCGGCGAACAGGTGACCTTGCATGGCTACGGGCCGTACCGCCACATGCCGGCGGATGTGGCCGTCCAGGGCATAGCCCAGGATCTGTTCTCGCTGGCTGTCGGAATACCGCTTCTTATAGTCGGGATTGTCGTCTCAAAAAAATCCGTTCGCGGAAAGATCTTTCTGACGGGCGTGGTGGGCTACTTTCTGGTGCAGTACTTCATGTATCTGGGCATGGGCACCTACAACGAGTTATTCCTGCTTTGGGCCGTGCTGTTGTTCCTGTCTCTTCAGACTTTCATCCGTCTGGCATTGGGGCTGCGAGACGAAATGCAGTCTGTACCGGCGAAGCGGCGGTACGTGTCGGTGTTCCTCATCGCCAATGGCCTGCTCATGGCCGCCCTTTGGCTACAGGTGATACTCGAGCCGCTGCTCCAGGGGAGCCTGTATCCCGTGGGCCTGGCGCACTTCACCACTATGATAGTGCAGGGTTACGACCTGGCTATATTCCTGCCGCCTTCGATCATGGCCGGCTGGGCCTACGGCAAGGGCCGGAAATCGGGACTGATACTGGCGCCCGTATACAGCGTCTTTCTTAGCCTGCAGATGGCAAATTTGCTGTCTAAGATAGTCGGCATGAGCCTCGTCGGCGCGGCCGCCGGTCCGGCCCTCGTCGTCATACCCGTGTTGCTCGCAGGCGCGGTTAAGGCGGCGGCGCTGTCGCTCGGGAATTATTCGGCGCGGGTTCCCGTCGCTCTGGCGACCGCCTAGCGGGCGATCAGCCAGGATGTCTATCTGTCCGGTCTATGTTTCTCGAAACAATCCGGACAGATGCCATGGCTGAACTCAGCCTTGGAATGATCTTCTATATAAAGTTCGAGCGACTGCCACGCATCGTCCTTGTCCCTGATTTTCTTGCAATACGAGCAAATGGGCAGGAGGCCTTCGAGGCGCTTTATGCGTTTTTCGTTTTCAGCAACTTTATACTGTATCCGGTCTATAACCATGGCGACCATGCCGAACGACGCGAGTATCTGAAAGCCGACGAGGAATCCAAAGGCTAGGTTCAGTAATTTGTCGACTTTGAGGAACGCGAACACAATTGTGTACAGTCCCCATGCTATCAGGCCAGCACCCGCTATAGTCTGACCAAAATGTCTTTTTTCACCCTTTTTTATGATGATCAATATGCCCGTTGGAATGAACAGTACAACGCGTAGCATTTTGATCATGATTGTCGCCGCAAGCGTGTATTGTTTGATCAAGACTATGGACGCGCACCAAACTGCGATCCATAGCAAGATCACGGTGACATTCCAGCGTTTGTACGTGTAACCAGAAAACCTATAGGCTCCCCATACCAGCATGAAAAAACCCAGAATATGGGCAATTTCGCCGAAGAGGAAATATTGCCAGGGAACTATAGGGACGATTCCGGACCAGAATACAAACCCCACGCTATTCAGGAAGAAGCTCAGTGCCCAAAAGCCAGGGCCGATCTCGTCCTTGTCGACTTTTCTCAGGAACAAGAATCCCGCGCCCATGCATATGAATATCGCGGCGTAGCCCAGGTACATTTCATTCAGGGTATTGAAAAACAAAGTCATGATGGTATAGCCTTTTTAAGTCTATGTTTCGATGTGTCGGACATGAGCAGGCACAACCTGTTTGTTCTGATTCCTGTCAAGGATCGCATCATCTTCCTAAATTTGCTATAAAAATGTTATGAGGGTTGCATATCTTTTCCTTATAGTCACCATACTGAAAACCGAACCGCGTTACAATATCGTCAGTGTAGGTGTAGCTTTCTCCAGCTTGCTTCCCTATGACCAAAATTAGAGATCTTCAAAAAGATCAGCGACGAACATGCCAACAGTCCGTCCTAGATCAATGCTCTTGATACTCATCTCATGCCTCAAGTGATCTGCGATTACGTTCCGCAATAAGTTTTAAATGGCAAAACCTCAGTTAGTTCAGAAGGCTCCAGTTCGGGCACCGTTGCATCATGGGCCCATGGATTTGCCAGACTCCGTACAAGCCGCTCAAAGGGTTGCATGTCACCTTCTTCTGCGGCATCCAGAGCGGATTGGACCGGCCGGTTCCTGGGGTGGATCCTGGGATTGGCCGCCATCATAATGCCCACCGGTGCGGCTTCGCCTTGTATACGTTGTAACCAGAGGTGCAACCAGCCCGCGCCAGGTAGCGGAACGCTGGAGCTGAGCTTGGCAGCCTTTTGGGTAAGCGCCCGGAACGTGACGGTGAAGTCGGCCTTGCTGTCTTCCATCCAGGCAAGGAGTCCTGCTATCAAATTCTCATCACCGCTTTGCCGTCGGGTCAAGCCCAGTTTTCTTGCGAAGCCCACGGTCAATTGTTCTTCCATGGTATGGTTGAAGCGCTCAATCGACTCTTGGGCCAGGGCTATGGCTTTTTCGGGATCCTTGTCCAGTAGGGGCAACAACGACTCCGCGAACCGCGCATGGTTCCAGGCAGCTATGGCGGATTGTTGCCCCCAGGCATAGCGTCCCCCGCTGTCGATACTGCTGAATACTTGCCCGCTGTGATACGTGTCAAGAAAGGCGCAAGGGCCAAAATCTATGGCTTGTCCGCTGATGGCTACGTTGTCGGTATTCATTACTCCATGAACAAAACCTGTGCACATCCAGCGCGCGACCAAGTCAGCCTGCGCGGAGCCGACGGCATCAAGGAAAGACAGATAGGGGTTCTTCACGCCCTTGATTTGGGGATAATGCCGGGCTATGGCATAGTCGGCTAAAGATTTCAGGATGTCCACATCGGACAGTGCGGCCGCGTATTGAAAGGTTCCTACCCGTAGATGGCTTGAGGCAACCCTGCAGAGGACGGCCCCGGGTTTATAGCCCTCACGCCATATCGATTCGCCGCTCAGCACTACGGACAGGGCTCTAGTAGCGGGTATCCCGACAGCATTGAGGTATTCGCCGATCAGGTATTCCCGAAGCATAGGGCCCAGGACAGCCTTTCCATCGCCTCCCCGGGAGTACGGAGTCCGGCCTGATCCCTTGAGTTGCAGGTCCCATCGTGTTCCCTGGGGATCGAGAACCTCGCCGAGCACCGCTGCCCGGCCGTCTCCCAGGATGGTGAAATGACCGAATTGATGGCCGGCATAACTTTGGGCGTAGACCCTTGCTTGCGGTGGTGGCCTGTTCCCGGAAAGAATTGAAAGATCCTCAAGATCAGGGGTGGACCCCAGCCCCAGGGTTTCCGCAAGGGATGTATTGAAAACCGACCATTCAGGCGACGGCACAGTATCCGTGGAAACATATGAGTATAAGCTTTCCGATAGCGAGGCATAACTGGATTCTAGTTTCCATGACAACATGGTGGAAAATTAACAATATCGGGATTGGAAGGAAAGTTTTACTCTTGTGTGTGTTTGACAGCAGTCAAAAGTGCTACTACCATTGCCCGACCATGTATGAACAAACCATGAGGAACAATTGATCCGATCCGGAGCACACGGATGATTGGCACCGCGGTTCTCCTGCATATCCTGTTCCGTCTCCCGTGGGCCTTGATCGAGGGACCCGCCGCATTGGCGCTTCCATCTCTTGAAGCTTTTCTGGCAATCGCAATACTGGCCTGGGTCCCACAGATTCCACCAAAGCCAGGAAAGCTTGTTGTCTGGATACTCGCGTTGATCGAAGGCTTCACGCTCCTGTTTGGATTCTCTGATGCTTTTGTCCGGCGCACCTTCAACCGTCCGCTGTCACTCGTCACCGACGCGGGTTATGTGCCTGACCTGTACGGGCTCCTGCGGGATACCCTTCCGCTTCCGGTCTTCGGTGTCGGGCTCGTCGCCCTGCCTCTTTTCCTGGCAGCTTTTGTCTGGGGCTTCAGGCGCATATCGGATACGGTAGTCCGCTCCGCGAGACGCGTTCCCCGCAGGTGGGCGTTCCTTGCCGGACTGGGTGTTTTCCTGGTTCTCCTGGAAACGCTGGCAGGGGTGCCCGTTCTTGGTTCCAGCTCCCTGCCGCGGATGGCCCAGGAAGCCAGGGGCGTTCTGGGGTACCGCCGGTACGAAGCGGAAACGCGGGAGGGACTCCAGCGGGTAGCGCAAGAGGCCATGAAGGTGGAATCCTTTCCTCTCGATCGGCTGGCAGGCCGTGACGTATTCCTTTTCATTGTAGAATCCTACGGGTATACCCTCTATTCAGAACCCGGGCATTTCGAGGGAGCCGAACCCTACTTGCGGAAATTTGAAGCCCGGTTGCAGGAAGCCGGTTATCACATACGCTCTGCTTTCCTATCCTCACCGGCCTTTGGGGGCAATTCCTGGCTCGCTGATTCCACCTTAGCCTCGGGCGTCTGGATAGCCGACCAGGTAGCCTATGAGGCGTTACTGGAGTCCGAACTTATCCCAATGGCCCAGCGCTTCAATGAAGCGGGGTACCTCACGGTCAACTCCATGCCCGCTACCACCCTCGACTGGCCCCAGGGCGAGTATTTCAAGTTTTCAAAGAAGTACTACTACCGGGATTTTGCCTACCAGGGACCAAGTTTCCGGTGGGCCCCCATGCCCGACCAGTACGCCATCGATGTGGTGCATCGTGACGTGGTGGCTCCATCAGAGGTACCGATCTTCGTTCAGTTCGTCATGATTTCAGGGCATTACCCCTTTAGTCTGCTTCCCCGGAGGCTGGATGACTGGTCGGAGCTCGGGGACGGCGCTGTTTTCACCAAACGGGAAAACGTCCGCTCCATCCCGATACCCAAAGGAGCCGCTACGGCTGGAGCGCCGGGTTACCTTGCCGCGATGGAGTACCAGTTGGACGTGGTAAGTGATTATATGGCCCGGTTCCTGGCGGACCGAAAGCCCCTAGTGATCATTCTGGGAGACCATCAGCCGTATAGCGGGATAACGGGAACGGGTAAACTCAGGTCTGTCCCCATACACGTGCTTTGTCAGGATCCGGAGGTGCTCGAATCATTCCGCATCCGGGGGTACACCCCGGGCTGGATTCCCCGGCAGGCGCCTCCCCATCCGGGTCTGGACACCGTCTACACAGGCCTTCTCGAGGATTTTACGTCTGTCCCTGAGGCCGGCGCAAGGCCTTAGCCGCCGCTGCCAGCCCGACCAGGACGAACAGGAGATCCCGGAGCCGGATCCAGGCTGACAGGGCCAAAGCCGTGCTCGGCTCGTAACCCACCAGCACGATCAGCGTTCTCTGGACTGCCTCCAGAGCGCCCAAGCCACCAGGGAGAGGCGTGTAAAGGGCCAATTTGCTACCCGCCAGAAGCAGTATGGTATTGTTTAAACCAATGGGTGAACCAAGGAATTTCAGGGTAAGCCACAACTCCAGAATCCCCAGTCCCTGGATTGCCAGGAATGATAGGAAAAGTTGGGCCGCCGCTCGCACAGGCTTCTGTCCGTACCGCCCCACATCGGTTTCAGCCTCCTGAATGAAGCTTGCCAGCCGGACGATCCGGGGCTTGGCATGGGGGCTCCTGACTGTCCGGGCCGCGAGAGACGATAAAGGGCGTACCCCCGCGAATACTAGGCCTAGGTATATCAGAGGCAGGATACCCAGCAAGATTCCTGCGGCGGAAAACAGAGTCCGCTCTCGTCCGGAACCGCCTGCTGCCAGAGGAAGGGAACGGAGCGTCAGCGCCCCAAAGCCAATGAAAGCCAGGTTCCCCGCCAGGTCGAAGCCTTTTTCGATGACAAGGGATGCTGTGCCCCGTGAGTAGGAGAGCCCGGTACGACTGCGCGCCATGGCCAACTGCACCGGCTCACCTCCGAACTGCGGCCCTGGAGTCAGGTAGCTGACGGCGAATCCGGCCAGGCGGGCCGCGGTCAGGGGCGGCAGGCTCCGCATGGTTATAGGCTCGCCTAGACCGTGGAGTACCGATATCCAGCGCAGGGTAAGGGCGGCGGCGAAGGCAAGGTTTACCGCGGCCAGGATAGCCAGGCGCCCGGGAGTCAACCTGGCAAGGATTATGGCAGTTTCACGAAGGGGAACTCCCCGGAGGGTCCAGGACAGCAGGAGGGGCGCCGGAAGCCACAGGAGGACATGTAGCCAGCGTATGCCGGATGTGGCACCGGCTTTCCAGCCCTGGTCCCTGCCGCTCACCTGTCCGTCCTCCAGGGGCGGAAGATGAACAGTGCCAGGGCAGAGGCCAGGGATAGTGCCCCCGTGATATCCAGCCCGGTTCCAGAGGAGCGGAAGACCTCAACTGAAAGAAAGACCATACAGGCCGGGGCAAAGAGTTTTTTCGGTCTTCCCACTGCGATGACGACCAAGGAGAAGACCAGCACTCCAGCCAACACAACGGCTCCGCCTCGGATGGGCATCGTCGCATACAGAGCTACGCGGGTGATAACCGACAGGCCCGCGGTTATATGGAGCAGGAGAGGGAGACGTCCGAAGAGTGTCCGGCCTATCTTTCCCCTCCATGCTTGATATTCCGGATTCTGGGTATCAAAACGCATCGATACTGCCAGCGCGTCGCGAAGGAAGCCGACCAGGAAGGGAATTCCCACCAGGCCAGCACCCAGGATAGCAATTGAACTATCGATTCCCGGCCAGAGTACCGCCGCGGCAAGACCCATCAGGAACCCCGCCAGCCTTCTTCGCATATAGCTGGGAGGTAGTCCGCGGGTCTGACCCCCCAGCCATGTATGGATCGTGATATAGAGGTAGTACAAGGGCTTGGCCAGACCCAGGGCCAGAAAGGGTACGGGAAGGTGACCATACTGCACCGCCAGGGAGAATGATATCAGTATGCCAATCCCATCCAGATGGCCATCAAGAAGAGCTCCCATTTCTGTCCGGGTATCGGTCCGTTTGGCTATGTAGCCGTCAAGAAAATCAGCCGCTCCTGCTACCGCGTACAGTACGGCGGGTATCCAGCTGCCGGCTCCGGCTGGTTCGGGTACGAAAAGGAATACCCCAAGCCCGGCCAGAAGGACGCCACGTGCAAGGGTAACCTGGTTGGCCCAGCCCCACATGTGTTCGAGGTTCCCTCCCCGCAGCACCAAGTCGCGGCTGCGCAGAAGGAAACAGAATTGCCAGGCCAGTATCGAACCCATCTTGAGCGTCCCGGGTAGGGGGTTGAAGCCTGAGTCCCTGAGTTCCGGAACCAGATACAGCAGCAGGAAAGGCGAGCACCCTGTTGCCAGATATATGAGGGCCAGCCGGGCCATGCCCCTTTGAAAACGGGCTGAGCTGTCCAGGATCATCATGCATTTTGCCTGCGGAACACGAGGAAGCGATAGTGAGTCCAACCCCTGCGCTGGCACACCTGTAGGGCTGTGCCGCCAGCCAGACTGGACCGAACGGATGCTTTCAGCAGAGGCAAGGATTCGATCAGGCTTCTGAGAAGGAGTCCGGCACGTGGTGTAAGTCTGAGAAAGGGGGTAAGGTCCTCGTTGCTCAGTAGCTCGAATCCGCTTGCCTTGGCCCGGCTGGCTGCTTCCTCCATGGTGCAGAGGGAAGGCAGCCGCCATCCGGCGGCGAAGCGTCCTACCCAGCGCGCCTCCATCCGCTCTGATGGCGTTTCATGGGTGAGGAAATCATCGCATATGAGGAGTAGTGCTCCTGTCGGTAGCAGCTCTTTCTGCCGGGCAAAGAATCCGGCAGGGCTGGAAGCATGAGAAAAACTTTCAATGGCGTAAGCGGTTCCGACGTTTTTAACCGGAAAATTACTACAGAAGTCGCCTTCCAGAAAGCGGCACCGGTCTTCCAATCCTCGCTGTGCCGTTCTCTCCCGGGCCAGTCGCGCCTGGAGGGGGCTCAATGTTATACCGGTGACATGGACTGCAAGCCTCTCGGCAATCCACAAGGCGCTGGATCCTACACCGCAACCCAGATCCAGAACATGTTTCGGAGCCAGAGCGAGCAAGCGCTCGAGTATGCGCCTTTCAACGGCGTGCAAAGATTCATCAAGCGTCCTACATCCCGGGTCCCAGTTGGCACGATGGATGGCTCCTTCTCTTCGTCCCGGGCCCCATCTCAGCATCCGGGTAGTATGCTCTTCATAATAGCCCTGGATGTCAGGCTCTCCGCTGCTGGTACCCATAGAGCTACTACTGGGCGGAGTTGCGTATGAAGGCTGCTTCAATGGTTGTTCATTCATGCTTTGTACCAGAGCGGGAAGTCTCGCCCGGTAGCGGGGTTCTGTCAAGGAACGGCAGCCTCGCAAGAATCCTAGCGCTACATAGGCCGAGCTTGACACTCCACAGCCCCTGACCTACCTTCAGTAACTAAGCCATGGAAATATTTGATACCCGGTTTATAGAATACCTCGAAGCTAAGCGTTCCATTGACGACCGCTCCCTGCATCTCCGTGTCTGGACGACGTTCCTTCAGGGTCTGGAGGATCTGCGAAGATTTGGGCTCCTTGAGGTGGCGGATCTAGGCGCGGGTATCGGCACCATGTGCGAGAGGGTCTTCGGTTCCCTGAAAACCGCTTCCTTTGGAATCGAGGGCATACGATACCATCTGGTGGATGAGAACCCCATACTCCTTGAAGTCGCGGGACGCAGGATTCTGGCTTCGTGCTTCCCTGATTCCGGTAGCCTGCCAGACTCTGTCCAGCTCCATACAGGCGATGCTGTGGCATGGCTGGCCAGTTTAGCCCCCAGCCTGACCTTCAAGGCTTTCCTGGCCAACGCGTTCCTCGATCTGGTCGACATACCCCTGGTTCTGGACAGGGCCTTCGAACGACTGGAGGCGGGAGGCCTGGCCTACCTCACCATCAACTACGAGGGACTGACGGACTTCATCCCGGCCCTGGAATCAGACAATGAGGTCCTGAGACGTTATAACGACAGCATGCGGGAATGGAAAGGTTCCTACAGGGGCACGGACAAATCAGGGGGGCGGATACTGGGTTACCTGCTCGATCGGGGGTATCCCATTCTTGAAACGGGGGCCTCCGACTGGGTAGTTACACCCCATCAGAACAGCTCTGGCGCTACCGGATACACCCGGGAAGAAGGAGTCTTCCTCCGAGCTATCCTGGACATGGTGGAGGACTCGGTGTCCCAATCAGGTTGCGATCCGGTGCTTCTGTCGGAGTGGCTGAACATCCGCAGGAAGCAGGTTGAGGAGGGTACCCTGGTGTACATCGCCCATCAACTCGATATCCTGACCGGAAAGCGCTAGAACGTTCAGGCTCTCCGTCTAGTAAGGTTCGTGAGGAATTGCACGATCTTCCCCATGCTCTCATCCCAGGCAGGAAGGATTTTCGCCTTCGCACGAGCCTTACGGGACATCGCGGCGAGTAGCTCGGGCGTATCAATAAGTCGTGACAGGTAGCCCGCTAGGCCTTCGGAATCCCCCCACCGTATCAGAAAACCATTTTCCCCGGAATTGACAAGCTCTCCGGCGCCGCCCAGCTCTCCCGCGATGACTGGAAGTCCGAAGCTCAGGGCCTCCGCGTACACGATGCCGAAGCCCTCGCACTGGGACGGGACGGTCAGCACGTCGTGGTTCTGGAAGATGCCCGGCAACTCCGCGTCCTCAACGGAGCCCAGCCAGGTAACACGGGATTCAAGGCCCGATTCCCGGATCTGACTCCGGATTTTGGCTCCGTAGCCCGGATCCTCACCCCCGGCGATCGAGAGGGACCAGGGGCGTGCCGCAATCCGGCCCAGAGCCGCTATCAGGAGATGAAGGCCCTTCCGTGGTATCACATTACCAAGAAACAGGAGGCGCAGGACTCCGCTATCCCGTACTCTGGTTACACCCGGAACCGTCAAGTCCGCAAGCCTGTCTTTGCCAGGCAGGGCTACCACAAAGGGTTTTTCCAAGGATTCGTTGGTTCCAGCGGTGGAGAAATCCAGAACAGCACGCACTGATTGCCTGGTGAACTCGCTGTTGAAGATGTAGCCGTCCATTCCAGCCAGAAAGGATTTTTCCATGTATCGCGCCGCGGCCTGTTTCAGGGTTGGCCCTTCCTCAATAGACTTTAGGTGATGAACCAGACCTATACGGGGCGCCGGAACCCGTCGGCCCAGGATTCGGTTCAGCAAGAAGAGGGATGGGTGGTTCAACTCGTCTTCAACGATTACATCAGGCCGCCAGGCCACGGCCTTCCGGATCAGGGAAGGATCAGCGTTTCCGGCGAGGTTTGCCAGGTATGGGGTTCTGGGTGTCTGGGAGACTACCTGTACTTCATGTCCCTCTGTCTCCAGTCGACGCACGAGAGTCCGGTCGTACAGATAGCCCCCTGAGAGGGTTTCCAGGCTTCCATAGACAATCAGGAGTACTCTCAATGCGGGGACAGTTCATATCGGGCCCAGGCGAATTCATTCTCCCAGAGGGTCACACGGATGGTGGTAATCCGTGGATCATGCAGGGGTTCGGACAGGCGTTCCGCGAGAAATTTCGAGAAGAGTTCGATGCTCGGGTTCTGTCCTTTGAACTCGGGCAGGTCGTTCAAAAGCTTGTCCCGGTATCGGGAGATTACTGATCCCAGGATATCCTCAACCTGGAGGATATCCACCAGGTAGTTGTTTGAATCCAGGCTTTTGCCTTCCAGTACCAGGTCCAGGATGTAGCGGTGGGCGTGGGGTTCGCATTCCTTGCCCCAGTCACCACCTATAAGAAAATGATTTGCTATGAAATCTTTACGAACCATGAGGGAGTGCATCGTCTGGTCTCCTTATGTATTCTCAGTATGTAAAAACTACTTGTAGCATATCCGGCTTTCCTTCCTGGATCAGTTGGTACGCCTCGGAACAGGAGGCCAGGGGGTAACGATGGGTTACCAGGCGCGAAGGATGAATACGCGACAATTCCTGCCAGGCGATTTTAGCTCGTCGTTCATGGGTCCACCGCCCGGAGAGCTCCGGAGCGATCGAACTTACCTGACTTGAGAACAGGCGAATCCGGTTCCGGTGGAAGTCCCCACCCAGGGCTACCGGGGCGGTCTTCTTACCATACCAGGAACCCGCGCAGAGCCGTGATGTGAAGCCGCAGAGGCCCAGGGCAGTATCCAGGGCCGCGGGGTTACCAGTCAGCTCGTATACCAGGTCCATACTGGCTTGTCCGGCCGGATCCTCCGGACAGGTAGTGGCGCCCAGTTCCAGCGCCTTTTTACGCCGCTCCTCCTGACGGTCCAGCCCTACAAGAGCCGCCAGGGGAAAGCGTGAGAGCAGGGTTACGGTTAACAGGCCAACAATGCCCAGGCCCAGCACGGCCACTCGTTCCCCTATCAATGGGGCTCCGTCCAGAACGAGGTTGACCGCGGTTTCCATGTTTGGAAAAAATACCGCGTCCAGGGCATCCAGTCCCTCGGGAAGGGGAGTAACTTCACTGGAGCGCAGAATTGCATGGGTGGCGTGGGGGTGGAAAGCAAAGACTTCGCGGCCTAGTAGGTCGGGCTCCGCCTCGGGGCCAACATCCATGACGGTACCCACCAGGGAGTACCCGTAGCTGACGGGGTACCCAGTCGAACCAGATAGGCCAGGCAGGTTCGCGTCCAGCTTCATTCCCGGAGGCTGTAATCCGGTATAGAAGAGGGATTCGCTTCCCGCGCTGATCGCTGAGTATCGGGCACGAACCAGCACTTCGTCTTCCCGTAGTTCAGGTACAGACTCCTCACGCAATTCCATCCTGAAAGGTGCGGTAAAAAAAAGCCGGGATCGGGTCATGACTTTTTTACGAAACCTTCCACCACGATGTCACCCCCGAGCTGGAATTGTGAGACATCCCGGAGTTCCGGAAGCTTGGCCTTGAGCGTGTCTATGCGCCGTCCGCCGACGAAGCGCGGACTGATAGTGATGACTAGGCGGTCGACGAGATCCGATCCCAGGAATCCGGAGATCACTTCAAGGCCTCCCTCCACCATCAGGGAACGGATACCGTTCTCTGCCAGGATTTCGCAGACACGAGTTAGATCGAGACGGCCTTGCTGATCCGAGGAAACGGTGAACACCCGCAACCCCAGAGCTTCTAGAGTTTCCCTGCGATCTACGGGTGCGTTCCGAGAAGCGAACACCCAGGTCTTTCGCGGATGACGGGAGGCAAGATAGGAATCTAGGGGTATCCGTAGCAGGGAGTCCAGTACCACAGGCTGTGGGTTGGAACCCTCCGCCAGACGGACCGTGAGCTGGGGATCATCCGCCAAAACCGTCCCTATTCCTACAAGGATAGCCTGATGCTCCGCCCTGATGCGATGGGTCATCCGCATGGATTGTTCGCCACTGAGGATAAGCCTGTGTCCGTTTCCTCCAGCCAGGGATCCATCCAGGGATTGAGCATAAGACAGTGTCACATACGGTAGGTGCACGGTATGGCCGGAGGCCGGAAAAGCGATGGCCTTTGGTTGTTCTACAGTGAGTATGTGGCGCATCTTTGCGCTTTTCGTAGCCATATAGCGTTCACTGAAAGGATTGACTGCACAGATGACCGGGATGCGACCGGATATGGTGATGCCGTACTCACGGAGATTCTCTATCTTGGATGGATTGTTGGTCAGCAGGCGAATGGATTTGATCTGAAAATCCCGCAGGATCAGGGCCGCGGCGTTGTAGTCCCGCAGGTCAGCATCGTGCCCGAGTTGAAGGTTGGCTTCAACGGTATCCAGACCCTGGTCCTGGAGGTTATAGGCCTTTAGTTTTTCAGCAAGGCCGATCCCACGACCTTCCTGGGGCAGGTAGATAAGCATGCCACGGTCTTCCAGGTTGATGATCTGCAGGGCTTTATGCAACTGGTCTCCGCAGTCGCAACGCAGGGATCCCATAACATCTCCCGTAAAACACTCCGAGTGGACTCGAACCGGAAGCTCTTCGGCTCCCTCGACGGTACCCTTGTATATGACCCGGATCTCGGAACCGTACGCTGGACCTTCGTCTGCGCATTCACCCAGGAGGGCACCATCGTCCTTGGCGATTCGGTAGACACAGAGTACAAAGTCGCCATAGGGGGTTGGAACGTTGGCGCAACTCTGTCTAATGGCTGTACCTGAAAAATTTTTCACATTCATGATACAAGAGGATACAACTGTACTTTGTACCGGTCAAGTTTTTGACAGTACTGGTATTTCTGGGAAAGCGGAGGCCCAGGACCTCTGAGCATGCTTGACCTTTCGATTGTCTCTATGCAAAGATACAACATGGTACGTGAAGAATTACAGGCGACCGCGAGTCTGGCTCACCTCGATCTGAGCGAGGATGAGGCGGACGCGGCGCTTCCGGCATTCGAGCTGATGCTCGAATATTTCGCGGCCATGAAGGCCGCGGACGAGGATATCGAGGCCTTCGGGCGCTCCATCCTGGATATTCCTCCCACTACCCAGGCTGTTTCAGCCGGCAACCGCGTGCGCTTTGACTACTTCAATAATTCAAATACCAATAATCAAGGCTCCAATCCGCTTCCAGGCCTCGCCGACGAACTCGTGAAACGGGTCCCGCGGAGCGAGAACCGTTTCGTCGTCATCCCCAACGTACTGTAAGTTCCGGAGGAATCCGCCATGCCTCATTCCGTCGTTCGCGACGGCTTCAATGCGTATTTTGACGCATGGGAAGCCGATATTGGATCGTTTCTTGAATTTGACAAGCAGGCTCTGGCAGTCTGCGGGGCTAAGGCCGCCGGGCTGTCGCCGCTCTCGGGCTTGCCGTTTGGGGTTAAGGACAACATAGCGGTGGCCGGCATGCGGCTGTCCTGCGGGTCAAAGCTGCTGAGCGGCTTCAGTTCGCCGTACTCGGCCACGGCTGTCACGAAGCTTAGGGAAGCCGGAGCGGTGCCGGCGGGCAAGACTAACATGGACGAGTTCGGCATGGGCTCTTCCACCGACAATTCCGCGTTCAGGCGGACGAACAATCCCTGGGATCCTTCGCGCGTGGCGGGCGGCTCGTCGGGCGGGTCGGCCGCGGCGGTGGCGGCCGGGCTGGTGCCGTTCGCGCTGGGGTCGGACACGGGCGGGTCAGTGCGGCAGCCGGCCAGCTTCTGCGGCGTGGTGGGGCTCAAGCCGACCTACGGGGCGGTGTCGCGCTTCGGGCTGGTGGCGTACGCGTCCAGTCTGGAGACGGTGGGCGTGATAGCTGATTCGGCCGCGCGTACTCGCGCGGTGTTCGCGGCAATGCGCGGCGCGGATCCGCTGGACCAGACGAGCGTGGATGCGCCGGTCGACGCGCCGCCGCTGCGGGCTCTGGGGGACGGGCCCGCCGAGCCGAAGACTATCGGGGTGCTGTCGCTGGCGGGATTGGCTAGGGCGCTCGCGGGAAGCTTCTCGGCGGGGGCGGGCGGGGAGCCGTCTGCGGCGGCCGGGATGCTGGAACCGGCGGTGGAACGGGCTTTCGCCGCCGCGAAGGACGCGCTCAAGGCGCAGGGCCACCGGCTGGTCGATATTGAACTGCCTAGCCTGAAATACGGGGTGCCCGCGTACTACACGATAGCTACGGCTGAGGCGAGCGCCAACCTGGCGCGCTTCGATGGTATACGGTACGGCAACCGGCCTGAGTTCTCGGAGAACCCTGACGCTCTGATAGACGGGACTCGCGGAGCGGGCTTCGGCGACGAGGTGAAGCTGCGCATCCTCTTGGGTACCTTCGTGCTGCGTTCCGGTTTTCAGGATCGCTACTACCTGCGGGCCCAGCGGATACGGACGGGCATCCGCATTGACTTCGAGAGGGCGCTTTCTGTCTGCGACGCTATCCTCATGCCGGTATTCCCGACTCGGGCCTTCGGGCGAGGGGAACGAGGTCTGTCCCCGTTCGCGCAGAAGGCGGCGGATCTGTTCACCTGCTGCGCCAATCTGGCCGGATTGCCTGCTCTGGCGTTCCCGACCGGCGTGGAAGACGGTCTGCCGGTGGGCGTGCAGCTCGTGGGACGGGCCTTCGGCGAGGGGCTACTGCTGGATATCGCTGAAGGCTACGAGGCTGTCCGCCCGATAGCGCGTCCGGCGGGGTACGAGTCGTTCTGGGGGTGCTCATGAAGTATCAGTCGTTCATCGGGCTTGAAGTCCATATTCATTTGTTGACGAAGACTAAGGCGTTCTGCGCTTGTAAGGCGGCGTTCGGCGACGAGCCAAATTCGAATGTGTGTCCGGTCTGCATGGGCTATCCCGGCGTTTTGCCGGCGCTCAATGGGGAGGCGATGCGCATGGCGGCCCTGGTCGCGCTGGCTCTGGACTGCGAGCTGTCGCCGAGCACTTGGTTCGAGCGCAAGCAATATTTCTATCCTGACATGCCCAAGAACTACCAGATTTCTCAATTCGCCTCGCCTGTCGGGGTCGAGGGGCACGTGGACATTTCCGTTTCCCGTTCGTCTGGTGAGGCTGGAGCGGTCAAGCGGATACGGATAAAGGAGTGCCATCTGGAGGAAGACGCGGGCAAGATGATCCACACGGGCGACGTGTCGCTGGTGGACTACAACCGCGCAGGCACTTCTCTTTTAGAGATTGTGACGGAGCCTGATTTCGAGACGGGCGCTGAGGCGGAGACATACATCCAGCAACTCAGGCGGACAGTGCGCTGGCTGGGGGTCTGCGACGGCAACATGGAAGAGGGTTCGTTGCGTTGCGACGCCAACGTGTCGGTCAACCTGACAGGCGCGGGGTTGGGGCGCAAGGTGGAGATAAAAAATCTTAACTCGTCGCGTTTCGTGAGGCTGGGGCTGGACTACGAGATTGACCGGCAAATCGCTCTCATCGAGAAGGGCGGGACCGTGAAGCAGGAGACGCGGCTGTGGAACGAAAACCGTGACCAGACAGAGCCCATGCGTTCCAAGGAAAGCACGCACGATTACCGCTTCTTTCCTGAGCCGGATTTGCCGCCGTTCCGGCCCGACGCCGCGTTTGTGGCATCGGTGAAGGCGGGCCTGGTGGAACTGCCGTTCAACCGCGAACGCCGCATCGAGGCGGAGTACGGGCTGGGGACAGAGCTCGCGCTGAACATCTGCGAGGAACGGGCGTTCGTTGACTGGTTCGAGGCGGCTGTTGAGGAAGCCGTGCGGCTTGGCGTGGAGCTAGATGTCGCGGCGGAGCGTGTGGGCATCTGGATGACAGGCGACCTGCGCCGCGTTATGAACCGCGATGGTTTAGACGCATCAGCAATCGGGTCTCTTGCGATTTCGAGCGGGCAGCTTGCTTCGCTGGTCGCGCTGGTGGCATCCGGCCGTATTTCTATCAAGATAGCCAGGCAGGTGTTCGACGCGGTGCTGATCGGCGAGGGCGAACCGGAGGCACTAGTTGCCGCGCGCGGCTGGGAACTGGTCGTCGATCCGGTGAAGATAGCGGCTGCCGTAGAGACGGCGTTTGTTGCCGAGGCCGCGGCCTTTTCCGACGCGGTGGCCGCCATAGTCCGCGGCGACGCGGGCAAGGGCAAGTCGCTGTCCGCCTTTCTGGTGGGCAGGTCGATCGCGGCGTCCGGCGGCAAGGCCGAACCGGGCCTGATAAAGGCGGTCGTGGACGCGCGCCTCGCGACCGCTGTCTCTGCCGCCACGGCCGTCGCTGAGTCCACGGGGGGCTTGAATCCACGCCGTTCGAGTGAAGGAGCAAGGTAATGCGGGTACTGGCCAAAGAACTGAAGACGGCGCTCGGCGCCATGAAAGCCCATGCTGATGCTGCTGGCGTCGCGGGAGCTTCGGGCGAGGTGGAGATACAGGGCTGGGTGCACCGGGTGCGCGAGCTGGGCGGCATATCGTTCGTCATGGTGCGAGACCGTTCCGGCATCGCGCAGGTGGTCGTGGAGGGCAAGGTGGACCTGCCGCTGGAATCGGTGGTGTCGATACCCGGCGTGGCGGCTGCCAACGACAAGGCTCCTGGCGGCGTTGAGTTTCGCGCGTCCCGCGTCGACGTCATCGCGCGCGCCGCTCCCGACCTGCCGTTCCCTGTCAACGGCGACCCAGGCAAGATCGGTCTGGACGTGATTCTTGACCAGCGGCCTCTTTCGCTGCGCAATCCCAAGATACGAGCTATATTTTATGTACAATCTACTATAATAGAAGCGTTTTCGTCGTTTCTGCGCTCGCGCGGCTTCACGGAGATGAAGACGAGCAAGCTGATAGGTTCGGGCACCGAAGGCGGTACGGGGCTGTTCGAGGTGGACTACTTCGACACCAAGGTGTACCTGGCGCAGTCGCCTCAGTTCTACAAGCAGACGATGGTGGCTACCGGTATGGAGCGGGTCTTCGAGGTGGCGCCGGCCTACCGCGCGGAGAAGCACGACACGCCGCGGCACCTGAACGAGTACGTGTCCATGGACGTGGAGATGGCCTTCATAGATTCGGAACGGGACCTCATCGCGCTGGAGAAGGAACTGCTCTCGTCGATATTCGAGGCAGTTTCCTCGCGCAACGGCGACGAACTGGCCGCCTGGGGCGCGACGGTGCCGTCGCCAGAATCGGTGGCCGCGGCCCCCATAGTCGCGCACGACGAGGCCATAGCGATAGCGGCCAGGGAACTTGAAAAATCTGGCTCGTCGGCCAAGAAGGCGTACGAGATCAGCCCCGAGGTGGAGCGGCTCGTGTGCGCCTGGTCAGCCCGTGAACACGGCGGAGAGCTGGTATTCATCAACGAATTCCCGCGCAGGCACCGTCCGTTCTACACGTTCCCTATGGACGCCAGCCGCACGATGAGCTTCGACGCGATCTTCCGCGGCCTGGAGATAACGACAGGCGGCCGTCGCCACAACGAGTATCAGGCGCTGCTGGACGTGTTGCCCAAGTTCGGCCTCAAGGCGGATGACCTGAGCGATTACCTGAACGTGTTCAAGTACGGCTGCCCGCCACACGGCGGTTTTGCCATCGGCTGCGAGCGCCTGACGCAGAAGATCCTGGGCCTGCAGAACGTCAAGGAAGCTTCGTTGTTCCCGCGTGACAGGAAACGCGTGCGGCCTTAGGAGCAGTGCGGATTACGGTCGCTGATCCAACAGCGCTCCGTTCTTCATTATCTGCGTGTCGTCTACGTACAGGTCGGGACGGAGAGCCACGAGGTCGAAATGGCCATTGGCGTAGTGTTTTCCGCCCAGGGCGATGTTCCGGCCCATGCCTATATGGAAGGTTCCGTACGCGCTCTCGTCTTCTATGTACGAGTTGCCGGCACAGCGTGCCTTTTCGTTGAGCCCGATGCCAAATTCGCCGGCAACGAACATGCGCTCGTCGCCGAAGGTCTTCAGATAATCGGCGAGCTGCCTGCCCGAGCGGTTTGTTTCTATGTCCACCAGTCTGCCGGCTTCATAGCGTAGCCTGATGGGCGCCTCGACCAATCCTATGTAGCCCATCGAGCCGTCGAGCACCAGTACTCCTTCGGTGCGATTCTCGACCAGTGAAACAGAAATTTCGAAGCTTACCGACGTGGAGACGCCGCTTCTGTCGCAGACGCCGCTGAACAGGTTCCAGGAGCGATCCAGTGCTGAGCAGGTCAGGTCAGTGCCGGCCTCGGTCGTAACATGCACCATCCGGGCGCCCGCAAGGACTGGCTTTACCCGCGCCGCGAGGAGTTCTGCCCGTGCTGGGTCCATGGTCATCATGTCGCTCGTCAGGAGAGACAGGCCGTCGTTCGTGGCGAGAGGTAGCGACAGGAAACGCGAACCGGCGCGGACAGCGTCGTGGATGGCCCGGGTCGTCATGATGGAGTTGTGGGTAGCGCCGAGTATCGCGTTCGCGGCCATGAAGGCTACGCAACGCTGGTCGAATAGCTCGCCTGACTGGGGGCTGTCGCTGGGTACGATAACCAGAATGGGCGAAGCGCCCGCGGCGGCGGCCTGGTCGCGCATTTCCAGCGCTTCTAGGGTATGGAGTTCGTCTGAGATGATGGACAGGCTTTCGCCCGCCTTGAGCCGGAGCCAGTCACGAATGACGATCCTGGCTCCCTCGGACAGCGCAATGCTCATCGAACAATCAACTTATCTGGCCTTCGGCGGTCTTGATGTCCGCGGAGCGTTCAACGATAGCCTCGATGGCGGCTTCAATGGCGTCGGAAATGGTCTGGATAGACATGGTCGGCGTGTTCACCGGCTTGCCGATGGCCTGGGAAGTCATGTACGGCACGTGGATGAAGCCGGCGCGGATGCCGGGGTGCTTCGTCGCTACGGAGTGAAGCACGCAGTACATGATGAAGTTGCAGACATAGGAGCCCGCGGTGTAGGAGACGCTTGAGGGTATGCCCTTGGCCCGGATCTTTTCGACCATGGCCTTGACGGGGACCGACGCGAAGTAGGCGTTCTCTCCGCCTTCGCGGATGGTCTGGTCTATAGGCTGGTTTCCCTCGTTGTCGGGTATCCGGCCGTCGGCGATGTTGACCGCGACGCGCTCGACGCTGATATCGAAGCGGCCGCCCGCCTGGCCTATGGACAGTACTACATCGGGCTTCTTGTCGACGATGGCCTGTTCCACAACCGGGTCGCACTTTCCGAAGACGGTGGGGATTTCGAGCTTTATGATTTCAGCGCCGGCTACGGTGTCCGGAAGGAGCTTGACCGCCTCGTAGGCGGGGTTGACGGTTTCGTTGCCGAACGGGTCGAAGCCCGTGACCAGTATGCGCATGCTGCGGTTCTCCTCTTGAGCTGCACTAAACTACGCCGCGGAGGCGGAGCCGCTCACGAGGCAAGCCTCGTGAGTAATCCGGTCTCCGCGGACTGTCTATGGTCTGGTTACTTGGCGATCAGCATGTAGCCGATCTGGAACACGAGCATGATGACGGCAACGAGCACCTGGTTCTTGATGACGTTGTACTTGCCCTTCATGTCGAGGATGGCGACGGGGACTATGTTGAAGTTGGCCGCCATCGGGGTGCACAGCGTTCCGCAGTAGCCGCAGGTCAGCGCGAGCATTCCTATGGTCGTGGGATTGGCGCCTAGGGCTAGAACGAACGGGCCGCCTATGCCTACGGTGATCACGGTGATGGCCGCGAACGCGTTACCCATAATCATCGTGAAGAGCGGCATGGCTATAGCGAATACGATGATGCCGACCGTCATGTTGCCTTCGGGAATAATCTTGCTGACGAGGCCGGCTATGACCTGGCCGACGCCCGCGGTCGTGAAGATGGCTCCGAGCGCCGCCAGCAGCATCGGCAGCATGGAGAGCGGGCCGACGATGTCGAGGAGTCGCTTTGAATCTTCAAAGAAGACCTTGGGTTTATTCTCTTTGGCGAAGATCATGAGCAGCAGGATGGCGACTATGACGCCTACGCCTACGCCTACGAGCGGGCTGATCTTTGTAAATACGGCGAAGAGTATGGCAAAGGTTCCCATAGACAGGGTTGGGATGAAGATCTTGTAGCCGATCTTGTCCGCCATCTTCTTGCTGAATTCCTTGGTGACGGCGGGAACAGTGCCTGGCTTGACCTTCTTGATGATGGCGGGGATGGCCATGATGACGACGAGGATGCCGGTTACGACCTTAGGCATCCAGCGGCCGAAGGCCAGGATTACGGCGAGGGAGATCCAGAATACCGCCGTGGGGTAGCGTGACTTGTGCTCTTTCTCGAAGAGGGTCTTGATGCCAGCGTATCCGGCTACAATGCCCATGAGAATGTAGAGTACCTCGAGGAGTTTTGCGTTGAGCAGGACCTTGGGGTCCATGAAGAATGCCATATATGGTTCCTCCCCTTACTTTTTCGTGCCGTAGAGCGTCTTGGAGAGGCGCCTGTCTTTGAGGAAGTACAGGGTGCCCGCGACGAGAAGCGCGAAGATGGCGACCGGTATTTCTACCTTGGCGAGGTCCACGAGGTTGGTTTCGTAGCCGAGGCCCTTGAGGGTGGACTGGACGAGGAGGGCGCCCGAACCGCCTATGAAGAGGACCTGGCCGTAGAACCAGGTGGTGTTCTCCATGCCGGCGCTCATACCCTTGACTTCTTCCAGGTGATCCTCGTTGGCCTTGCCGTGCTTGGCTTCAATAGCGCCCGTAGCCATAGGCATGACGACCGGCCTGACGAATCCGGCGGTGCCGCCGAGGCTGACGTTGAATGCGGCGAGTACGAGTCTGAGCACGCCGTAGGCCGCTATGACCATGCCGGCGGAGGCGTTCTTTATCTTGCCTATGAGTTTGGCGGCCATTTCGCGGAGGCCGTTTCTCTCGAGAGTGCCCGTGACGAGCATGATGATCACGAAGATGGCCATGCCGCGATTAGCTACGAAGCTGTTGCCTATCGTCTCGAGTATCTTGACGAAGTCCATGCCGCCGACGAGTCCGGTTACAAAACCGGCCGCCAGGATGATGGCGATGTTGTCGAGTTTCAGGGCAAAGCCCAGAATGACTATCGCCACGCCGATGAGTTTTATCACTGCTGCCTCCTGTGTGACTTGAGTAACTTGAAATAAGTTACTATGCGGGAGCACGATATCATGAAATTTTGATTTGTCAAAATTATACCACTAAAAATGCATCGATACTATCTTTGCTCCTGTCATAGCGTGCTGGTTACTGTTTCGCTACCGGGGGGCGGATCCTCGAACGGAACGCCCGTTGGATTCCATCTTTGGCGCCCGTCAGCGACTCGGTCCGGGGATCTGCCGCCATGAGGAGCCTGATCACCGCCAGGTCGTTGAGCGCGTGCGTGCGGGCGCACAGGCGCAGGAACCCTCCCGTGGCGGTTTCGTCGGACACCTCGGTGACGAAGCTTGTTGCCGTGACCCATGGGTACTTTACCGACGCGTAGTAATAGTCGGGTTTGTACGGGTATGGCACCCAGTAGAAGATCATGTCCTTATGGTATTCCGCGGGGAAGAGCCGGGGCATCCACGCGTGCGCGTACTTCTCGAAGCGGTCCTTCCATTCGGCGTTGAGCGGACCGCATTCGGGATCGGCGCCTACGAGGTCGGCGACCGCTTCCTGTATGCCTTCTGATAGGGCCTTGTTGGCGGCGTAGCGCTGATCGGTGACGTACCAGAAGTAACCGTACAGCAGGGCCCGGGGCATCCAGAAGCCCTTGAACCACGGCGAGGTGTAACCGGAGAACTGCTGGCACCACTCGTGGGTCGGTACGCCATGGTTGTCGGTTACGACATCCGGCAACCAGTCGCGCCATACTTTCGTAAAGGCCATGGCCTCGCTGTGGATGGTAGAGTCCTTCCAGTACTCGTGCGCTAGCTCCTTGCCTAGGGAGTTGTACCGGGCTATGTGGAGTATCCACTCGGGGTTATCCCTGGCCAGTTCATAGTGTATGGCCGCGCCATCGGCGTTCTCGAACGGGACTATGACGATGTTCAGTCTGTCGGCGACGCCGGTATAGGCGGGGTCGACGAGCAGGGTTTTTAGTAACATGAAGGCGGCGTTGGTGCCCGATACCTCGTTGGCGTGGTGTCTGGCATTGACGTAATATACGGGCCTGGCCGCTATGAGCTTGGTGCGCGACACGTAGCCCGGCAGGGAGGTCAGTAGCTCCACCGAGTGTATGGCCCTGCCTTGCCGGCTCTCAGCCACTTGGCGCACGCGTAGCCCCGGTACGCGCGAGAATTGGCCTATCAGCGAGAGGTATTCATCATAGCCTATGAGGGTATCCTCGAGGATATCTATAGAAGAAATGTCTAGCGGGGCCGGCGCGGGCTCCGCTTCCGGGGGCTCGGCGTGGATTACGGTTTCATCGATGCGGAAGCTCAGCCGCGGCGTTCCGGCAAGTTTTTTCGACGCGTCGAGCAGGCCCGCTGACAAGAGCCGCGCATAGGAACGGATAAACGCGGCTGGATCAGGGGCCGAGGGTTCCTTGCCGCCGTGTATTTCCATGGCCAGTCCGGGGCTGAAGCAACCCGTCTCAGGGTCAAAATCCAGCGCCTCGATCCAGACGCCAACACTTGACTCGCCGTATGGCGAGGTAAAGCGTCCGCCCGCCGTCTCGATTGCCGGCTCAGCCGATAGTTCTCCGAGGAGCCGGAAACGCATGCGGGGCCGGCCTGGCCGTTTGCGTATGACCGGCACTATGAGTCCGGGCGCGTCGATGCCCTTTCCGCATGACTTGAGCCCCAGCGTCTGGAAGTAGTCGAGGCCGACAAAGTAGATGTCTTCATGGAGCGATTCCAGCGACGAGAGCCTGTCCTGCCTTACCGATAGCGTCTCGTCTGGCTCGCTGGCGTCTATGTCCAGCCTGAGCTGCGCGAAGTAGGGCTGTTTTGTCGAGTCGATGCCGCCGCCGCAGGCCTCTTCTATGCGGGCCCTGCATGCGGGCAGCACCTTAGTCTGGTAGGCGGCCCAAACGTTTTCTAGGTCTGTGCTGAATGACTCGGACCATGGAGCCTGCCCTGGAACGCTGATTGAGACGCGGCCGGTACCGGGGTGGACCCTGCCTATGCCGGGGAAGGCGTCCAGGTAGGTCCGTTCAGAGAACGAGGCTGTGTACCCCGCTTCGTAGACTGCGTCTCCAGCCGTATTCCTTGCGGTAACCCTATAACTCGGCTCTGTCGCCCCTTCAAGGAGCGAGAAGCGAATCTGCGCGCGCGGTAGGCCGAGCGCCTCCGCCATTATGTCGTCTATGGGGTAGAGTTCCTGAAGGAGACGTACCGGCGGG
>CAZNCK010000047.1:22440-26107 GCA_964571545.1 uncultured Treponemataceae bacterium | reverse complement strand
CGCACCTGGGACGAACTCTTCTCGCCGGCCAACGCGGAAGGGAGGGCGGCATGATCAGCACCATCCTGAAACGGCTTGCTCATACGCACCGCAACACGGTCCAGTCCGACGTTGTTGCCCCTCCGGCGGCGATCACGCTCAACGAGTACGAAGATATCATGCGCCGTGGCGGTATCCATGCTGATACCGACATATACAGGCGCCCGTATTCAATCGATCGGATCAATAGTCTTTCCATGGGCGCCGACGGGGTCCTCTCGTTGAATCTATCGGGTCTGTGCTCGAAGGCCGAGATCGGCGAGGTTCTTTGTGCGCTTACTGAGCGATGGGACATCGTGTCTGTGAGCTATGCGGATAAAGAACTGACCACCATCCAGCTTCGCCGCAAAGCATTGCCGGCCAAGGCGGAAGGAAGGGCGGCATGAAGGACATCGACTATCGCGAGGCTTGGACGAGGCTCAACAACCGCCTGCGGAACGCGCAAGAAAGCAAGCTTAAAATCCGCATCTCTCCGCCTTCGGCTATCTGGGCATATTTCGGAATGATGATGCTCGCTGTTGTAGATGAAATTGCCAGCGAAATTCCCGTTAAAATGACGGATACAGATCTTGCCGGGATTGTTATTACTGAGCTTAAACAGCGGCAATCAAGAGAGGGGCTTTAATATGGCCTCCTCATACCTTCAGGCAAGCAGCATGAGCAACGTATATAAGTATAAAGAGCTGGATAGAGAGCAATTCGCACAGCTGGTCACTGCCTGGGTTGATGCAGCTCAAATGCTTGCTGCCGAGATCGGTGACAGGCCGGTGTATCAGGACTTCCGCTCATTGATGGTGGACGTCATCGAACAGAGCTATCCCGTGGACATACGTTCCATGGATGAGGATTTCTATTACACCCTGAGAATCCCGCGTGTGCTCCGTGAGGAACTTGGCCAGACATGGGAAAACGCCCGGCGGAACCTTCGTCTCTACAGCGTTGATACTCCAGAATTCAAAGCCCTCGACGCCGCTGTGTCAGCCCTTAGGAAAACCCCTGATAACGTCGGAAAGATGGAAGGGGGCCTCGATGAGTAAGGTATTGCAGTGTTTACATCGTGCCGTCACTTTCTCGGCCCGTAGAGCTTCAAGGGTGGTCTTGGTATCAGCTCCACATACAGGGCAATGGTATGTCTCCTGCTTGATCGTCTCCATGTTCACTTCCCTCCTCAGGGTTTTGTTGGTTTTTGACAATTCCATCGTAAACCCGGAGGAGGGTTCCTTCAACGTGAATCAGCGGGGAGGCGTCCTATGATCCGCCACCTGCTTCGCCTCTTCCCGTACGTGCAGGGCCTCGAAGCGCGCCTGCGGGAACTTGAGAAAGAACGTACTTCAGAACGCGGCCTGGTCATATCCATGAACCGTTACATCGACCAGCTGGAGGCCTTGAAGAAGCACCAGGACTTGACCATCGCCACGCTGCGGGCCGACCGCGACCAGCTCAAGCGGCATCTGTCCGGAGGCCGACAATGAGCCCGGCGCTACTTCCCGACTTTCCATCGCCAAGGGTGCCTACGACGGCGCTCGTCTCGGCGCTCGGGCAGAGCCGGTCGGTCATCGTCAAGCGCGCCGAGCTTGAAGGCTGGGCGTACACTGGTAACGACCGGAACGGCCGGCGCTGGCTCGTGCGCTCGTTGCCAGCAGACGTACGTGGCGCCTTGATTCTGGCAGGTGCGCTGCCGGTGGGCGGCGACTCGCCTGTAGCCGCAAGCCCGGCTCCAGACGGCTTCAAGATCGCCCGGGAAGAGGATCGCGTCGAGGCGGCGGCACGCGCCGGCCTCATCATGCTGTTCGAGAACTCCGGCATGAAGACGGCTGATTTTGTCGGGTACTACAACGCGGGTGGGCTCTCGAAATCCTTGCTTGCCAGGCTCGGCGTCATCTCGGTGCCTACCTTCTACCGGTGGTACCAGCGCTGGAAGACCAGCCGCATCGATGGTCTCGTGCCTGCGTACGCCGAACGTGGCGGAGCCGGAGCCTCGCTGTCGGAGGTCGCCAAGAGTTACCTGCGCTGGTATTGGCTCAAGCCGCAGCAGCCATCCATGCGCATGGCCTGGCTGGAACTGCAGGCGTCCATGTCAGAGGAAGTGCCGAGCTATCCTACCTGCTCGCGTTACCTCCGTGCTATTCCTGCCGTGGCGGTCGAGTACTACCGCCTTGGCCGCATCAAGATGGAGGCGCGCACGCTGCCCCACATCGACCGTGACATGCACCTGTACAAGGCGATGGACCAGCTCGTGTCTGACCATCACTGCTTCGACTTCCTTGTAGAGAAAGACGGCAACATCTTCCGGCCCTGGGTCACCGTGGTGCAGGACTACCGGAGCGCCAAGATCGTCGGGTTCTGCCCATCCATCTATCCTAACAGCGTGAACATCGCCGTCTCGTTCTTCCTCGCGGTAAGCCGTTTCGGCGCTGGCCGGCTCATCCATATCGACAACGGCAAGGACTACCGCTCGCACGTGCTCATGGGCCGGTCAAAGACCATGCGTGTGGTAGGTGACGACGGTATAGAGGACGAGGAACTCGTGTACCTGTTCGGCGCCTATTCGGTCTTTGCCGACAAGGTTACCTTCGCGCGGCCCTACCACGGTGCTAGCAAGGGCAAGACCGAGCGCACCTTCGGCGTATGGGCTGGCATCTTCAGCAAGGAGATTCCATCCTACGTCGGCAGCAACACGGTCACCCGCCCCGAGGACGCCGCCCTGTTCTGGCGCGCCCTCAACAAGCAGGCCAAGCGTAACGACGTATGGCCGTGGGCCGACTTCGTGCGTGCCCTGGCCGCGGTCGTGGACCATTACAACGCCACCTGGCGGAGCTCAGGCAAGGGTATGGACGGCCGTACGCCCGACGAGGTTTTTGAGGCCGAGCGCGTGGCAATGCGGCCGGTAGACCCGGAGCGCCTATCGCTCGCCCTGTCCCGCGCCGATACCCGCGTGGTGCGCCGCCAGGGCGTACACATAGGCGGCACGGATTACTGGGCGCCCGAACTGGTGCGCTACTTAGGCCAAGAGGTTGAAATCCGCGTGCTCATAGGCAATCCCGGCGAGGCGCTCGTAAGCGACGCCCGCGGCCGGACCATCTGCCGCGCCAAGGCCGACTGGTTCCTTGAATCGGGAGACCTCAAGGCGGACAACCGTCGACTTGCCGAGGGGCAGAAGGTAGGCAAGGACATTGCCTTGTCGCTGGATCCCTCAGGGTACCTGCCGCCGGCCGGTTCACGCGGGTTCGTGGATCGCGCCCTGGCCGCCGCCGCCGGCCGTGCCGCCGCGGCCCCGGACGACGCCAGAGGCGAAGAGGCCATGGGCCTCATGGCCCTCGCTGCGGGGGCGGAGGAACTCGCCGGGATCTTGTCGGCTCAGGCTGGTACGGAAGAAGCGGCCCGCCGCGCGATCGTCGCCGTGGAACACCCGGACGGAAGATCCCCCCGGAGTTCGCTCATCAGCCCGCTCGATGTCGGCATCGAGCATCACGTAATGGAGGACTAAATGACGTTTAGAGAAGAGTTCCAGGACTTTATAAAGAAGAGCGCCCTGTCGCAGAACAAGGCCGGCGAGGGCATGGGCTATACCGGATCGGTCGTCAGCCAGTGGCTTGGCGGCTCGTACAAAGGCAACGTGGAAGAAGTC
>CAZNCK010000047.1:5983-22430 GCA_964571545.1 uncultured Treponemataceae bacterium | reverse complement strand
CCGCTCGTGGATGGTCCGGGAGCAGGCCCGCCGCGCCAAGAAACAGGTGCCGATCACCAGGACAGAAACGATCACCCGCGTCATCAACGCCGTAACCATAGCCCACGAGGAGAAGGACATAGCGCTCATGGTCGGCGAGGCCGGCGTCGGCAAATCCACTGCATTGCGACTCTACGCCTCCGAGCATGCCCATGGAACCATCCTCATCGAGGTGGACGACAGCATGAATAAGGTAGCACTGGTCCAGGAGCTGGCCGGCGCCCTCGGTGTTGACCGTAAGACCCCGTACGTGGAGCTGGTGCGCCAGATCGGCAACCTCCTGGCGGAGCGTGACTGTGTCGTCATCTGCGACGAGGCCGACTACCTCTCGGACGGATGTCTGGAACTGCTCCGCCGCATCGTCAACGACAAGGGCCAATCCGGGCTCGTCCTCGCGGGGCTTCCCCGCCTCGAGCACCGCATCAAGAACCTCAAGAACGACCACCAGCAACTGGCCAGCCGCGTCGGCGTCTTCCTTTACGTAGACGGCCTCAAGGAAACGGATTCAGAGAAGATCATACGGAGCGTCTGGCCCGAGCTTGGAAAGGACACGGTCAAGGCCTTCCAGAAGGCCGCGGGGTATTCCATCCGCCACCTGTCCAAACTCATAGACCGCGCTCACCGCACCGCCCTGGCCAACGGTCGCGATATGCCCGACTCGGAGACCGTCTCCGTCGCCGGCGCATTGCTGCTCAAGTAAAAGGAGGCATCATGAAAGACCTTATCAGAATCGATACCCTGTCAGAACAGGACCTTGCCGCGCCGTACGCCGTATCCGACCTCGACAGGACTGAGAAGGAAATCCTCTTCCTGCACGAAAAGCTCCACGGGGTAGCCCGTATCAGCCTCGTGCTGGCATTCGAGCTGGGAAAGCGCCTCGTGGCGGTCAAGGACCAGTTTGACCACGGCGAGTTCGGGCCGTGGCTTGAGGAGAACTTCCCATTCAGCGACCGGACCGCTCGTCGATATATCCAAGTATTTGAGAAATTCCAAAACGGACACGTGTCCGTTTTGACAGACATGACTCTCCAGGAAGCCTACATCGAGGCCGGCGTCAAGAAGATCGTCGCCCCGGAGCCGGAGCCAGAAGAAGAGATCCACTTCGCCGGCGACGGGCTGCCCCTGGAGAACTGGTCGCTCAAGTTCCGCCAGCCGCCCATATCCGGCATCAAGCTCCGCTGGCACCGCGTCATACCAGACGAGCGCGACGGCCGCGTCTACCTCCTGCGGGGCGAGAACGGCTACCCGGTGCCGGTAGCGGAGATCTACCTTCCGCAGATCGGCGCCGTTCCCGCCGTGGCCGCCAACTTCCGCAAGGTCCAGCGTGACATCGCCGCCGCCATCGAACTGTACTGTGCCCAGGTGGAGGAGCTTGAGGAACAGGGCATCCTCAAGGGGCCAGAAGACCGCCGCTTCACCACGGCCGCCCGCAAGCTCCGAGGAGCCGAGCCCATCGACATAGACCAGGCCGTGGAACAAGGCGGCAAGCGCGGCCGCGGCCGGCCCAGAAAGGAAGCGGTATGAAGACCATTTCCATAGAACCCAGCGGATACGAGGCCCTCGAAACGGCCATCGCCCGTGTGCAAGCCGCCGTGGATCGTGGCATCGCCGACCCCGTACGAGCCATGGCCGCCCTCCGCGAGGCCAGGACGGAACTGTTCAGGCTGCGCGAGACGCTCAGGGACAAGGTAGTCATCACGGCCCCGGACGATCCGGACGCCGCGTAAAGAAAGGAAAGCACATGGACGGATACATGAAGGATGCCAAGGGACGCCTGGTCCCGATAGCCCTCGTCAAGCCGATAGATCTGGCACGCGACCAGATCGTCACCGAGATCGTCAAGAAGAGCCTGGAGCTTGCGTCCATTCTCGGAGCGTTCAAGAAGCGCTCCCTCGATGATGTACGGGCGTTCATCGATTTGTCGGCTGAACAGTACGGCGTCAAGATCGGCGGCCGGAAGGGTAACGTGACCCTCAGCTCCTACGACGGCGAGTACCGCGTCCTGATCGCCATCGACGAGCGCATAAGCTTCGACGAACGGCTGCAGGCCGCCAAGGCGCTCATCGACGAGTGCATCAAGTCCTGGACGGTTGGCGCCCGCGGTGAACTGAAGGTTCTGATCGATGACGCCTTCGCCGTGGACAAGCAGGGAAAGATCAACACGAGCCGAGTACTTGGCCTCCGGCGCCTCGATATCGCCGACCCGACTTGGCTTCGCGCCATGGACGCCATATCAGATTCAATCACCGTGATTGATTCCAAGGAATACATCCGCGTGTACCGCCGCAACAACAAGGGCGAGTACGACCTGGTCAGCCTTGACGTCGCGGTATAAGGAAAGGAACTGAGTATGTACTGCATGCAGATGACAGAAGAAATGTCCCGCACCGCCTTTACGCAGGCGCGGGTCGATTACGCCATGGACCGCGCCCGCGTCCAGAACAGGCAGTGGCTGTACCTGCCCAGGATGCTGTTGCGCCGCGCGCGTTACATACGGGAAGGAGGTGATCCCTCTCTCATGTAACCACTCGCCCGGCCGTTCTGGACGTCCGGCTGGACGATGATCAAGAGTCGGCAGCGCTCCTTGCGGGCGCTGCCCTTTCACGGAACCGGTACTGGCCGCCGCGCCAACCCAATGGGCGCGGCTGGAGGTTCGACTCCTCCCGGCTCCCGTATCCCATGATCCAGAGGAGGATCGCTATGGACACTATAAACGCCCAGGACAAAAAGCGCTGGATAGCGGTCCTGCACGTAGCACGCAAAGACCGCGGCCTCGATGAATGCGCCTACCGCGCGCTCCTCGAAGGCGCAACGGGTGTAAGCTCGGCCTCGGATATCAAGACCGCGGCGCAGTACGACGACGCGATGGCCGCCTTCAAGGCACTGGGCTTCCGCTTCAAGCCGACGGCGCGAAAGCGCCTGCCGGTAGTAGACGCCGAGCGGAACAATCTCTGCACCGAGCGGCAGCGCTACTACATCAAGGGTCTGTGGGAACTGGCCAGCCGCGCGCGCGACGAGCGGTCGCTACGGGCTATGCTCAAACGCATTGGCGGAGTGGACGACCTGCGCTTTCTTACCAAGAAGGCCGCGAGCGCTCTGATCCTTGCCCTCAGGACCATCGCCTGGAAGGCCGGCTACAATCCGGATCAGGCGCCCGGAAGGGAGCGCGCATGAACCTCGTAACGGTCAAGCGCGCCGCCCTGCGCATCGCGGAACTCGAACGCCGCGCGTGCCCTCCGGCCCGCGTGTACTACCTCGTGCGGTTCTGCCATATAGAGGCCCTCAAGATACGGTGGAGCCTCAGGATCAACCTGGATTCAGTGGAGGAATATGTTAGACAGCGCAACGGATGCCAGGCTCAGGCAGGAGCTGCCAGCGATTCTGGATGTGACGGACATGGCTGCATTTCTGGAAGTCTCCCGTTTGACGGTATTAAGGGAGATAGCCGCGGGCCGGATTCCGGCGTACAAGCTGGACGGCGCGTGGAACTCCAGCCGCGACGACTTCCTCGGGTATCTGGATCTCGCCGCCAACCAGTAGCCCAGTTCGAGTTCCTGTTTGCAGAGGGCGCGGCATGAACGCGCATCAAAAGCTTGCGCGCATCGGCACGGAGCTTGATGATCTACGGCGCATACTCTTCCACCTGAATGTCCAGGCCGCCGGCATCGATACGCTCTGCGCCGAACTTGGCAGCTCACTTTCGGCCGCCCGGGCTGACATCAGAACCTTCGACTTCGAGCGTCTGCAAGGCGATCTATTCCTTTCGTAGCATATCCGCTTTAGAGCAGCACCGCTCCCGCACGCGTAGGATGAACCCATCGTACGCGGCGGAGGCGAGGCCATGCTCTACAAGCTCTTGAACGACTACCACACCCAGCGCAACAACGCGATCGATCCCGGCCAGAGCTGCAACGTCACCTCCATGATCATGGCCCTGGCGGCCACGGGCATACCGTTCAAAAGTCCCGAGGGTATCCAGCCCGAGGATCACCTATCCGCACTGCTTGCTACGCCCGAAGCCTTCACCAGACGCGACCAAAAATACCCGTGGGCCAAAGTGTCCAATGTGCACCCGCGCGAGGTCCATGAACTCCTCTCCTGGGCAGTCAACGAACTCCTCGTAGGAAAACCATGCACGGTGTTCACCACGCGCGCCTCCATCCAGGAACTGTTGTTCCGCATCGCCAGGCACCAGGCCGCAAGCGTCGTGTCCGGCCGCTTTACCAAGGCGGGCCACATCGTTGCCTTAGTCGGTTTCGAGTGCTCGGGCCCTGACCTGTCAGAGGCAGCATCACCGGCTGCCGTCGACCTGGCCGCCGTCTCCCGCATCATCATCGACGACCCCTGGGGCGATGTCCGCGTTGGCTACCGGGATGTCGATGGCGATGACGTCTCGCTTTCCGTGGTGGAGTTCGACCACTACACCCGCGATTACTACAGTGCCGGACGCAAGTGGGCTCACCTGTTCACCCGCACGGGCATCATCTAAGGAAGGACAGACTATGGAACTCAAAGGCAAGCTGTTATCGCTCGGAGCCAAGATACTGGGGGCTCTCGTGGTCCTCGGTGGCCTCGTGCTCAAGGCGTTCAACCTGACGCCCGCGCTCTCCATCGACGACGTCATCAAGACCGCCGCCTTCGTCGTGCTCGTCTTCTCGCCCATCGACGTGTCGATCTGGCTTGAAAAGATCTTTACCAGAAACTCTGGAGGCCCGGCATGAGCGCGTTCATCATCGCCCTGCTGCTCGTCTTCATGACCGGCTTCTGTGCCGCCGCCATCATTGCCAACAAGAACCGCCACGACTTCTATGCCCGAGAACGGGCAGCCCAAGCCGCCGCCATCGCCGCCAAGGAGAACACCCATGACCAGATTCAATCCACTCCCGCTCCTGTGCTTGTTGCTCGCGACCCTGACCCTGCCGCTCGTAGCGCAGACGCAACCGCCATCGCAGACCGTTTCAGACAACGGGTACGGGATCGACTCGGGCGCATCGTACAAAGGCGCGATGGTGCTTGAGCTGCTCGCCGCCGTGGAGGGTGAAGCCGTCACGGCTATCAACGAGGCGTACGCGGAAGGCTACAAGGCCGGCCTCCTTGTCTCGGCCCCGGACGCCGCGTACTGGCGCTCGCGTGCGGAAGACTGGAAGGCCCAAGCCAACGCCGCCCTCTTGAAGCCGAGGCTGCCCTGGTGGGCCGTCCCCGTCTCGGCGTCGGCGGGTGCGGGTCTTGCCTTCCTTATCAGTATGGCGGCGAGGTAGGCCATGGAAGTGTTGCTTGCCAAGCTGTCGTCCTACGGAACAGGACCCGTCCTCATCGTCGTTGCCGCGCTGCTCGGTTGGGTCATCAAGAAACTCGATGAGAACAACAAGCATGACGAAGAGCGGACCAACAAGGACGAGGCCCGAGCCGAGAGGCTCAAGACTGCCATTACCGCCCAGATGAACGCCATGGAAGACCGCTTCGAAGAGCGTTTCTCGACCGCTGACAAGCGCATCGATGACCTTGCGAACCGGGTCTCGTGCGTCGAGCGCGACTACCTGCCGCGCGATGAGCACTACAAGGAATTCTCAGGGTGGCGGGCCGAGATCAACCGGCTGTCAGACCTCATCATCAATATTTTCAAGGAGAAGAAATGAAGCCCATCATCCTGCGCGGCAAGATCCTCGAGTTCCTGCGCGACGTCTATCCCGAAGGGGCAGACGAACGTACCATCGTCGGCATCTTCTACGAATACCACAACTACGACGACATCGTGGGCTCGGTGTCCTACCTCGCCGACAAGGGCTACGCGAAGCTCACTGAAGTGCCGCACCCGTACAAGCGCGCTGAGACGATACGCCTGTACAAGATCGCTCCCGCAGGCATCGA
This sequence comes from uncultured Treponemataceae bacterium, assembly GCA_964571545.1. Classification (GTDB taxonomy): domain Bacteria; phylum Spirochaetota; class Spirochaetia; order Treponematales; family UBA12059; genus SZUA-370. The sequence continues at coordinate 16,523 of CAZNCK010000047.1, read as the reverse complement.
CCTCATCGACGGCACCACTGTCGATCCCGCGGTGACCATCATCCCCGAGGGGCGGTAGTTCCATGGGCCGCCGTTCCAAAGCCGACTTGTACGACGTCGTCGACCGCATCCTCGAGCTGTACACCCGCGACAAGCTGACCATCAAGGAGATCGCGGTCCAGCTCAAGGGCGACGGCTACGACATCAGCCGCGAGGCGGTACGGCGTTCCCTCAAGACTTCCAAGGAACTCGCTGGCGACCTGCTCAAGACCATCGAGGAAGCCCGCGTCATGATAGACGTGGTCCGGTCCAATCCCAACACCGATGTAGCGGAAGCTGTCGTTTCGCGCCTGGGCGGCCTCCTCCTGCGGGAGACGGCCGCGCTGGACGAACTGTCGTTTGATGATCCCGGAGAAATGGTCCTTGCCACGGGACGGCTTGCCAACGCGCAGGCCAAGCTCGCATCGGTCCGCATGAAGTACCAGTCCGGCTTCGAGGCCGCCAAGCGCGCCGTCATCGACGCGCTCAAGGTAGAGCTGGCTTCAGACCCCGACCTGGCCGCGCGTCTGGCCGCCCGTGTCTCCACGCTCGATCCGGAGCGCCGATGAGCGCCTCCATCGTCACCGAACTCGTCGGTGACAAAGAGTCGATTGCGGCCGAGGCCGAGCGCAAGGCCCGGCGTGAACTCTGCGAGCATGACTTCTTCCGTTTCTGCCAGACCTACTTTCCTCACTACTTTGGATCCGAGCCGGCGCCGTACCACCGCGTCCTCATGGACATAGTCTCCTCGGGCCGGCTCGGGCCGGAGCATGTGGCGGCCCTGCAGCCGCTCATCAAGGACAAGTACCACCGGTACATGGTGCCGAGCGACGCCGTGGCCGGCATCATCGACGTGGAGCCGCGCGGGTTCTCCAAGTCGACGCGTTTCAGCCTGGCGTTCCCGATCTGGGTTACCTTCTATAGAAAGCGCAACTTTCCCATCCTGTTCGCGTCCAGCCAGCGCCAGGCGGCGGAGAACCTGGAATCGATCAAGGACGAGATCACGCAGAACGAGCGCCTCTTCTCCGATTTCGGCGAGATGAAGGGCAAGATCTGGAAGGCCGACAAGATAATGCTGGCCAACGGTACCGCCATCGTCGCGCGCGGCGCCGGCGCGTCGACCCGCGGTATCAAGAACGGCCCCAACCGGCCCGACGTAGCCATCTGCGACGACATCATGACCGACGAGATAGCCGCGTCCAAGGTGCAGCGCGACAAGCGCTACCGCTGGTTCAAGCGCGTCGTCCTGCCCCTCGGCAAGGATCTCTTTCCCATTCTCATCAACACCATCTTCCACGAAGACGACATCGTCTGCCGGCTCCTCAAGGAACTGACAGACGGCCAGCTCAAAGGCTGGGTCGGCTTCCGCTTCGCCGCGCGCACGCCTTCCGGGGCCTCGCTCTGGCCGGCGTACTGGACCGAAGAGAAGCTCAGGAAGAAGGAAGACGAATCCGGTTCCGCTGCCTGGTCCACCGAGTACATGAACGAGCCGCTGTCCAGCGAAGACGCGATCATCAAGAAGTTCACCTACTACGAGCTTCGCGACGTCAATGTCGCCTCGATGCGCAAGTTCGGCGGCATCGACCCCGCCACGGGCGTCCACGACAAGTGCGCCTTTGACACCCTGGGCGATGGCAACGACGGCGTACTGTATGTGCTCGACTCCTGGGGCGAGCGCCTGGCCGAGGCGGGCTTCCTGGAACGCATCATAGACACGTACCTGGTGTGGAAGCACGCTGCCATCGGCTTCGAGGACGTGGCCTTCCAGGGCATCTACAAGAACAACCTTGTCGAGAAGGCGGCCGCCCGCAAGGTATGGCTGCCCATCGTCGGCCGCAAGACCGGAGGCCTGTCCAAGGTACAGCGCGTGCGGAAGATGGCGCCCCTCATCGAGGCGGGCTTCATCCGCTTCCGCTCCGACCAGAAAGAGCTCGTCGAGCAGCTCTCCATGTTCACGCCCGATGGCCCCAAGTCGGCCTATGACGACGAGGCCGACGCGCTCTGGTACTCATTCGAGGAAGCCCAGGGCGGCAAGGGAGAAGGCACGCCAACCGTCGTACCCTTCGAGCAGTTCGGCCTGCTCCGCGCCGTCAAGACCATCCTGAGAGGATTCAACACATGAGCAAGACCACAGCGATCAAGCCAGACGCGGCCGTCCTGACCGCGCGCGTCATTAAGACCGACGAGCTATCCGGGTTTCTTGGCTACTTTCCCAACCCGGACGAAGTGCTGTCCAACACCGGAGAAGCGGTAAGCATCTACCGGGAAATGAAGACCGATTCCAGGATCAAGAGCCTCCTCCGTGTCGCCAAGGCCGCCGTGCTCAATTACCCCATCCAGCTGGAGCAGGGCGACGCCTCTGACGCGACCATGGCCATGGTGGAAGAAGCCATCGCCGACTTCTCGCTGTACGGAGCCGCCAAGCGGCTCGTATCCGGAGGCATGGATTATGGCTACGCTGCCGTCGAAGTCGTCTGGAAGAACGACGGGTACTGGCGGCCGGTCGACGCGGTAGCGCGCAAGCCTGAACGCTTCCGCTTCGACGCTGAAGGCAGGCTCAAGTACCTGCATTCAGGAGAGCTGCAGGACCTCTACGCCCAGGCGTACAAGTGGCTCGTCTGGCGCCACGACAAGGACGCCGAGAATCCCTACGGCACGAGCGTCCTCAAGTCGTGCTACTGGCCCTGGAAGTTCAAGAAGGCTGGCCTCGAATTCTGGCTCATGGCCGCCGAGAAGTTTTCCGTCCCGTCCATCCTCGCCCTGTTCGAATCATCGGGATCGGATGAACAGATCCGCGCGCGCGCCATCGAGCTGTCGTCGATGCTCTCTTCCGTACAGTCAGGCTCCGGCGCTGCCCTGGCCAACATCAAGGACGTGAAGGCCCTTGAAGTCTCAGGAGGGCTGGCCGAGTTCAAGACCCTCATGGACTGGTGCGATACCCAGATTGCCTACGGCATCGTCTCGCAGAGCCTCGCCGTCCAGGAAGCCCAGAACGGCACGCGTGCCCAGGCCGAGGTCCACGAGGACACCTTCCTTCAGACCATGAAGGACAACGCCCGCGAACTCCAGCCCGTACTGCAGCAGGTAGTTGACTGGATAGTCGAGCTGAACGTCGGTCCGGAAGAAATCGCGCCGCGCGTCGTCTTCGACCTCTCCGACTACGCCAACTGGGAGACCGTCCGCGACGCCATCGGCTGCGGTGTGCCCGTCTCTCGCTCTGCCTTGTACGATCGCTATGGCTTACCAGAACCGGCGGATGATGACGATGCCTATGTCGATTTAGGTAAAAGCACTGTGGCGCCTCCGCTCGATATCCCGGCCACGATGGAAGTGCCCGCCGCTTCGGCAATTGCGGATATACAGGCTACCGCCCTTAACGGCGCGCAAGTCAGCTCTCTCATCGAGCTGGCTTCACAGGTATCGACCGGTACGCTTCCGCTAGAGACGGCCCGTTCGATAGCCGCGGCAGCATTCCCGCTCGTAAAGGCTATAGATATAGACCGAATCTTCACGCCGCTTACAGATTTCACGCCGAGACCAGAGTCGACCTTCGCCGACGGCGTAAAAAAAAAGCGCAAACCGCTCGTGATCCTCGAAAGCTAACGCTAGAAACCGAACTGGAACTGGCCCGCGAGCTTGACGACATCGCGGCCGCGGCCGAAGCGCGCATCGTCCCGCTCCTGCGGCAGCCGCTCGCCACATGGATGGCCGCCGTCGATGCCGCAGGAGGGCCGAGCAAAGAAACCCTTGCGGGCATCGCCGTACCAATACCATCCGCTGACCTTGTTACGGAAACCGAGCGGCTTCTCTGCATCTCATACCTCATGGGCGCAGACCACCTGTCTACGCGCCTGGAACTGGCTGACGAACCCGAGGCCATACCCTTTGAAGACGCCGCCGCATTCCTCCGATCTCGCGTTCCCCTGACCAAGGCCGAGTGGAACAGCCTGGAACCAAAGCTTCGCTTCCGCGCCTTCACCGCGGCCGCTCTATCCACGCCCGACGGTGTAGACAAAGTGCGACGCATGGCATTAGGCGCGGTAGAGCGCGGCACTCCATTGGCCGAGTTCTGGACAGCCGCGCAGGCAGAGTCCGCCGCGGGCCTGGGCGCATCGCCCTGGTATTGGGAAACCGTGTATCGCACCAATGTCCAGACCGCGTACAACGCCGGCCGTGCCGCCGAAGTAACGCGCCTCAATCCCCCGTACCTAGAGTTCGTCGGCATAGAAGACAGTCGCCAGACCAGCATCTGCCAGGACCGTTCCGGCACCATCCTCCCGTCAAGCCATCCGTTCTGGCAATCCAACTGGCCACCGCTACACTTCAACTGCCGCTCCACCATCCGCGCCGTCTTTGAAGAAGAGGTTGATTCCTTGCGCGAAGGCAACGAATGGAAGCCGGACTCAGGCGACAAGCTCCCCTCAAGCGGAGCGGCCAAAGGTTTCGGTGGCAACCCCATAGAGACAGAGAGCTTTTACAAGATGACGCCGGGCATGGTAGAGCGAGCGGAGAAGTATGGCTTGCGGGTCGAAATTGAAACGTTCGCGCGGGCCGTGGGAATCAAGGACTACGCTCTCGGCACCGCTACGCCGCAAGCATCAGTTGCCGCACCCGTTGTCGCGATACCAGTTGTCGCACAACCAACACAGTCCACCACGAATACAGCGCTACCGCAATTCAAGACCGTGAAGGAAGCTGAAACATACATACTTAATAAGAATCTTGCCGATGCGGTTTCTTTCAAAGGATGCGATGTTCGTGTTGTCCAGGAATGGACTGACGCATGGGTTAAGACGATAGAGGACTTTCCTGAGGCGCGTAAAGGAATGCAGTTCTTTGGAACTATCCAGGAGCGCAACAAACACTTGCAGGGTGTACTTGAACAGCGATATACGAGAGCAATTATCGAAAGAAATATTGATCCAGCAACCGCCCAGGCTCTGGCAAAACAATATGCATCTCGCGATATAAAACGATGGCGTGCTACAAAGGGAACGATTGCCCAGTTCACTTGGACGGATGAGATTACTGGTATATCGGTAAACAAGAACTATGGAAGCGACTGGGGTGCGTTCAAACGACAACGCGAAACAGATGTTGCCATGGGCTGGAAGCCGAAAGGGACAGCTACGGTAGGGTCAAGTCTCAATCATGAAGTTGGCCACCTTCTTGATTGGTTGACTGGACTATCGAACAGCCCTGACATAAACTCACTGTATAAGACTCTTGGAAAAAACGGCGTCACTGAAGGGCTATCCCGATATGCCGCTGAAAACATCAAAGAGTTCGTAGCAGAAGCGTGGTCTGAATATCGGAGTTCAGATAGCCCGAGAACGCTGGCTGTCGAAATTGCGGAAGCGTTATTGAAAGGGGTGCGCCCATGACCAAAGAACAAGAAGATGCCGTTCGTATAATCGCCGAGGAGGGTGCGAGAGCAAATGAAGAGATGCTCAGACAATGCTTCCCGCCACAGGTAGCAGCCCCTGAAACAAACCGGCGTAAGGGCAACCAGCAATCTAAACAACATCAGTCCGAATAGGCTTTGACCAAAGAAACCCCGCCCCGCATCCCTGCGGGGCGTTTTTGTACCCGATCGACACGCCGCATACCCCGATTCGAATGAAATTCTAACAGCAAGGATCGATCCGAGGGGGCTAGGCCGTACCTTTTCACGTTTTTGCTTGAGCAAGGGCCTTCTTGGGGGGTTTTGGCAAATTCTGCATTTCCAAATCAGTACTGCCGATACTATGTGCGGGAGGTAAGGAATGCGGATAGACCTTAGAGAATTGGCGAATGATGCCTGCCGAACTGGATGTACTAAAGTAGATCGTCACGAACTAACGGATAATGATGTGTGTCCTCAGGCTTTATCGGTCATCGACGGCCTGCCAACACGATGTGTTGGATCATGGGCATACGATAAAATATACTTCTTAAAAAGGTATTTTGAGGCTTTCGCAGTTGGCATGTCTCAAAAATGGCAAGGAAACATTGCATACTTTGAAGTTGCTAGCGGCCCTGGAAGGTGTATTGTAAGAGAAGACGGGACAGAGATGGATGGAACAGCTTTAACAATTATCCGATCAAAAGGTTATGATCGAATTAAGCGAGCAGTCTTCATGGACATTAATAAAGATGTAGTAGATATTCTTGCTGCTCGAATAAAATCACTAGATGCATCGGGAAGAGCAATCGCAACAATAGCCGATTATAAAGATGGAACGTATCTTGCTTCTACCATTAGCACAGAGAATGCAAAAGGGCTGAACCTTGTTTTTATCGATCCTACTGATTGTTCTGTTCCATTCAGTACTATTAAAACACTAAAATCTTCAGGCCTCAAATTTGATTTGATAATCAATGTAGCTACCTTCAGTGATTTCAATCGAAACATTCGACAGGCAATGGAAAATCCAGAATCGAAAATTCGCTTGAAGTATGAAGCGTTCCTAGGAGAGCCAACGTTTTTTAATGATAAAACTATTCTTTCAGCACTGCAACGAAATGATAATCAGACTGCCAGACTAGCATTTAAAGAAGCATATTTTAAGCAGCTTAGGTCTATCGGCTTAAATTATACAGATGCGGTTGATATCCATCACTTATACTATCTAGTATTTGCTTCAGCTGATGCGCGAGGAAAAGACTTCTGGGACAAGACTGCAAAAACTATTACCCCTCTTGATCAACGAGAATTTCTTTATTAATGGTTATATTTTTCAATTTATTCATTGAATAGACTAACCTTTAAGAAGGCCTTATGATGTATACAAACGGAGGCAAATCATGAAAGTGATCTATGAACCAAAAGGCCGTGCTCGCGAGTACTCCGAACTCGCATGCAATCTATATAACGGCTGCACTCATGGTTGTACCTATTGCTATGCTCCAGGATGCATGCGAACGACCAAAGAAAAATGGCACGGTTCGGTCGCGCCTCGAAAGAATATTGTTTCGCAATTTTATCTAGATGCAAAGAAGCTTGAAGGAGATCAGCGGCCGATTCTGTTTTGCTTCCTCACCGACCCGTATCAGCCTGCTGAACAGACAGAGAGGCTTACACGACAGGCATTGGAAATTGTAGGCAAATATAAGCTGAGAAGTAAAATCCTGACCAAGGGTTTCAATGACATCATCAGTGAAGATCTTGAATTGATGGCTGAGATCGGTACCGAGCTGGGGCTGACGATAAGCTTCGTGGATGATGAGAAGCGCAAGGCGTGGGAACCATTCGCCGCCCCCATTCAAGACCGGCTTAAGACGCTAGAAGCAGCCTTCGAAAAGGGCATTTACACCTGGGTAAGTCTTGAACCTGTCATCGATCCAGACGACGCACTGCTGCTGATAGAGCGGTATAGCAAATACGTGCATTTGTGGAAAATAGGAAAACTGAACCACATGAAGGCCGTAGAAGACACTGTTGATTGGAGCAAGTTTTTACACGAGGCAGAATCTTTGCTGAAATCAAACGGTGCAACATACTACATTAAAAATGATCTTTTGAAATTCAACTAGCGTTTTTCATATCTATCCACTTTAGACACCTGCTCAGACCTTCGGAGCTAGGCTCCATTCATGAGCAACATCAATACCTTCCTCGATCGAATCATCCTTGGAGACTGCCTCGACGTGATGCCGGCCATCCCGTCGGGTAGTATTAACCTCATCCTGACCGACCTGCCGTATGGAGTCACCGACTGTCATTGGGACAGACGGATAGACCTCGTACGGCTCTTCTGTGAGTACCGCCGTATTCTATCGGATCGTGGGGCCCTCGTGCTTATGGCAACACAGCCATTCGCGACTGACCTGGTCAACGCATGCCGGGACTGGTTCCGCTACGATCTTGTATGGGACAAGGAGTACTCTGTAGGGTTCCTGAACGCGAATCGTATGCCACTCCGGAGGCACGAATTTGCGCTTGTCTTCTATAGACGCCTTCCCGTGTACAATCCTCAATTTGGAGCTGGACGCCCGTATCATGCAAAAGGTGGAGGCATGAAAGCAAAAGGCGTTTATAAGCCTATCCAGATCATTGCCACTGACAATGACGGTCGACGATACCCCACGAGCGTCCTTCGCTTCCCGCGTGAGATGAATAGCGCGAAGTCGAAGAAACTATTCCACCCTACACAAAAGCCGTTCGCGCTATTCGAATATTTCGTGAGGACTTATACGAATCCCGGAGCTGTCGTGCTTGACTCGTGCCTCGGCTCCGGAACAACTGCGCTCGCTTGCGTTGCGAACAATCGGCACTTCATCGGAATCGAGAAGGATCCTGATTTTGTCGATGTTGCGGAGGCTCGGTTATCGCGGCTTCGCACAGGGCTGACCTCGGCAGCGTAATACGTGAGACCGAACTTTGCATATCCACTTTAGAGCATAGCCGTTCCCTCGATCGTATCATCATCCTCATGAAGACCATCAAGCGAGAACTGGCGCACGTCGGAATGTTCGGACAGGACGGTAGCGGCGTACGCGTTACCAAGCAGGATCTGGCCGAGGTCGCCGAAACCTTCGACGGCGTCGGCCCCATCACCCTGGGGCATGAGCTTGCCGACTGGATGCCCAAGTTCGGCGACGTCAAGAAACTCGAACTGTCGGCTGACGGCACCAGCCTCTCCGGAGATCTCGAGATCAACGATGTCCTGGCGGACGCGGTCGATGAAAAGTTCTACAACCACCTTTCAGTCGGCCTTCCACGCAGGGCCTCGGACCGCAAGCGCTACCTCCACCACGTAGCGTTCCTGGGCGCCGTACCACCCAAGATCCGGGATCTCAAGATATTCGCCGACCTTGGCGTCCTGAACTTTGGCGACGAGCCAAAGGTGGATTGCTTCGCGGACGAGCAACCGCCCGCCGCCGCCAATGGAACCGCAATCGCCGAGGCGATACGGCGCATTGCCGACAAGGGCCGCGCTTCCTGGCCGCTCAAGGAGACGGTGACGGCGCTTGCGGAACTTACCTCGCTGGCGACGGAAATGGTGCTCAGCGGAGCACCCATACCGGCTGCGCTCCAGGAGCAAGCCCAGGCATTCGCGGATCAACTCAAGCACACCGCCGGCGCGGCCGGCAAGGAGGAAGATGTGGAAGTAAAAGAGGAGAACGAAAACCTCAAGAAGGAACTCTCCGACATGAAAGCCCGGGCTCTCGTAGTTGCCAAGGACGGGATCAAGAAAGCCATGGACGGCAGGATTCCCGTGGCCAGGCAGGGCCTCGTCCTCGAACTCGCGGACCGCCTCGGAGATGCAGAGACCATCGAGCTTGCCGACGAATCGGGTACCAAGGAAAAGGTTTCGAGCATCGAGGTACTGCGCCGCGTGCTCGAATCAATCCCGAAGCCGGTTGTTGAAGGCCGGCAGGACTTCGGCGATCAGCTCGAGGCCAGCAAGCCGCTGGATGTCTCGAAGATCGCCAACAGGCACTAAGGAGAGCGCATGAACGCCAATATCGGAACCATCAACACCGCGCCGTCGCGCGTGGTCAGCGCCGCTCATCCGCCCATCCTCGTGAGCATGGAAGCCCTCGCTGACTCGGGCGTCATCGCGGACGGGCAGCTCGTGGCGCTCGACGCGGGCGGCAAGGTCATCGCCCATACTGCGCTTACCGACGTGATCGGCGTCAACGTCAATGCCATCGATACCGCGGAGGATGATACCTCCCTGGTCATCAGGCACGGCACGGTCAATCGCGACCTGTTGCTCACCGGGGCGGTAGCCGCCAGTGACGCTGACATCGCGGCTCTCGCAGTCCTCGGCATCTTCGCGGTTTAAGGAGCCGCCAAACCATGGAACTCGATCTTCGCAAGTTCTTCACCGTAGACGCGATCGTCAATTCACTCTCGCGCCTTCCGGAGTTAAAGACTCCCGTCATGGATCTCCTGTTCTCAGACCGGCGCAACGTTCCTCGCCCGGTCGTCGGCACCAGAGACCTCGGGCTCAATCCCGGCTCGCAGTCGTACCCCATGTCGGCAAGCGACGGCTCCGTCACGCTCATCGAACCCCAGCCGGTAAACCCGTCTGAGTTCCTGTCCGGGGCCGACCTCAACAACCTCCGCTCGCTCAACTCATCGAGCATCCAGCAGGAAATCGACAATATCATCGACCGCCTGCGCCGTGGTTGCAGGGCGACCGCTGAAGCGCTTGCCATCCAGTCGCTCACCGGCAAGATCAACTACTACATGCGGGAGGGCGGCGGCAACTTGGTCCCGTATGTCGTCGACTACGGAACGATCGGCGATGCGTCGGCCAAGGTCACCAAAAAGTTCGACGCGGTAGACGCCAAGATCTCGACCGTCATCAAGGCGATATCCGAGATACTCGACGTGCTCAAGAAGAAGGTAGACGGCAACGACGTCGCCATCTTCGCAGGCTTCGACGTGTTCTCCGTGCTCTGCGACCTCGCCGGAGCCCAGGCAAACACGTCGGTCGCCCAGGCTACCGCCTCGGGCATTTCCATCGGCGGCGGGTTTACGATCCAGCTTTTCGGAGCGTCGTATACCAACCTCATCAACAAAGGCGCC
>CAZNCK010000047.1:0-5973 GCA_964571545.1 uncultured Treponemataceae bacterium | reverse complement strand
TCGTAGACAAGCAGGCCGGCCACAAGATGCTGTATGCGGCGCTCGACTCCATCGACGCCGGACAGCAGGCCCTGCCGTTCTTCGCCACGTACGAGAACCTCAAGGATCCCTCGGGCGTCAAAGTCATCGGCGAATCCAAGCCGCTCCCCGTCGTCAACGTGGCCGGCATCGTCAAGGCTCAGGTGCTCACGTAAGCGATCATCGGAGAAATCACTGAAGCAAGAGGCGGCCGGCTCCATCCGGTCGCCTCATAAAGAAAGAAGGAGAGTAATCGTGAAGAAATTTATTATCGTGTCCCTTGTTATCATGCTCGCTCTGATCTCGATACCGGTCATGGCAAACGAGCCCGCCACCCAGGGGCCGCCCGTCATGGCGACCATCACGGCTGGCATGGCACTGCCGGTCTCGCTGAGCGTGGAAGCCGCTCCGCTCGTCAAGGCCATCGAGGCGCAGACGAGATCCGTATCGTTAGGGTTTCTGGCCTTGTTCTCGGCGATCATCGGCATATCGTTCGCCTTCTACTTTGAAAGAAGGCCGGTAACGCTCGTGGCTGAATTCCAAACCTCGACGGAACCGCAGAAGCCCCCTGCAGCGAAACCGGAAGCAGTATCCATGCAATCCGAAATTCCCAAGAAACCACGCAAGTCCGTCAACAAGAAAGCAGCCGCTACGGCTGTAGCTTGACCACGACCGAAAGACGGGAGACCACATCATGCCCATGACCGACTTTGACGACCTGCTTGAGCAGAAAGGTACGGCCGCAGTCAGCGCCCGTTCTGTGTCGCCTGCGGCCTCAGGATCGGTGATCACGCCGGATGAAGTCCGCTCCCGTCTTTCGGTCCAGCTATACGAGCAGCTTTCTGACGGCTCGGACGATACCGTCATCCGGGCATCGGAGCGGGCCGTCATCCACGTGTCGGCCATCTTTGGCAGGCTCGGCCAGGCGCTGAACCTCGACCTGCCGGTAGCCCGCGAAGTGGCGCTGCTCTTTACCGTGTACGAACTCCACATGGCTCTCGGCAATGAAGAAGCTGGCAGGGAATACCGGATCAAGGCCAAGGACCTCATCGTGTCGAGCCTCGGCGATTATCCCGAAGCGGCCAACCCCGCGGCGGACAAGCCCGCGGTCGGAGCCATCACCGTGCCGGCAAGGAGGGTGTACCCGTGACCATCCAGATCCTGGACGCTCTCGAACGCCGCCTCCGCGACCCCGGCCTGCTTGATTACGTAGGAGCCCTGGGCACCAGCCTCGTGCAAAAGAACATCGAACAGGGTTCGTGGGTTCCTAACGCCGCGCTTACGCAGGCTGTAAAGGGTAACAACAAGCCGCTCAGGGATTCCGGCAAGCTGCTTGCGTCCATTACCCATACGGTACGCGACAACACGGCTGTCATAGGCACCAACCATCCGTCAGCGGTTATTCTCCACAACGGCGGAACGATTACGCCAAAGACCTCACGGTACCTGGCAATTCCGCTCGGGGCCGAGACGCGCCGCTTCATGCGTACATACGGAGCTACGCCGCGGGCCTGCCTCGACGCCATGAAGGCGGACGGGTACAAGGTCTGGGTGGCCAAGGGATGCATCCTTGTCCAGAAGGGCAAGACCGGCCGGGTGCGGGCGCTCTTCGTTCTCAAGAAAAGCGTCAGGATTCCAGCCCGTCCCTTCATGCGCTTGCCTGAAGCTTCAATCCGCATCATAGAGACGGCCGTGCGGCGGCGGGTGTTCGGATGAGCGGCCTCGGTGCATGGGAACAGGTCCAGCTACTCGTGGCTCAGATCGGACGGCACACGGGGCTCAAGACACTGCTGCTCCCGCTTGCCATCAAGGAACCAGGACTGTGCGTAAAGATTGCCGCCCGCAACGTGTCGACGAGCAGGGATCTGTATACGGACCGAAGGCCGGTGGCGGGCACGGTTGTGCGTGCCTCGGTGTCCATCGAATCCCGCGTTGAAAGTCACACCTCGCTGCACAACGTCGTAGACGCCTGCGAAGCGTTGGCCCGGTACGCGGTCGGGGCTTCCAGGCTCGAAGATCAGGATGGCAAGCCAATACCGGATCTGCGCCTGGAGATAAAGCCGACTGATGACGGCGGCCTGCTCGAGGATCCAGACAACGACAAGGTCGCATGGGTACGCGTCGAATATCTCGTCGTGATAACCCAGCCAGCTTACAGATAAGGAGCGCCTGTGAACGACCCGGAGAACCTGAGAAAAATACGCGCAGCCAGGGACGTTACGTCCCGTCAGGAGTATGTCGTCGAAGGTGGCATGAAGCGGCTTGCGCGTGTCGTATGGTCGAGTGCTTCGCTCGGCCTGGCAATCGTGGTCCCCGAGCCTGCCCAGAAAACGCCAGCGCCGGAATTGTCCGGAGCAGAACCCAGCATCAAGCGGTCGGGGACATATCATGGCCATCGAGAAAGGAAGGAATAGGAAATGAACGAACTGATCACCCTCATTGGAGACGATGCCACTATCGAGGCCGTCACCTTCGGCCTTGAGCAGACGGGAGACGCGATAAAAACCCTCGACGTGCTCGCCGGTGGAACGGCTGGTGCGGGCAAGGGCGAATGGCTCATCACAGCCAAGGCTGCCGCGGGCAGCATCTTCGGAGCGCTCGCGGTTGGCGAGGTGTTCCCGGCCGACGGCGACGAGATACCCATCGTGGGCGACAAGTGCAAGCTCGCCACCGGCGTGGAGTTCATGGATGCCTCCAGCTGGAACGCGAGCTTTACCGCCGCCGAAGTCGACACCACCCTGCTCAGGCACAAGGTCAAGAAGTACCGCAAGGGCAAGGCCGACGCGGAAGGAACGCTCAAGGGCGCGTTCACGCTGGGCGTTACCGGAGAAGCCGGAGGCCTGGTCAACCAGTTCCTCAAGGTCATCAAGAAGAGCGCGGCCGGCGCCATCACCGTTGCCAGCGTGAACTCGCACCCCATCTATATCCGCGGCATCATCAGGAACACTGCCGTGTCGGGTGAGGTGTTCGCATTCATCTTCGCCCAGATCGAACTCTTTGGCGTGACTCTCGGAGCCGAGTCGGGCTCAAAACAGGAATACTCCTCCAAGTTCCGGTTCACCGGAAACGATCCCGTGTATTACGAGCGCGAACTCGCGTAACGAAAGGCACCCATGGAACTCGAATTCTCTACCAAGCTGACCTACGTGCCCAAGTTCAATGGCAACCTGGACGCGTCGCCTGACGAACGCTTCTCGGTCGTCTACAAGAACCCTACGCCGTCCATGAAGAGCCGTCTCATCGGGCGGCCTGAACTCCGGTTCCGCTACGATGCGGAAGGCCGCGTGGAAGGTGGCGATACCGTCATCCAGAACGACCGCAAGGCCATCGTCGACGAGATGATCATCCGCATCGATGGCCTCGCCTACAAGCTCGACGGAGAGAAGAAAACCATCTCCAACGCCAAGACGCTGTGGGATGCCCCGGTCGTGTACGACGGGCTCATCGATGAACTGGCCGAATTTTTCAAGGACAAGCTCCAGCAGAAGGTGCAAGAAAAAAACTGAGGATCGCCTACCGTCTGTGGCGGGACGGTAAGCATCGTGCCCGCGTACGTCCGGGGCGGGAAGACACCTGCATCCCGGTAGGCATCAACGACGAATACGACAAGCCCGTCATGGTGACCTACCGGGATGTACCGGCGTACGTGGATAACGATTTTTACCAGGCGTACGAATGGTTCGCCTTCTGTGAATTGATGGAATGGCCGCCCTACGAAGGCGGCTGGATGGAATGGCCTGCCGTGGCCCTCGGCGTCATGGCGGCCTTCAAACTGGAACGAAAAACGGAACGGGAGCGCCACAGCGATGACCTCGGAACAAGTACGCCTGGAAATAGCCATTGAGGTCAAAAAAGCGCTCGCCGATCTCGGGACCATGTCAGAGGAGCTGAAACGTCTCGCCGCTGAAGCCAAGAAGTTCATACCTCCGGCCAACGATATCAAAGCCATCATGGGTCGCCTCGACCAGGATCTCAAGACCTCGGCCAAGGCGGCCTCTCTCTTTGGCGACGAACTAGGCGGGCTACGCCAGCAGCAAGGATCGCTCAAGACCGCGATGATCCAGCTGCTGGAACAGGGGCTGGAACCGCAGTCTGAGGAAATCAGGAAACTGAAAGCTGACTACGACGCTACCGGTGAAAAAATGCGCTCCCTCGGCGAAGGGGCCAGCGGATTGGCTGGACAACTTACCGAGGTTGTCAACGCGATCGGTGCCGCTGCCGCGATCCGGAAAGTTGCGCAGTTCACGGGAGACACGGTCGCGGCATTCAATGACGCGGAAGCGTCAGCGCTCCGCCTTCAGCTGACTATGGAAATGCGCGGTATCGAAGGCGGCACCGACAGGATGTCAGCCTTCGCCTCGGAGATGCAGGCGCTTGCCGGAGTCTCTGATGACCTGGTCAAGCAACTTGCTGCCGAACTCGTGGCTGAAGGCAAGAGTGAAACTCAGATTCGGCAACTCATCAGCGCGGCCGTCGACATGCAAGCCGTATATGGCGGCGAACTATCAACCCACGTCAACGCACTGTCTACCTCGCTCAGTGGCCAGGCCCGGAGCCTGGGACAGACCATTCCGGCGATCAAAGACCTCACAGAGGAACAACTACGCTCTGGTGAGGCAATACGCATTGTTACTCAACTGTTCGATGGATACTCGGAGCGCATGACCGGGTCCGGAGCGGTGGCGATGAACCGGATGAAAGAATCAATAGGCGACGTTCAGGAAGCAATCGGCGAGGGGTTGGCCCCGATGCTGACCCTTGGCGCCAATCTCCTGAATGCCATTGCCACGGCCGCGGCAAACTCATCTGACTTCATGAAAGGGGCCATGGGGTCGGCGGTAGCCGCCCTGTCAGCCGGGCTTGCGGTGCTCGCTGCAAAGGCCCTCCTCGCGGCGGCCGCCAAGTGGACGCACTTCGCCGCGCTGCAGGCTGTCAATTTGGCCATGGCCACTGCCAACCCACTCATCCTCGCCGGTATCGCTGCAACTATCGCGGGTGCTGCCGCGGCAGTCGCGTTCGCGGCGGCAAAGGCGAAAGAAGCCAGGGCCCTGTCCGACGCTGCAGAGAAAAGCGAAGATGCCAGGGCTTCATACGGAACCGCATCCGGCGCTATGAGTGAAGCTGCCAAGGCTTCAAGGGACTACACGACTGCACTGGACGCGATGAGTATTTCTGAACTCAAGTCAGCGCAGGCCTCCATGTTGGCCGGAGCGGCAAGGACCGCGGGCACTGCCGCCGCAAAACACTATGAAGCACAACTCATCAAACTCGGGGCAGAGTTGGCTGACCGTACCCAGACAGGTACAGGAATCCCAGCGGATGATCTTGAAAAAAAAGCTGCTGCTTTCAAAGCCAGTTGGGCTGACCTCATGGCCAAGAATGCCGCTGATGGCTCGATGGACCCATTCGCGGGAATTGACTATGAACGTACCAAGAAACTAGCCGAGGCAGCGGCAGCGGGAATCGGACAGAAGAACAAGAAAACCATCGATGAGATCAACGCCTACTATGATGCCAGACGCCGGGAAGTCTCCGATGCGCTCGCAATCGCCGAGACCGCGAGCATGGTCAAACTTTCCGCATCCAGGGTCGACGATCTGGAAGCGGAGAAGTCAGCGGCCCTTGCGACGCTCGCCGATCTTGAAGCCAGCCGCCTTGCAGCCTTTGTCGGTTCAGAGGCAGAGCGAGCTGCCATCGCCGAACGCTATGCCGGCATGAAGGAAGCCGTTGAAATCGATTCGGCAAAAAAGATAGCCGACGCCCGCATCGCCGAGGACAAGCGCGCATTCGAGGAATCGCTCCGCCTTGCGGCCGAGAATGGCGATTACGGCACCTACGCCAAGCTGTCCGTTGAGAAGGAAATGGCTGGCACCGAGGTGGGCATGGCTATCGGCGCAGCCGGCATGCCCTCGGTCGACCCCATGACCATGCTTATCAAGGCAGCCGTCGAGTTTG
>CAZNCK010000046.1:4918-26421 GCA_964571545.1 uncultured Treponemataceae bacterium | reverse complement strand
GTCGATGAGGAGGCCCATCTCGCCGCCGAGCGCGTCCACCTCACGGACCAGGTTGCCTTTTGACAGGCCGCCGATGGCGGGGTTGCACGACATGCGGCCGATGGAGTCGGGATTCTGGGTGACGAGCAGGGTGGAGCGGCCGAGCCTTGCCGAGGCCAGGGCCGCCTCGATGCCGGCATGTCCGCCGCCGACGACGATTACTTCATAGTCCATATCATTTCCCTACGCAGAAATTGGAGAAGAGCGATTCGAGTATGTCCTCGCTGGTGGTCTCGCCGGTGATCTCGCCCAGGGCTTCGAGGGCAGACGCAATGTCGACCGCCGCCATGTCCACGGGTTCGCCTGCCTCGACCGCGGCGGCGGCATCCCCGAGCGAAGCGGCGGCACGGAGCAAGGCGTCGCGGTGCCGCGCCGTGCCTATGCGCGACGCCGATGGCGCGACGCCAGCGGCGAAGTCGCTGTCATCGGCAGTGCGGCTACCCAGCAATGCGGTACGGATTGCGGCCGCCAGTTCGTTCTCTCCCGCGCCCGAGGCCGCCGAAACGCCGGTCCAGCCTGTAGGCACCGGTTTTGCTATGGGATCGTCGACCTTGTTCCATACCAGTATCACGCCTGAGTTTGCCGCGATGAAGGCCTCGTCTTCGGGCACGAGGCCGATAAGCGCATCGACAACATATACGACGACGTCAGCGCCGCCGGCTACCAATAGCGAGCGTCTGACGCCCTCGACTTCCACCGGGTCGGCGCTTTCGCGTACGCCGGCTGTATCGACAAGGCGGACGGGCAGGCCGCCCAGGTCCAGGTCAGCCTCCAGGTAGTCCCGCGTTGTCCCGTGGGTGCTCGATACGATTGCGCGTTCTTCCTTTAATAACCGGTTGAAGAGCGACGACTTGCCGGCGTTGGTGCGTCCGGCGAGGGCGACGACGGCGCCGTCGCGAAGCACGCGGCCTACGGCATAGCTGTCGGCGAGTTTCAGGCAGGCTTCACGCGCCAGCCTGAGCGCCGGAAGTTCGACGGTAATGTCCTCGGGCGATTCGTCTTCGCCATAGGCGAGCCGCAGGGCAAAGGCGGCGGCAACACGGACGAGCTGGGCGCGGATGGCTGAGAGTTCGCGGGACAGACCTCCGGACAGGCGCGAGAAGGCGTCCGCGCGGGCGGCCGAGGTGCGCGCGGAAACGAGTTCGCCTACGGCTTCAGCCCTGGCCAGGTCCAGCTTGCCGTTGTAGAACGCGCGGAAGGTGAACTCCCCGGGCAAGGCGCGCCTGAACCCAGCCGCGTCGAGGACGGCCAATACGCCTTCAACGGTAGCCTGTCCGCCATGACACATGATGTCCACGCCGTCCTGGCCGGTATAGCTGGCTGGGGCCCTGAATACCAAAGCGACGACTTCATCCACGGCCAATCCATCTGAGCCCGCGATTTTACCGTATACGGCGGTGTAGCCCGGCGCGCCGGAGACGGCCTCTGGCCGCGAGAAGGCCCGCGCGAGCCTGGTTATGCTGCCGGGGCCGGCAAGCCGAACGACGGCCAGCGCTCCCGTTCCCGGAGGCGTAGCGAGGGCTACTATATCGTCTTCAATGTCGAGGTATCCCTTGTTCATTACCGGAACGATAGCGCGACGGACGCCAAGGCGACAAGAGCGTCTTCACACCGTCTGCCGTCTATCAGCGCACTCGCAAAACCTGTTTTCCTGGGCTATACTGTGTCGCTTGGGTATCTTCCACAGAATCACCACGCACCATTCAGGAGGAACAATGAAACGTTTGTTCAGCGCGACCATAGCCGCACTATTGATCACCGCGGGATTCGCCGGCGCCTATGCGCAGCCGCAGGTCAGCGAGAAGAAAGAAATCGCAATCTTCTCCCTCGGTTTCTACGGCTGGGATATCCCGAGAGAGACGCTCGGCACCATAGACATAGATATCCAGCGCGTGTTCCTGGATCTGGGCAGGGTCACTATCTTCGGCATGGAGAAGCGCTTCTCGACCAGCGCGGTCGACGAATTCATCACCATCCTAAAGAAGATGAAGGAATCCACCTTCGTGTTGCCAGAGAAATACCAGTTCGGCGAGGCCTTCCTGACCGAGGCCGACTTCAACAAGCTGGTAGGCGCCTTCATCATCGCGGTGCCCGTGGTTACGAGCTACAACAGCCAATTCGTCGAAAACAAGGAATGGCGCACCGACATCAAGACCAATGTTACGTTTATAAACGTCGCCGACGGCACTATGATAGGCATAGCCAATGTAGAGACCCAGGGCACGAGTCGCGAGACGCAGTATAAGTCTATCCAGGACGCTATCGCCGGCATCCCTATGCAACTGCAGTACGAGGTCCGCAAGGTGCCCCAGTTCCAGAACGTTACCCGCGTGCTAGCTTCCGGCTTGGGGGGAGTCGACCTCCAGCTTGGTTCGAACATGGGCATACAGCGCGGCGACGAGTACGCGATCATAGAGAGCGACACGCTGGAAGGCTTTGTCGACGAGCGCGAAGTAGGCCTGCTCCTGATCAAGGAAGTCGGTTCGACGCGATCCAAGGGCACGATCCTCTTCTCGAAGATCCCGGTCGTCAAGGATGTGCAGCTCCGCGAGATTCCTCGCCTGGGAGCCGACCTGGCTGTCTACGCGCACAACTATGTCTATGTCAAAGGAATCGGGGACAATGACTCCTCCATGATTTTTGGCGCCAGAGCGGAGATGACCAGAGGTTTTTATAATGTCAGGCCGTATGTTGCGGTTCAAGCCATTACCGACCTGAGCAAATGGATACCGCTGAGTGCGGTGATTGGAGGCGAGTACTCCGTATTCCTGCGCAGGTTGGAGCTTGGTGCCCGCGCAGGTGTCGCGGGAGGATCGAACGCGCTTGTCAAAATCCTCGAAGAGGAATACAGCACGACTGATGACCCATGGTTCACACAGGTCGGTGTTTCTGGTGGAGCATACATATCATATCTCCTCAGCCGCAATATGAAACTTTTCGTGGAAGGCCAGTTCGACTATCTGTTCGGCATAACCGACGAGCCAATATTCGGCTCGTATGGCGGCTACCAGATTGGTGCTGGTGTTACCTTCAAACTATAGGAAACTAGGATGGACGACACGGATCTGAGGGGACTGTCCGCAGAAGACGCGCGGGCATATGCACTGGAATTCATGACTGCGCTCAAGGCTCTGGAGCGTGACCTCGCCGCCGTGGGGGACGAGGTTGCTCTCTGGGCCAAGCGTATTGAACTGGCCGCTACAAAAGGCGCCGTTGAGCTTGAGGCGGCGGCGCGGGCAAAACTGGACGAGGTGGCCGCAAAGAAGGCAATGCTGGAAGGCGAGCGGGCTGAACTAGCGGGCAAGGTGGCGCGCATACGCGACAAGCTACCTATGGCCGGGGCTTCGGAGCGGTCCGTCGACGCGGATTTGTTGCTGGCTCAGCTCAGAATGGCCACCGGTCAAGACCCTGACGACCGCGATGCCCCGGACTTAGGCAGACTCGAAAAGGATCTGTCGGCTCTCGGAGCCGACGACGCGCTGGCTGCGCTCAAAAGAAAACTCGATGAAGGGAAAAAAACGTAACATCATGGCTAGATTATCACTGTTACCTGGAAGCGACAGGCCGCTCGTTTTCGCTCACCGTGGGCTTTCAAGCGAGGCTCCCGAGAATACAATGGCCGCGTTCCGGCTCGCCAAGACCAAGGGCATACCGGGCGTCGAGCTGGACATACACCTAACCGCCGACGGCAAGCTCATTGTAATCCATGACCACACGACGACCCGTGTGGCTCCGGGTACCTCGCTGAACATCGAAGAATCGACTGTTGCCCAGATTCAGAGCGTCGATATCGGTTCCTGGAAAGGCACTCAGTTCAAGGGCGAAAAGGCTCCCCTGCTCTCCGAGTTGTTCGAGGAACTAGGCGGGGACCTCTACTTCGACGTAGAAATCAAGAGCGGCAAGGCCGACGACAAGGGTCTGGAGGCCGCGCTGACCAAACTGCTGGCCGATTTCAGGTTCGGCCCCGAGCGCATCGTGGTGTCGAGCTTCAATCCAGTCGCCATCAAGCGCTTCAAGGCTCTCTGTCCTGCCGTGCCGACAGGCATAATCTATTGCATCGACGACGACGTGCCCTGGTACCTGCGCCACGGCGAAGGCCGCTGGCTGGGCCGCGCCGATTTCCTGAAACCCAAGCATACGCAGGCGACCAAGGCCGGCCTCGCCTGGGGCAGATTGATCGGCGGCCGCAAGGCGCTACCCTGGACCATCGACGACCCGGCGATCGCCGCCCGCGT
The DNA here is from genome assembly GCA_964571545.1 of uncultured Treponemataceae bacterium. GTDB lineage: Bacteria > Spirochaetota > Spirochaetia > Treponematales > UBA12059 > SZUA-370. The sequence continues at coordinate 22,147 of CAZNCK010000046.1, read as the reverse complement.
GCTAACGATAGGCTGCGATGGCGTGATATCCAACAAACCTCACCAACTGGGCCTCCCCGGGTACAACTAAACCGGCGACCTGCTGTTCACGTCTCTCTATAGAACCATAGCAAGCATGAGGATAGTTAAGCTCCGTGCTCGCTATGTCTCTATTGAGAAGCCATCCACGACCTGTCTCTATGCTTCAGTCTCATATTTTGAAGACTCGAGGCGGAAGAAGGCTACGGCCTCCCTGAGGCCGGAAGCCTGAGAAGCCAATTCAGACGCCGTGGAGGCAACCATAGCCGACTGCTCCGCAATCTGATCGCTCGTCGCGCCGAATTCTTCAGACAGTGATGCGTTATGTTGGATGACCGAGTCTAGTTGGATGATAGCCTTAGATATCTGGCTGGCGCCACTGTCTTGCTCTCGGCTTGCGGCGCTTATATCCCGTACGAGCTCCGCTGTTCTACGGATATCGGGAACCATGCGTTCCAGCATTTCGCCTGCCATATCCGCGACGGCCATGCTCTTCACCGTCATGGCGGATATCTCACTCGCGGCCGCTCTTGACCGCTCGGCAAGTTTTCCGACCTCGCTTGCCACTACCGCAAACCCCTTGCCATGAACACCGGCCCTGGCGGCTTCTATCGACGCGTTGAGCGACAGCATGTTGGTCTGGCGGGCGATATCCTCGATGATTGCAATTTTGTCAACGATGCTGCGCATTGCGAAAATGGTCTCGCGCACGGCTTGCGCCCCGGAGGCCGCGTCGAGAGCTGCCTTATCGGCGATCCGTTCGGTCTGCTGGGCGTTTTCGGAATTCTGTCTGATATTCGCGCTCATCTGCTCGACGCTGGCCGAGACTTGTTCAGCACTCGCCGCCTGCTCAGAAGCACCTTGAGACAGTTGCTGGCTTGACCCCGCAACCTCTTGCACGCCCATTGTCATTTTTTTCGCAGCCTGGGACAGATCTTCTGAACTGACAGCAATGGAATGGCTGCCGGATTGAACCCTTGCAACCGCTTCGCCGAGGCGGAAAACTGTCTCGTCCAGCGCTTTTGACAAGGTGCCTATTTCGTCCCTACGTTGCAGGGAAGCGCCATCAGCGGCAAGGTTGCCTTCGCGCAGACTCTCGACACGCTTAAGAACGGCGGTAAGCGGCTGGTTGACGAGAAGCTGAAGCATCACCGATATCACCGCGACCAGAATGGTCAGCAGCGCGAGGGCTTCTACAATGCTCCTTAAAGCCAGCCCTCTGAGGCTCGTCACGATCTCGGCGCGGCTATATACGAGTCTGACCGTCGCAATCACCTTTTCATCTTTGACTACATTTTTCTCCAGGGCTGTTTCATCGCTTGCCGGCTCGAAGCGTTCGGCTTTCAAAACGCTTTCAAGGCCTTCCGCGCCGCGTTGCATGGCGATGAAAAGCGATTGATCCGCGCTGTCGAACACCTGTACGACATGGATTGAACCGTCGGCCATTTCCGTCGAGAGCACGGAGTTTGCATATTCCGCATCCAGGCGCCAGAATGGAACCTCGATATTTATAGCAAGTCTGGTCGCGGCATAGTCCATCCGTTCAGCGAGTCCGTGTTCCATGTCACCGGATAGCCATCCATAACGCAGGAATGCGGCGACCACGAGAGCCGCGCAGACAAGCGGAAGCGATATAATCAGAAATGCCGTTCGCAAATGTCTAAAACCACGAATAGACAGACCTGGCATAGATACCCCCTTGCTATAAAAATAAATATTATGGACAAAATATACATTGATGGAGTAATACTTAACGGTAACACTTCTAGTTTTCCTATCCTAACAGTAAGGAGCGGTCCAGTGAAATCGTCAATCAGAATCCGTATCGCACTGGCGAGCGCCTTTTTAGTTATTATAGTTATGGCGGGCTTGGGGACCTACCAACTGCTCGTCACCAAACGCATGACGTATGAATCGTACAACGCCAGAATCAGGCTCATGGCCGAGCGGCTATCACAGAATCTTGTCGACCCCTTATGGAACTACAATGTTGCGCTAACAGACAGCATCGTCAGGACAGAACTGAAAGAAGGCATCGCTAAGGCAGTCTTCATACTCGAAGAAAACCTCAAAACCTTTACGGGCCTCGCAGTGGACTCCTCGTTCGAAACTAGTAAAGCAGATAAAGAGACCTTTGCCGACGTAGAAGCTATCGAGATGCCTATCATCAAGGACAGCAAGACCATCGGATCTATCATGCTTTATCCGGATTTTAGCCGCGCCGACAAGGAAATTGCCTCACGGATCGGCTCGACCGTGCTTCAAGCTATCATTGTGGCTATAATACTATCTATCGCTATGTTGTTGTTCACCGAGGCCCTCGTCGTAAAACCGCTCAGAGTGGTAAATCAGTTCCTGTTCAAGCTCTCTTCGGGGGAAGGTGATCTGACGATCGAGATTCCAAGTGATTCCAGGGACGAGATTGGCCAGGTTGCAGGCAATGTCAACGCGTTCAGGCTCAGCCTGGCAACCCTGATAGGTTCGCTGCGAAAAATCGTATTGAGCCTGTCAAGCGATTCTCAGGAGCTGGCGGCCAACAGCGCCGAGACGGCCAGCGCATCGACTCAGATAGGGGCCAATATGGAGGGCGTCAAAAAGCAGATCGACGCTCTCTACCGACTTGTGGCCGAAGTCAAGGAGCGGTCCGCCTTCATAGACGTTGCCTCGAAAGAACAACGAAAGTCGGTTACCGGGCAAGCTGCATCAGTTTCCAGCGCAAAAGAGATACTAAAGCGCATGGGCGAACAAAGTGAATCCATGGCATTGAACGCACGGTCGGCCATGGATACCTACAAACGATTAGCTCAGGCAGCCGAGGACGGCAGAACAGACCTTGCGACATCGTCGTCTGCCATAACCGACGTCACCGGAAAATCAGACTCTCTGATCGAGACAGCAGCGATAATCGGGCGCATCGCTTCACAGACAAATCTTCTGGCAATGAATGCGGCCATCGAGGCGGCGCACGCAGGCGAGGCCGGCAAGGGTTTTGCGGTTGTCGCCGATGAGATACGCCGTCTTGCCGAGGATAGCGCAATACAAGCCAAAAACACCGCGGAAGCGCTCGGGAGCATATCAAACGCAATGTCCGGCATGGTAGAAGCATCGCACCATATGGAAACGAGTTTCACGGCCATGTCAGAACTGGTTGCGACGGCAGTAACTCTAGCGACTAGGACCGAAGAGTCTATATCGGAAGAAAAGTCACTGGAACATGAACTCTCCGCTTCGCTGGCCGAGGTCAGCCTCCTCACCGATACTGTCGACTCTAGCGCGGAATCGAACGCGGCGGCCGCCAAGGATATACGGCAGGCGATTGAAACGATGGGTGACCTGTCCAAGATAGCCGACGACGGCATGTCGGAGATGGTGCTCGGTATTCATGAAATCGATGAGGCGGTGCAGGCGGTCAACGAACTATCGCAACGCAACCGTTCTTCCATTGGCGAACTTGACCGGGAAACAGGCTGTTTCAAGATTGACAATGAATAGAAAAACGCATGCCTCTATCCGCCCAAAAGTCCGTATTTCCGCCTTCAGGGCACTTACAAAAGAAAGACAAAGAAACGATTGTCGTTTCTGTCTACGATAAAGGGAGGATACAGTGATCAAAAGACTTTCCAGACTCGTTGCGGTAATGCTGCTGATCAGCGGTGTTTCATCAGTGGCAGCACAGGAGTTGCAGGTGTACTATTTCCCGCGACCGCCCCTGTATATCAAGGCTGCCGACGGCAACCCCACAGGATTCCTGACAGAAATCGCAAAACTGGTACTCAACGAGACCAAGGTAGCGTACAAACTCGTCGAGATGCCCTCTGCCCGTGTTGAACCGAGCCTCAAGAATCGCGATTACGCCGTCGGCCTCGGCTGGTTCAAGAATCCCGCGCGCGAGGAATGGGCCAGCTTCAGTGAACCCGTGTACCAGGACCTGCCCAATGTCGTTATAGTGAACAAGGAAAAAGCCGGTGTACTCGGAGCTCAGACCACAATGTCCGGACTCATGAAGAGCGGGCTGACGCTCGGAGTAATCGATGGTTTTTCCTACGGCGCCTTCGCTGACAAGGCTATAGCCGATGAAAAGCCCAAGACCGAAAAAGTCGTTGGCGAGCAGGGCACGCTCGTAGCCATGGTAGCACGTAGCCGCGCAGACTACATGATCCTGGGGCTCGAAGAAGCCGGATACCTGATGGAGAATGATCCGGCCTCTGCGGCCTCTCTCAAGGTCATCAAGATTTCAGACTGGCCGGCCGGTAATTTCCGGTACTTTATGTTCTCCAAGGTTGTCGACAAAACCGTCATTGACAAGGTCAATGCGGCCATCGCCAAGGTCAAGACCTCGGAAAACTATAAGAAACTCACTGATTTCTCCAAGTATCTAAAATAACTTGACGTATACCAGGCCGTCGCTTCAATAAAGTCGGCGGCCTGGTATACGGTTTTGCACAGGAGACACAGAGAAGATGAGGTAGAAAGAAAAGAGGAAGTCTAAACTCTTTTTCCTTCAAAATCTCTCTTCTCCCCCTCGTCTTCTCTGTGTCTCTGCGCAAATTTTCCTGCTCTTGATTACTCATCTTCCCTGTGGCTCTGTGTTCAAATTTCCTGTCTTGTCATGTCGAGGTACTTTGCGGATTAGGCGGGGGGTTGTATATTGTTCTGGCGGGTGGCTGGATTCGCCATTGGGAAACCAGGGCACCGCGGAAAGGATACCCTATGAGTGATTCCAATAATGTCACGCCTCAAACAACTGGAACGACTGCGCAGAAGGCCCCTAAGTCCACCGGGTTACGGCAGAAGATATTCAATGCGGTAGGCTGGCTGGCCTTTGCCCTCCTTGCGCCGCCGGTGCTCACCATGTTCAAGCTGCCGCAGCTGCAGGCATTGATAACAACCAACATAGGAGCCTGGGGTTCGCCGCTTGCTCTGGTCATTTACTTCTATGTCATCCTCTTCCTCAGGGTATTCTTCGGCTCCGACCAGCGCTACACACCGGTGTTGCTGGGCTACGCGCTGAGCTTCCTCTATTTTTCGATAGCGCTGGATATCGGATTCATGAGCTGGCTCTATGACCTGGCCCACCGCGTGCCGTTCTTGTCCTATGATGCCATGAGCCTGATCGCGGGCGTCGTAGTCATATTCCTTTCCAATGCGCTGTCCGGAGTAAAAAAAGCCAACTGGATCGTTGACGCCATCGTACTCGCGCTTCTCCCCGCCGGCGCGCTCGTGGCGGCCGGAATATACCTGCCGAACCTGCTCGGCTTCTAGCGGCAACAACTGCGACGCAGTATGCTTGGTATATGGCAGACGCAAGCACGCTCGCAGAAAAAGGCGTCAGACTCCTTGAGGCCGGACACTATGACGAGGCGGCCAGGTCGTTCCTGGCCGCGCGGCTGATAGACCCGGATTCGGCGGATCTGGCCTTCAACCTGGGCCTGGCGCGCCTCAGGGACGGCCGCGCCCGGGATGCCCGCAAGGCCTTGGAAGAAGCGCTTGCCCTGGGCGGAGAAAACGCCGACCTCTTGTGCAACCTGGGCCTCGCGCTCTTCGAACTCGGCAAAGCCGAAGAAGCGAAAGCGCGTTACAATCGCGCGCTGGAACTGGAACCAAATCACCCTGAAGCCAACAACAACATCGGCGTAGCCTCTTTCTCCGCAGGCCTCTTCAAGGAAGCTCGGGAGTCGTTCGCCAGCGCGATCCGGGCCAGGCCCGACTACTACGACGCCTGGTTTAATCTCCGCGACACCTGTACGGAACTCGGGCTCGAGGCGGAGCGGTCGGCGGCTCAGGCAGAACTGGATCGAATGGAAGGAAATGGACGATGACGGAAGGCGAGACGGTAAACGGAGCGTACGTACTAAAGGAGAGGCTCGGAAAAAGCCCATTCGGCGAGACATGGGCGGCTATCGCCGGAGAGGCCTGCACCCGCGTTGCGCCCGGTACAGAGCTGGTGCTCAAGTCGCTGGCGCTTGGAGAGGCTCCCGATTGGAAATCCCTGGAACGCATAGAGAACGAGGCCGCCGCTCTCAAGGCCATGAACCATCCCGCCGTGCCGCGTTATGTAGATTCATTCAGGCTTGATGAAGATGGCGGCCACGCGTTTACGCTCATAATGGAGCGCATGCCGGGCAGAAGCCTGGCCGCGGAAGCGGAGAGCGGCCGTAGGTTCTCCGAGTCAGAAATTGAAACGATGTTCGCGGATATTCTATCGGTGCTCGCATACCTCCACTCGCTCAGGCCGCCTATCATCCACCGGGATGTGAATCCAAAGAATGTCATACTGCGGCCTGACGGATCCATTGCCCTGGTAGATTTCTCGGGAGTGCAGGACGCGGTAAGGCTGGCATACCGCGATACCTCGACGATGCTAGGCACAGCGGGCTACGCGCCTCTCGAACAGGTCTCAGGCAGGGCTACCATCCGATCGGACCTGTACGCGGCGGCGGCGACGGCGGCCTTCCTGATCACGAGGAAGCATCCGTCGGACTTGCCGGTAACGGCCATGCGTATCGACCCGGGAGCCGTAGTGGAATTGTCGCCGCGGCTCGAGTACGTGTTGCGCTCATATCTGGATCCTGACGAAGCCAAGCGCGCCCTGCCGCCGCTGGAAGCCTCCGCGATACTGCGCGGCACGGCGCCCCTGCCCGGCACTCCCACGGTAACCGCAAGCACTGCCGGAGCGAGCGGCGCGCAGACATTTCTGGAAACGTTGGCGAAGCGACTAGTCGGAAGCCTTGAGTCCAGCATGCAGGATAGGGATGCTTTCAGCGACGAGGTACCTGAACCCACCTTCGGGAACGCCGCCGATGCGCGGGAACGCGACGGAAAACGCAGAGAGGCTACCGTGACGTTGCCCAGCGATAGTCGGGTAATCCTATCGTCGACCCCTGAACTATTAAGCATAAGAATACCGCGGACCGGCTTCCGCAACCCCGGGTTCTGGTTTTCGAGCGGCTTCGCGGTGTTCTGGCTAGGTTTCGTGGCATTCTGGACCTTCTCGGCGCTGGCTATGGGCGCGCCCATATTCTTCGCGATGTTCTCCCTGCCGTTCTGGGCCGTGGGCATATTTCTGGTCAGGATGCTGCTAAAGCCAGCACTGAGCGCGGTAACGGCAAGCTTTACGCGAGAGGGAGGGCTGGTCTTCGAGGAACGTTTCATAGGCAAGCCCCGTGTCCGCTCGTGGCAACTCTCAGATCTCGGGTCTTGCGGGGTTGAAAATTCACCGGTCTCGCAGAACGGCAGGCACGAGCGCGACATAGTCCTAGAAACGGGAGCCAAAACGGTACGTTTCGGCCGTGCCATATCAGAGCGAGAGCGCAGGGTTGTCGCTTCATCAATATCCTCGTGGCTGGCGGCCGCCCGCATTTGATGTTTTTCTATCTTTTTCTTCCGCGAACCTTGCATCTGGTATATACTTGATACCCCTTCCACATCAGTAGAAGGAAAAATGTTCAGGAGGAACCAATGCGAAAGTCATTCAGAGTGCTGCTTACGGCGCTCGCCGTGTTGGCGATCGTCTTCTCGATCGCCTCATGCGCGCATCCATTCGACAAGTTTGCCGAAACGCCGCTCAAGCTCACGTTTATCGAAACCACCGATATCCACGGCGCCATTTTCCCGTATGATTTCATCACCGGCAAGGCACTGGATACGTCGATGGCGCAGGTCGCCACCCTCGTAGCCCTGAAGCGCGCCGGCAGCGAAGTCATCCTGATGGACGACGGCGACGTGCTTCAGGGCCAGCCGACCGTGTATTATTACAACTTCCAGAAAACCGACGTGCCGCACATCTGGGGAGAGGTGCTCAACTTCCTCCAGTATGACGTAGCCACGATAGGTAACCACGACATAGAAGCCGGACACCCCGTCTACGACAAGCTGACAAAGGAAGTCAAGGCTCCGATGATCTGCGCCAACGTCGTCAAGGAAGGCACGACCGAGCCCTACTTCCCGCCCTACGCCATCGTCACCCGCCAGGGCGTCAAGATAGCGGTACTAGGCCTGACCGAGCCCAAAATCACAGAGCAGCTGCCCAAGGCCTTCTGGGAAGGCATGGAAATCCTCGACATGATCGAAACCGCCAAGCGCTGGATACCAATCATCCAGGAGACCGAGAAGCCGGACATCATCGTGGGCCTCTTCCATGCGGGCGTCGACTACACTTACGGCGGGCAGACCGCTGACACGCCCAAAAACGAGAGCGCCAGCCAGCTCGTCGTCGAACGGGTCGCCGGCTTCGACTTCATCTTCGTGGGCCACGACCACGCCGGCTGGGAGGGCAAGGGCTATGACCCCGCCACCAAGGCCAAGAACGTGGACGTCAAGGATCCTAACGGCAAGATCGTCCCGATATTCGGCGGCCTGGCCGGCGCATCGGCGGTTCCTGTCGTAGACATCGAGCTGCAGTGGGACAAGAAAGCCAAGTCCTGGAACAAAAAAGTAAGCGGCGCCCTCGTTCCGCTCAAGGGCGTCGCGGCCGACCCTGCCTTCCTGGCAAAGTTCGATCCCGCCAAGGCCGAGTTGATGGCCTGGGTTGAACGCCCGATAGGCAAGATGGTAGGCAAGATCACCAGTGACGAGGCCCTCTTCGGCGACTCGGCGTTCGTCGATCTGATCCATCGCATCCAGCTCGAGCTCTGTGCCGATCCGAGCATGGGCCTCAAGCCCGCCCAGATCTCCTTCGCGGCCCCGCTCGACAGCACCGCCTACCTTCCGACCACAGCCGACGGCACCATCAAGGTCCGTGACATGTTCAGCCTGTACAAGTACGAAAACTTCATGTACACGATGGACCTGACCGGCGAGCAGATAAAGAAGTTCATGGAGTTCACCTACGGCGGACAGTTCGCCACGATGACCGGCCCCGCCGACCACCTGATATCGTTCATGATGGACAAGGAAGGCAAACCGGTCTTCAACGCACGCTACAACAGCTACGACACGACCACCCGCGCGTACAACTATGACAGCATCGCGGGGCTCAACTACACGGTAGACGTGTCCAAGCCCATTGGTTCCAGGGTAACGATCATCGCCATGTCCGACGGCAAGGCATTCGACATGGCCAAGACCTATTCTGTGGCCATCAACTCCTACCGTGGTTCGGGCGGCGGCGGACACCTGACCAAGGGCGTCGGCCTCCCGGCTGTCGATCTCCAGAAGCTCAAGCTCGTCACGTCGAGCACCACCAAGGACCTCCGTTTCTACATGCTCAAGTGGTTTGAGAAGCAGTCAGGAGCCATCGAGGTGAAGAGCGACAACAACTGGAAGGTCATCCCCGAAGACTGGGCCGCGGCCGGCAAAGTCACGGACTACCCCCTCCTCTACCCGCCCAAGAAATAACGTTACAGCATAGTTGGCGCCGACCACAAGGCCGGCGCCTGAGTCCGGGTTTCCGTTGCGGAGATCCGGACTTGTCTTTTTCAAGGGCCCTTCGTATCATTTCATTGTGGTCTGGCGGCGCTAAACCGCTTGATCATGGCGAACGCCCTTGGGTCCGCCGGCGCCCGCTCCGTACGGAGGGGCAGATGATACCGCCTGACGGGGGAACTACCATGAAAGGCAACCGCATGTATGTCGACATCGGCTCGATGCTCGACGAGATTTTCGACGCCGCCAAGACCTTCGGCGACCAGATGAAAGACAATTTCGGCCCCGGCGGCCCCACCGGCCCCGGAGTTCCGCACGGTGGACCTCATCCCTGGTTCGGCGGCGTCGACCAGGACGAGAATTCAGACTGGTATCCTAGTTTCTCCTACCCGCCGATGAATATCTTACTCACCCAGAATCGGTCCATGGTGTTCGAATTCGCGCTTTCCGGATTCGACGAGAAGGACATCAGCCTGTCCTTTCAGGGAGACTACATGGTGTTCTCGGCGCGTATGGGGCTGGAATCAGGACCCGAGGAAGGCGTGCGGTACTTCAAGCGCAGGCTCAAGCTCAAGGACATCGAGAAGCAGAAATATTATGTACCCGCGGAGAAATTCGACCAGGGAGCGGTCAAGGCCGTCTTCAAAAACGGCATCCTCCGCGTGACGGTGCCTCCAAAACAATCAGACGAGCCCAGCGAGGGCATCAAGATAGAGATAGTAAAGGAAGGCGACTGAGCGCGATTAGTCTGATCCAACAAAAAAGGCGGGCCTCGGCCCGTCTTTTTTATAGTTGCAGACAACCTGTTTTCACGCCGCCTTGCCATGCTGATTGATTTGCCAAGCCTTGAGCCGCCTGGAAAAATCATCGAGATGGCTCATGACAAACAAGCCGCTGTACAGGGTGACGAGGCTGCCGAGCGCGAGGAACACAGGCAGGGTAAAACCTGAGCCGTAGACGGCCTTGAGCGCGCGGAATTCAGTGAGTAGCGGCACGAGTACCATCGATGACACGATGACGAACCCCGTTACGATCCAGTCGCGCATCGAGACGGTGCGTCGGGGCGCCGGCATGAACGGCAACAGCGCCGCGACCCTGGGGGCGATGTCTGAGGAACCAGCAAGGTCGGGAAGCCGATAAAGCCCGATGGCGGCTCTCAGGGCCGCTGACTCGTTGGCGCAGGCGCGGCACGAGCGTGCGTGGTTGGCCATATCGATTGGCAGAGATTCATTGTCGAGCGCATCTAGCTGAGTTAAAAAACGGTCGCAGGTCATATCGAGCCCTCCCCGGCGCCAAGCGCCTTCCGCAAGTCGCGCTTGGCCCTAAAAACGTGCGACTTGATAGTATTGACCGGAAATCCGGTCGCGACACCAATGTCTTCGTACTTCAGGCCTTCCCTGAAATACAGGTCCAGGCACACCGCATATTTTTCAGGCAAGGCCGCCATAGCCTGCCTGAGCGCAGTCGCGGTCTCGGCGCGGATGTGCGCATCTTCCGGCGACAGCGCACGGGCGTCTATCGGCTCCGATTCCAGCGGCTCGTAACGCCCGGCCTTGCGCTTGGCATTGATGCCGGCATTATAGGCAATGCGTGTCAGCCAGGTGGAAAAGCTGGAACGGCCCTTGAAACCGGCCAGCCCGACGAAAGCCTTGACGAATACGTCCTGGGCAAAATCCTCCGCCGCGTCAACATCTTTAAGGAATCCATACCCAAGCCTCAGAATTCTACGTTGATAGCGACGCACCAACGCGGAAAACGCGTCGGTATCGCCATCCAGCACCCTGGCGATTATGTCTTCGTCCGCTGCTTCAGGTCCCCCTGAACTCATCGAGCTCGGTGTTTGGCGCGCAACGTAAAGAAGGCCAACAAACCGACGCCCACCGACAACGGGATGAGCCCGCCGAGCAACGCGTAGCCGGTGGAGGCCACGGCGACGAACATGACGGTCAGCGTCGCGCCGACAGCCGTCAGGAGTATTCCTGAGAGCAAGCTGAACGTATCGAGGTCTACGGGAACGGGCGAGTAGCTGCCCTTCTCTATCATCAGCATGCGCTCGCGGTGGGTCCACAAGATGTAGAAGAATACGACCACACAGCCCATTACTATACCGACTATTGGAATTATCGAAATAATGACCTTTGACGCCGCTGAAAAACCGTTTTCCATGCTTGTTCCGCTCCGTACTATGCCGTTTGCCCAGGCTACCCGGGCTTCAGCTAAATAGACAAAAAAGCGGCCAAACGGTTGCACCGCAACGGCAACCATCCGGCCAGATAAAAATATCAGCTACGTATGCTATCGGCAAAATAGCTACGCCCCCGCCAGCTCTATTTCAGCGATCTCGTCGCTATGACGTCAACGCCCGAACCCTTGAAATCCTTGATGAGCACATCGCCGCGCCTGACAGGCAGCTGAACGCGGAGCGCGTAGATGGCTTCCAGAAGCTCGAGCACGCCGGGCTTGGGATAGGCGGCGGTGCTCCTGACGGGTAGGCGAACGACGTCGCAAAGCCCGCCGCGGTTCTCCAGGCAGGCAGCGCCGCCGGCTAGAGCCGCGGTAGCGCTGACAACGCGTTTGGGGGCGAGTAGCTCCTCGTTGGCGTACTTGACCCCGCGCGGGCAGCGGTTGCCCGTTACTACAAGGCTACCGTCGGCCTGCTTGTCCACCGCCAAGTGGCAGCCCAGCGGGCAGGTGATGCATATCAGTTCTTCGCTCACGATGATCTCCTTGTCCGCGATTATCAGGTGATGCAAATTTCGACTATTGGCTCGGGAGCGCCGACGGCGGTCTCCAGGTCCTTGGGTCCCAGTTCGAGTGCCAACATTTCCGACGGCTGGATGTGGTTCTTCTTTATGCTCTTTACGACACGATTGTTCACCTTGACCTCGAGGGTGGCGTCGTTCTTGACTATCAGCGTCCTCATATACAGCTTATTGGTCGCGTGCAGATCTACGCGTCCTGGCGCGGAGTAGCGGACGTTCGGGCCGGCCTTGACCCGGGCCTCGGCCCTGGGCCGCTCTCCCTTGAGCCAGCGGGCGGCATGAGCGCCGGCGCGCCTGGCCTCTTCCACTACGTAGTCCACGAGGTCGTGCACGTGGAGCACGTTGCCGCAGGCGAAGATGCCGGGCACGTTGGTCATCAGCATCGAATCGACATTGGGACCGTTGGTCATAGCGTTGAGTTCGACGCCGGCCATCTTGGACAGCTCGTTCTCGGGCACGAGACCCACGGACAGCAACACGGTATCGCAGGGTATGGTGAAGGCCTTATCGTGTTGCATGGCGCCGTTCTCTATCGGCGTAATCTCGACGCCCTCGACGCGATCCTTGCCGATTATGTTGGTAGTCAGGTGCGAGAGGTACAGCGGTATGCCGAAATCGTGCAGGCACTGGACGATGTTGCGCGTCAAACCAGACGGGTACGGCAGTATCTCAACGACGGCATGGACCTTGCAACCAACCCAGCTCATGCGGCGCGCCATGATGAGGCCTATGTCGCCGGAACCAATGATGACCACGTCCTTGCCGGGCACGAGGCCTTCTATGTTGACCAGGCGCTGGGCGAGGCCCGCGGTGTAGACGCCGGCCGGCCTGTCGCCGGGAATGCGGATATTGCCGCGGTTGCGCTCGCGGCAGCCCATGGCCAGCACGACGACGCGCGCGCTTAAGCGTATCACCCCATGCACGCCCGAATAGCAATACAGCGTCTTGAGTTCCGCGGAGACGTCCATCTCCATGACGGTGGCTCCGGTGAACGAGCGAATGCCGGTGCCGGATAGCCGTTCCTCTATCTTCTCGGCGAACTCGGGGCCGGATAGCTCCTCGTTGAACTCGATGAGGCCGAAGCCGTTGTGGATGCACTGCGTCAGTATGCCGCCCAGCGCCTCTTCGCGCTCGACTATGGCGCAGCTGAAACCGGCCTTATCCAGCTCCAGCGCCGCCGCCATGCCCGCCGCGCCGCCGCCTATGACTACTGAGTCAAAGTTGAGATCCTTCATAGCGTATCCTTGAGGACGCGACTCTCGCCGCCGTTCTTGGTTATCTGGTCCCAGGTAAGGCCTGTCTCGCGCATGATGATCTTGATGATCTTGTAGGTGCAGAAGCCGCCCTGGCACCGGCCCATCTGCGCGCGGGTAAAGTACTTGATGCCGTCCAGCGTAGTGTGCCCCGCCCTGATGGCCTGCACTATCTCCGCCTCGGATACCTTCTCGCAGCGACAGACCATGTTGGCGTACGCCGGGTCGGCCTTCGCCAACGCGTCCACCTCGAACGGGGTCAGATCCTTAACGTGAGGGCGCTTGCCGACGAAGGGATCGTACTCGGGCTTCTCACTGAGCCGGAGGCCCTCCTTCTTGAGCAGGTCCTTCACGTACTCGCCTATCGCGGGACTGGCGGTCAGTCCAGGTGACTGGATGCCAGCCACCTGAATGAAGGCAGGCGCCTTCGCGCTCGGCGCTATGTAGAAGTCCTCGTCGAGCGTCGGGCGCAGCCCCGCAAAACTCGTTATGACGTCATACTCGGAGATCGACGGCACCATGGTGCGGGCCGACGACAGAATCTTCTCCAGCTGGTCGCGAGTGGTAGCCAAGTTTGTCTTGTCGTCTGTAGCCTCGGCTGTAGGGCCTATGAGTACGGTGCCCTCGACCGTGGGTATGACGAGCATGCCCTTGGAGACGCTGGTAGGCACGGGGAAGATCACGCGGTCCGGCCTAGCCTTGGTCAGGCGATCCAGCAGATAATATTCGCCCTTGCGCGGCTTTATCTGGAAATCCTCGGCGCCGAACACCCTAGAGACGTCATCGGCGTATAGCCCCGCTGCATTGACCACATAGCGCGCCTTGACGGAGCGGCCGTCCGCCGCCCGGACCGTCCACTCGTCGCCGGCGCGCGCCGCGGCTTCGACCTTGAAGCCGGTCAATATTTCCACGCCGTTCTTGCGGGCGCTCTCCACGAGGGCGAACACGAAGCGGTACGGCTCGACGATGCCGCCGCCGGGAACCCAGAGACCGCCGAGCGTGTCGGGATTGAGCTTTGGTTCCAGATCCAGCATCCGTTCGCGCGAACACATCTCGATGCCTATAACGCCATTGTCCACGCCTTGCATGTAGAGCTGCTCTATGGCGCGCATCTCGTCTTCATGCATGGCCGCGACGACGATGCCGCAACGCCTGAACGGGAAATCCAGCTCCTGCTGCAGCCTGTCGAACATCATCGCGCCTTGCAGCTCAAGGCGGGCCTTCAGGTGCTTCTTGTTGTGGTGGAAGCCGCCGTGCACGATGCCCGAATTGGCCTTGGAGGTGCCGAACGAGACGTCGGCTTCCTTGTCGACAAGGACCACGTCGAGCTCATAGGCTGACAGGCGGCGCGCTATGTTGGCGCCGCAGACGCCGGCGCCGACGATACAGACGTCGTACCGGTTGGATCCAGTTTTCACCAATGCCCCCTTTTGTAGCAATTTCATTATAGAGTCGCCGCCGGTACAGGCAAGCGACAATTTTATGCATACACACTTTTATAACCGTATTTTAAATATTATATTTGCACTATATGGCTTTGATACATAGAAGCGTCATACGGATAATAAGTGGACTCCTCCCGGACCACGCCGTCGTACTCGTGGAAGGGCCTCCGCGTTGCGGAAAAACGACGATGGCCAGGCAGTTGGCGGCCAGCGCGTCCTCAGGAGCCGTGCTCGTGGACGCCCGGCTGCGCGAGGGACGCGCCATCCTTGCTGCGCCGGGAAACCAATCGGCGGCCCGGCCCATCATCCTCGACAACGCTGAACAGTCGGATGCCGCAAGTCTCCTCTCGTGGGTAAGTACTGTTGACGGACTTGACAGCAGGAATGGTAGCAACCTTCGTTTACCACGCTTCGTACTCGTCGGGGGGCCTTTCGGCATGCCGGAGCCGCCGGGAGACAGATCTGACGGCCGAATCGCGAGGATTCAGATGGGGCCGCTGAGCCTATTCGAGGCGGGTCGAGCGTCAATGCGGCGGCTATGGCTGCGGGGCGGCTATCCAGAGGCCTTCGGGGCGGCCAGCGACGAGGCGGCCTTCGCCTGGCTAGAGACGTACATGGCAGACCTTTCCCACGGCACCTTGGCCGCCTGGGGTCTTCCCCGTGAACCAGCCCTGATTGCGAGCCTCCTCGAGGCGGTCGCCGGGCAGAACGGCCGGCCCTTCAACGAGAACGCCGCGGCGCGAGCGCTTGGCGTGTCGCGGCCGACCATAAGCCGCTACCTCGGCCTGCTGGAAAAGGCGGAAATACTGTTCCGGATACCCGCTCTGTCCCCAGGGGCAGTCCCCGTAGGGTCTGTCCCCGGCAGCAAGCTTCCCGGCGCAAACCGGGCTATCAAATCGCCGGTACTGTACATCAGGGATTCAGGCCTCCTGCATGCGATACTCGGAGTCCGCTCGGCGGACGAACTGGCGTTGAAACCCCAGATGGCGGCGGCATCATGGACGGGCTTCGTCGCCGCACAGCTGCGGGAAGCCCTGCCACCTGGTGCGTCCCTGTACAGGTACGCAAGTGCCGACGGCGCGGTACTCGAACTGGTCTTGGTCAGGGACGGAACCCCCTTCATCACAGCGGCAGCTAGACGACTCCGGCCCGCCTCTGTGGAGCGGTCGGTATCGTATGCCGCAAAGACCGCGAGCGGCGCGGATGCTAGCCGATATATCATCGTTCCAGACGGCGGCGAGCGCTGCTTGCCGGCTGGTTTTATAGTCCTAGGCCTTGGAAGCTTTCTGGAACGCCTGACCGGCGCTTGACCGGCCAGCATGTAAAAGCCACACTCGTGACCATGCTTGAACTCAACGGGATTTCTAAACGCTACGGAATCCGGAACGTACTCGTCGACCTGGACGCTTCTTTGCAGCCGGGTACAGTCACCGCGATTGTCGGTCCAAACGGCTCGGGCAAGTCCACCCTGCTCAGGCTCCTCTGGGGAGAACTCAGGCCGGACTCTGGATCGATCACGTGGAAAGGCGAAACCGTCGATACCTCCGCGGAAACTTGGAAACGGCTGGTCGGGGCGGTTCCCGACGATGATGCGCTGGTGGAAGGTCTCTCCATAGAAGGGCATTTCAGACTCTGTGGAGCCTTCTCGAGCCTTCTGCCCCGCGAACTGGCGGAACGCACAGCCCACCTCATCCGGCTTTTCAGTCTGGAAGAAGCAATGCGCACGACACGGAGCGCGGACGAGGCTTCTCGGGGCAACCGGAAGCGGCTGGCTCTGGCGCTCGCCCTGCTGGGCGAACCTGGAATCGTGCTGATGGACGAACCCTTCTCCGGCCTCGATGCCGAGCGGGCCGCTACCCTTGCCACCATTCTGAGGCTCCTTGCACAGCGTGGCCGAGTCGTTGTCTTTTCCTGCCATGACGATGGCATCACGAGGAGCGCGGCTGATCACTATCTGCTCGTGCGTGGCGGCAAGGCCTCAGGTGGACGTATAGAACAGCTACCGCCGCAAACAACGCAAGCCCTTGATTCCGCCGGAGCCTTGCCGTGGCTGGCCTGAGAATAGCCCTCTCCAGCCTGCGCAAGGCTGACGATGCGCTGAGGTCCAGGAACAAGCCTGCTGGTGCCCTGCGCGGCATCACGGCCTACCTCACTGGATTTGCCATCATCAGGACCATGGCGAATACCTACAACGTCCTGGTAACCCTCAGGCCTATAATATCCCGCGAAGACGCATACGGACTCACCGTGCTCCTGACGATGGCGGGGTGCGTGCCCCTCGTCGCGGTGCTGATATTTTCACGCGGCAGGCTGAATGTCGCCTGGAGGCTGGCCTCGTTACCAGTACGCAAATCCGACAGGCTGGCCCTCGCATCCCTTGAACCTGCG
>CAZNCK010000046.1:0-4908 GCA_964571545.1 uncultured Treponemataceae bacterium | reverse complement strand
TTACCGCCTTGCCTATCGTGATCCTGGCATCGCTGCTCCCCATGATTGCCGCCCTGCCGATCGTAGCCTGGTCACTCCAGGATTACCTGAAGACCGCGCTCTGGTACCCGCTCATGACAGCGTCACTGGCTTTGGGTATACGCTCGCTGGCTGGCGCATTCGGAGGCCTCGCCCCGAGAAGCAGCCGGACACAACAGGGTCAGGGTAGAAGTGTGGCTCTCGCTCTGGTACTCCTCGCATCCGCACTCGCCAATCCTGCTCCCGTAGTCAGTGGAAACGGAATTTTCGTCACACTGTACAAATCCAAGCTGGCGGTGTTGGTGGCCGGGGAGGCCAGACTCGATATGCCTCTTGCATCTGGATCCGGCTTGACGGCATTGGCCGCGGCTGCCGCGGCACTTGCCTTCGCCGCCCTGGCAGCGTTCGCTGAAGATGCGGCGCGCCGCGGGAACCGGGGCCCCAGGGTTAGCTCCGGCTGGCACTTCCAGGAGGTCTGGTCGGCAAGGCCCCTGGTTGCCGCGGTGGACAGAAATCGGGATGCGGTCTGGAGCATGCTTGCGTTCCTGGTGCTCGCCGTACTCTCGCTGCAGCAAAAAGCAGCTCCTGTGGTGCCGCTCGTGGTAGCAGCCGCAACCATCGTCATCCGTTCGGGTTCGGCGCTAGCCTTCATCGCTACAGAGGGTCCTTCCACGAAGCGTTTTGCCCTTATCCCGGCCCGTACAGGCAGGGTCGACCGAGCCTACCTCTCCACGGCTCTGGCCCTCGCTGTGTTGATGGTCGCACCGCTTCTGGCCGCGGGATTGATGCTCATGGATCCGTCTTTCCGCTGAGTGCGGTGAAGGCGGTGTACAGTTCGTCATTCAGTGCGCTCACAGTCGCGGCGTCGAATTTGAGCACCTTGCGATCATAGGTATAGAAGCCGTTGCTCTCTATTTCAACATCCGACACCTGAGTATAGACCGCGGCGCGGAGTCCGCGCCGGACTAGGGGTATCAACTGGGCGCGCATGAGGCGCGAAAAGCCCGCCCCAAGTGCTGGTTTGTCTTCGTAGAACCTGTAGCCGAAGCGACCGGTCTCGTCCCACATATGCCCAGGCACCGCGAGATTGTAGCCGCCGTACTCCGAGACGAAGTACGGGCGCCTGTCGCGGCGGGGCGGCTTGCGGAGTCTTACGATATACGTGTGCCGGCTCCTGAAATCGCCGCCGCCCTGGTCGTGCCAGCCGGAGACAGCGTCCACGAGGCGATTCGGATCGAATCCGCGAAGGTTGCCGACGACGCGCTTCGATTCAAATTGGCCCCAGGACTCGTTAAAGACGGTCCACATGATGATGGAAGGATGATTGCGTAGCAGTTCGACCATGCCCGTCAGGTCCGCCTCGAATTCGTCGCGCTCGGCCTTGCTGCCACGGCCCGCAAGATGCAAGGCAGGTCGCGAGACATCGCCCAGGTTGATGCCCAGCATCATCGCAGCCGCTATCTTCGCGTTTCCGGCCGCCCGGTTCAGCCCTCCGGAAACGGCGTCCTGGATGACCAGCATGCCTAGCCTGTCAGCGTGCCAGTAAAATCGCCTGGACTCCACCTTTACATGCTTGCGGAGGCCGTTGAAGCCCAAGGCCCGCATCGCCTGGATGTCGAAAACAAGCGCCTCGTCGGCCGGCGGCGTCATGCCGCTCTCGGGCCAGTACCCCTGGTCCAGCGGCGCGTTCAGGAATACCGGTTCGCCGTTGAGCCGTATCGCCGACGGCGTTTCGGGGGCCGCGCCGGGTATCGGGCCAAGGTCCACGGTACGCAGGGCAAAGTACGAGTCCACAGCATCGATGACGGCGGTAGCTCCGGCATCGGTGACGTCCGCCGGGGTATCATCCAGAAGCTCCGCCCGAAAGCCATACAGGTAGGGGTCAGCGGGAGACCAGAGGCGCGGCTCGGGTATGGACAGTTCCACGGGAAAGCCGGAGCGGCCGTACGCGACCAGACTTCCGCCGCCGGGCAGGCTGACCGTCAGCCTCACAGCAGCCGCCCGCTCGCAATCCACCGTTACGGAAACGCCAACCGGATCGCCGCGCATCTCGGTTAGCAAGCCGGTTATGGCGTTTTCCGCCGGCAACGGCTCCAGCCAGACCGTCTGCCAGATGCCGCTCGTAGGCGTGTAGAGGATTCCCGCGGGACGCAGCGCCTGTTTTCCGCGTTGCTGCAAGCCCGCATCGCTCGGGTCGCGCACCGCGACGACAAGCTCTAAGGCATCACGGCCGCCGTGCGAAGACGGCAGCTCGAAGCAGAACGGCAGGTACCCGCCGCGATGCGTTCCCAACAAGATACCGTCAACAAAAACTGCCGCCAGATAATCCACGGCTTCGAAATGTATGATGATCCGGTGCCCGGCCCAGGTAGTCGGCACGCGTACGCTCCGGCGATACCACAGCGTCTCGTCGGGCTGGAGCGGCTTCTGCACGCCGGACAGCGCGCATTCCACGGCAAACGGCACGACGATCTGTCCATCGTATTGCGCGGGTGCGGGTTCACGGGACAGCGCCCCCGCCCCGGACGGCCGGACCGCATAGTCCCAGGGACCGTTGAGCGACAGCCAACCGGCGCGGACCAAATCCGGACGGGGGTATTCGGGCAAGGGGGACGAGCGGTCCAGCCGCTCGCCCCAGATGCTTGAAATCTGATCCAAAAACTTACGCCCAGCGAACCAGGCCCGGTATAAACGGATGAACCAGCGCTTCATGCCGGGGCAGTACGCGCACCGAGTAGCCGTGCTGACCGGTGGTCTCGCAGACTACCTCGACCGCATAGTCATAGGCCCCGCCCTGCGACGCTCCAGCCGTCATCGCCACGCGGACCGGCTGGTAGATATCGCCGGTGCTGGACACGGGGCCGTGGTACAGTTCTACGAGCGCCTGGGCCGGATCGAGGGCGCCCAGTTTGACGCGGGCCTCAACGCGTACTTTGTCGCCGCGTTCCATGACCGGCTTGGCATTGGAGCTTACGTCCTCCACGGCCACATGGCTCCATTCGCGGCGGGCCAGATCCAGGTAGTCGGCGGCGGACTGCGCCTTGGCATAGCCTTCTACCTTGAGCTTCCGGGCATTCTCGAGCGCGGGCTGGTAATACCTGTCGGTGTACTCCATCAGTGTGCGATGGAAGCAGAAATCCTTGCCCACATCGTGAATAGAGGCCTTCATCATCTTTATCCAATCACGAGGTAGGCCGTCGCGGCCTCGCTCGTAGAAGGTCGGGATGATCTCGCGCTCCAGCAGATCGTAGAGGGCCTTTGACTCTATCTCGTCCTGGAGTTCGGTGTCAGTGTACTCTTCGCCCTTGCCTATCGCCCAGCCGCATTCGGGTGTGTAGGCCTCGGCCCACCAGCCGTCCAGCACCGAGCAATTGAGCACGCCGTTCATGCCGGCCTTCATGCCGCTCGTGCCTGACGCCTCCAGCGGGCGTCGCGGCGTGTTGAGCCAGACGTCGGAGCCGCTCGTCATGTAGCGTGCCATCGTCATGTCGTAATCTTCAAGGAAGACGATGCGGCCTGCCACGTCGTCACGGCGCGAAAAATGGACGAGTTCCTTGATGATTTCCTTGCCTGGCATATCGTGCGGATGGGCCTTGCCGGCGAAGATGATCTGCAGCGGCCGGTCCTTGTCGGTCAGCAGGCGGAGCAGCCGGTCGGGATCGGAAAGGAGCAGGTTGCCGCGCTTGTAGGTCGCGAAGCGACGCGCAAAGCTGATGGTCAGCGCCGCGGGCGACAATGCGTCGTCGGCATGCGCCAGCCCCTTCTCTGAAACGCCCATGCGGCGCATCTGCTTCTTGAGTCTGTCGCGGGCAAAGACGACGAGACGTTCGCGGCGGCGTTCGTGGGTGCGCCACAGTTCGTCGTCGCTGATCCTGTCGATGCGGTCCCAGGTGTCCAGGTGGGTGGGTTCCTCGGAGAAACGCGGCCCGAAGTAGCGGTCAAGCACATCGAGCAGGGTGTAGGGTATCCAGGTGCGCGGATGCACGCCGTTGGTTATGTAGCCTATTGGCACCTCGTCGGTCGGTAGTCCCGGCCAGATGGCCTTCCACATGTCGCGGGAAACGTGGCCATGCAACTCGGAGACACCGTTGGCGTAAGCCGACAGCTTGAGGGCCAGCACCGTCATGCAGAACGGTTCGGTATCGTCGTTCGGGCGCTCTCGGCCGAGTGAAAGGAAGGTCTTCCAGTCTATGCCGAGCTGAGCTATCCAGCTACGGAAATATTTCTCCATCAGGTCTATGCCGAAGCGCTCGTTTCCGGCTGGCACCGGCGTATGCGTCGTGAAGATGTTGGTAGCCCACAGCGCCTGCGCGGCCTGCCCGAATGACAGGCCCTTGTCGTTCATCACCTCGCGGATGCGCTCCAGGCTGAGGAAGGCGGCGTGGCCCTCGTTCATGTGCGCGACCACCGGGTTGATGCCCACGGCCTTGAGCGCGCGAATGCCGCCTATGCCCAGCAGTATCTCCTGGCGGATGCGGACTTCTTTGTCGCCGCCGTACAGCGTCGCGGTGATTATCCGGTTGTGCGGCACGTTCTCTTCTATGTTGGTGTCGAGGAGGTACAGCGACGAACGGCCAACCTTGACTTCCCAGACCTGCGCGACGATCTGCTCACTGGCCATCTCGACGGTAATCTTGACCGGTTCACCCTTGTCCGTCTCGCAGCGGCGTACAGGCATGTTGTACCAGTCGTTCTCGGGATACTCTTCTTGCTGGTAGCCGTCCGCGTTCAGGTACTGCCTGAAGTAGCCCTGCCGGTATAAAAGGCCAACGCCGACGAGTGGCAACCCGAGGTCGGAGCTGGTCTTCATGTGATCGCCTGACAGTATGCCCAGGCCGCCGGAATAGATGGGCAGAGACGAATCCATACCGTATTCCATGGAGAAATAGG
>CAZNCK010000045.1:12398-27258 GCA_964571545.1 uncultured Treponemataceae bacterium | reverse complement strand
GCCGGTTTGCCCGAGCCCTGACCTTCGGCGTACCGTTCGCGATACAAACGAAGGCGTTCTTCCATGCTTACCGAATAGGGATCGGTCAGTCGCGGTCCGCTTCCGGCTCTCGCCCGCTTGGTAGCCTGCCGGGCCGGCTGAGCCCCCTCACGGCGCCTCCCCGCATCCCCGACGCGCTTAGAGGCTTCCGACGAGGCGGGCTTCTGTGGAGTGGCCGAGGCCGAGCGCCCCTTGCGGCCGCGTTTTTTGCCGGGTTTGTCGCCGGGCTCCGTTGTGGCTTCAGCTGTCGCGGGAGAAACAGCCTTGGCCGCAGGCTTGCCGCCGGTTATTGCCGCAATGTCTGCCTGGATGGCCCGGGCATTGCGGCCGTCGTACTGGCCGCCTCTGTCGCCGCGGTCTCCGCTTCGGTCATTACCGTGGCCGCCTCTGTCGCGACGGTCCTCCGGACGATTTCTGTCGGTGCCGCGATCGAGCTGCGGTTTTGTCGTAGAATCACGCCCGGCGCGACCATTGCCTTCGGTCCGGGCGCTTATCTCGTTGCGACCGGAATTTTCTGCGCGGCCGGAACTCTCGGCAACCATAAGCGATGCAGGCGCCTGTACGGGCTGCAATCGCGTGCCCAACACTCGTTCGATCGCGGGCAGGCCGTAGGAGTAACGATCGCAGGCAAAATTATAGACGCGCGCGCCTTCAATGGTTACGTCAAGATGGTCGAGCCTTGCCAAGTAAGGTTCGCCTTCAAGAGGAAGGTCCCAGTTGACGAGCACCGAGGCCCACGAACCAGGCAGGCCTGAGGCTCCCTCATCCGTCAGAATGAGGACATCGTATTCGCCAGCCTTTACCGAGTCGAGTACGGCGCGTTTCCGCGGCAGGTTGCCCAGCACATATTCGGTGCGGATGCCCCGAGAGCGCAGCTGCTTGGCCGCGACCTCCGCGGTGTCGCGCAAGTCACAGAATACAACAACGGGCTTTGCCACGCCTGAGGCCAGAAGCCCGAGCATCAACCGGGGCTTGTCCTCGGCTGAAACCGAATACGTTGCCGTCGGCACATTCTTGGCGCGTTCGCCTTCGGCCTCCAGTTCCAGCTCCGTGACAGCGCCGCCCAGGTCGCGTGCGATAGAGCGATACGCGGGCGTAAGTTCCGACGAGAAGGCGACGAGACGCCGCTTCGACGAGGCTGGACCGAGAGCGTGGCGGAGCATGGCCGCATTCGCGACGTCCGCCATGGAGTCCAGGTCACTGAGCGCCACCAGCCCGAAGGCTCGCGGATCCAGCGAACCCGCGGCGGCACAGGACGCGACGGCGTCAAGCGAACCGATGGTCGCTGACGAATCTCCGGCCTGACCATCACGGCCTATCGTCGAACATGAAAGCCCGACCTTGCCGCCCGTAGCGTCGAAGGCGGCCTTGAGGCCGGCAACATCCCGGTCGCCTGGCGCTATTACGAGCACTTTCAGTCCCGGTTCTGCGTCGAGCCTGGCCGCGATCGCCGCCATGAACACCGAATCGCGTCCCGAACCCAGCCGCACGCTCGCCACGGCGCCCCCAAGCGCCAAAGCGGCATCGAGTGTCGCCGCGGCATTGCGGAAACCTGGCCCCGCCAGAGTGGCCCCGATCCGTCCGTTCATCACCGTAGAGTCTTTATCCATATACAATCCCGTTATTTCGATAGTTCTCAGCACAGTTTCGGCCCGAGCCGTACTGTGGTTTTTAGCTACCAGCACTATACCTTGCGGATACGGCGTTGTGAAGGCTACTCCGGCGCACCGCGTCTTGCCTTCGTTGGCCTGAATGAGTAGAGTCGGTGCATATGCATCGATACGTCACGTCAACAATCATCGTCGCGACTCTATTACTTGGGTCGTGTAGCGCCAGAGCTGCAGAAGTGACCAAAATTGTGCCTCCGCCTGAAGATCCCCGTCTCGCCGCGGTTATAACGGCGCTCAGTACTCTTCCATCTGTCACGGCAGTGAACAGTGAGGCTATGATACGCGCGAAACCCGAGGCCTTTTTCGAACTCCTGACCGCGGCCATGACTGAGTCAGCCGCGGCCGGAGACCTCCTCATGCTCGTGGACAAGAAAAACGCGTTGCCTTCGGGCTACGAACCCGGCGATCTGGTGTCGCTAAACGGCTATCCGCTTGCGACGACAAGAAAAGACCTGAGACTCAGGCAGGCTGTCATGGACGCGGTGCTTGCAATGAATGCAGCGGCCGGGGCTGACGGCGTCGAACTGGTATTCGCGTCGTCATATCGCTCGTACGAGTACCAGGACGGTCTTTTCAAGCGCTATGTCGCATCCCACGGCGAGGCTGAAGCCTCGCGGTTCTCGGCGAGGCCGGGAACCTCCCAACACCAACTCGGCACTGCCGTCGACTTCGACCCCATCGACGACGCGTTCGCATCCTCTAAAGCGGGCGCCTGGATGGCTGCCCACGGCTGGCGCTTCGGTTTCTCGCTCTCTTTTCCCGCGGGCCTAGAGGAATCCACCGGCTACATATGGGAAAGCTGGCATTACCGGTACATCACCAAGCCGGGCGCCGTCCTCGAAAAAGACTATTTCGGAGGCGTCCAGCAGTACTTCATGGAATTCCTCGAAGCGTACAGAAAGATCTCCGGCTAGCGCTTTGCCGCCGCGGCGTCCTTCTTCGTCGAGGCCGTTTCGCGCTGTTTTATCGACTCCAGCCTGAAGCCTTCGACAAATTGGTCCACGGTCTTGCCGAATTGCTTATCGCTCAGGAAACCGAAGTCCTGAAGCACGCCCTTGTCGATCTGATCGTATGACATGCCTCCGAGTTCGTATTCGCAGAATACGTTGGCCAGGTAGACGGTGAACACAACGTCCTTGAAATCGGTCGTCATTAGCGAAGGCTCGTGGTGGAACCGGATAGCCGCGACGAGCGACTCGGGAAAGTTCCATTTCTCGGCCACGCGGGCGCCTATCTCCGAATGGTTCATGCCTCCGGCCAGATCCTCGAAGGTAGATTTCTCTATGCCCTTGGCATCGCAGAATACCTTGATGTGATCGAGCAACTCGGGATGCACCGAGGAGAAGATTATCTTGCCCATGTCGTGGAGCATACCGCCAACGTAGGCATCGTCCTGAAGCGCCCTGTTGCCAGGCTTGAAGTTCTTAGCCAGGTTGTACGAGTAGTACGCGCAACGATAGCTGTGATCCCAAAGCGAGCGCTGGTCGACGCCTCGCTGGTCGGCGAGTATCTTCTGCGAGCCGTACGAGAACAGCAGATTCTTTATGCCGCGAAGTCCGACCAGCTTGACCGCGTCGACAATGTTGTCCACGCGGCGGGGCAACATGAACTGAGCCGAATTGACTAGCTTTAGAAGATCGGCGGTCATAGACGGATCAGTGGAGATGTTCCTGGCTATGTCGACCATTTCGCTCTTAGGATCGGCTATAAGCCGCTGAATGGTGTTGATGTTCTCGGGGAAATGCGGAAGGCTCGTTATCTGTCTGACAAGCTCGTCGGTCAGAGACGACAGGCTCTCGATCTTGGCCGCCGCTACAGGAACGGTTATACGGGCGACCGTCTCGCCGTTGTCGGTATGTATGTCGAAGCATTCCTCGTCCAGGCTCATCTTCTTGAGCATCAGCACAAGAATGACCAAACCGAGCCCGGCGCCTTCCGACGCGTCGAGTATCTGCGACATGGCTTCTTCAAGAGTTTCATACTTCCTGGAATGCGCGAGCTTGTCCTGTATCCTAAGGTACTCCGTGCGGGTCAGTTCCGCATTATTCCGTACTTCAAGCACGACATTGGAACCCCGGGCCTGGAAGATGATCTTGATGTAGTACTGCTTTTCTTTCTGCTTCTGCAGATAGTAGGAGATGTTCTCCATGGTATCCGCCTTAAAGGAGCGCATGCCTTCTTCGTATTCGGCGGCATCCTTTAGATCAAGGCCCTTCGATTCAAAGTAAACGCGCTTGGTATTGGCCTTCTTCGCGTTGACAGCCAGTTCCCTGAGGCAATATACCAGATAGTCCTTGATCCTGGCCTGCCCGAGCTCGCCGAGGAACACCTCGAGGACTTCTTCAATATACACTTCTATTTCATGCGGAAGCGTATACGTTGTTATCGTCAAAGGTATTGCGCTATGCGCAGCCTTCTTTATCTTTGCTACATCTACGACCAGCTCATTGCCTGCCATCGCGCCTCTCCATGTCAATCAGAATCGAGCGAACACCAATCATACAGTACTTGATTGAAGGCCAACGCGCAACTGTCCATTGCAGGACGCCAACAAGCAAACGCCGGCGATAATCACTTACAGATCATTGACAGGATTTCCCAACGGATAAAGCTTTGAAGGCTATGAAGACTGTCCTGATAATTGACCAGCACGACGACGACCGCAAAACCATGGAAGCTTTGCTGGCCAATCGTTACGAGGTCCTCAGTTGCGCGTCGCTCATGGAAGCGTCAAGACTGACTATGGCCAGCAGGCCTATCGCCATTGTCCTCGATATAGAAAGCACCCTCATTGAGGGCATCCACGACCCCGTGGGAACTGCCGCGTCAATAGAGCCCAAGGCGGGTGTCGTCTGCTCTGCGCGATCGGATTCCGCCGCCTATCGCATAGCTTGGCCCGAGACCTACAACTACCTTGAAAAGCCGTACCGGGCTGAATCCCTGTACTCTGCTATCAGGCTTGCCGCCGCTGAATCGGCGGCTGAATCGCCAGCGATCGTTCCACGGCGCAGAAAGCCTGACGTGATACTCGCACTGGCCGACCGAATACTCATAGGCGACTGCCCCGCGCTCAGAAACGTCGCAAACCGTATAGCGCTCTACGCAAAAAGCGACGCGCCCGTACTTATCCTTGGAGAGAGCGGCACCGGAAAAGAACTCGCGGCAACAGCCATCCACCGCGCTTCGCTACGTTGCCATGGAAAATTCCTCCCCGTCGATTGCGCGTCGTTACCGGAATCGCTCGCAGAAAGCACCTTGTTCGGAACCGTCAAAGGCGCCTACACCGATGCTGTGGAGAAAAAAGGAACCTTCGAGTCGGCCCATGGAGGAACCGTATTCCTGGACGAGATAGGTGAACTGTCGCTTTCGGTGCAGGCAAAGTTCCTGCGTACCCTCGAAACGAGTTCTGGTTCGCGCGTAGGATCCGTGGACCAGGTGGCGTACAACATACGGCTATTGTCGGCCACGAACGCTCCGTTGTTCGGTGACCGCAAGCGTTTCAGGCCTGAATTGCTGCATCGCATAGACACGCTCGTGCTGGAGATGCCAGCCTTGCGCGAACACAAGCAGGACATTCCCGCCCTGGTCCAGGCGTTTGTAACGGAATTCAGCCCGGGCAAGCATTTGACAGGCAAGGCTGTTTCAAAATTGATGGACTGGGACTGGCCGGGAAATGTCAGGGAGCTACGCAACGTCGTTCGAAGGGCAACCGTCATTTCGGGCGTCAGCGACGAGATAACGCCCGCCGATATCGAGATTGCTGGCGCCAGTAAGAACTGGCAGCTATCGCTCTTCTGATCAGAAAATAGGCCTCACGGAGACGACGTCCATATACACGTCCTTAGCGCCGTCCTTACTCGTGCCTATAGTCGCGTTGCGGGCTATCACGACAGTACGCTTGCCCGACGCGTCGTCAAGGAATTCACGGTACTTGTCGCCTTTGAATACGAGAAATACACGATGGAGCACTATCTTCGATGTTCCTATCCACTCGCCTTCGAGAAATTCGACGACAGCGTGAAACGGTTCTTCGCTCTCGACGGAGGGTTTCGAAAGAGTACCGAACAGCAGCAGGGCGGCGTCGCCGGAAATTGCCGACAGCGCGCGGGAGTCGTCGGTACGGGCTATCTCCGCCAGCCGGGCTATGCCGACCGTCAGGTCGATGCGGCCGACGAAGGTAGCGTCACCGATGGGCGCGCCCTGCGCGGCTGCCGCGGTGACGAAAGCGAAGGCCAAGGCCACCGCACTGAACATTCTTTTCATGTCGTCCTCCATCGAGCCACGGAAAATAGGCCCGGCGGCAAGCCTACTATCGTCTAGACCCGTGGTCAAGCTCGACTGGCGGATAAGGCCCCGAGCTTGATGAAGAGTGAAGAAAAGCGTTCCAGTTCGGCCTCGGAAAGGGCCGCGCGGGCAGCGATGCTTCGAAGAAAGGTTTCCGCCTCCGGCCGGCCTGCAATCTTGTAGAATCCGGCCGCCTGGAGCGCGTCGGCTATTTCCAGCGCGGCGCGCTCAGTCGAGGCTCGGATCGCCGGCATTCTGCCCTCGGCAGAGGAAGCATGGCGCAGGCTTTTCCGGAGTTCCCAGCAGGCTATCTGTACCGCGTGCGACAGATTCAGCGACGGGAACAGGCTTGAACTCGCTATGCCCACGGCCTCGTCGCAAAGAGCCAACTCAGCGTCCGACAGCCCGTCCCGCTCATTGCCGAAAACGAGCGCGGTCGCCGCGCCCACCCGTTCCGCCAGCGTCGCGGCAAACGCCTCCACCGTCATGTTTTCCTTGCGCCTTTGCCCGACGCGCCGCGTAAAACCGGCCGCCAGGCCGAACCCCGACAGCGCCTCCCGGAGCGTTGCATAGCGTTCGGCCGTTTCGTACACATCAAAGGCAAGCAGCGCGTGGGTCCGCACCTCCACCTCGTCGTAGGCCGGGCAATCCGCCAGAATCAGCCGGGCGATACCCATGGATTTCATGGCGCGGCAGGCGGCGCCTACGTTCATGGAACCCTCGACCCGACAGAGCGCTATGGCGATGCCCTGAAGTCCTGACTCGTTATCCATGCGGCGCTCCTCGTTGCTGATGCTGCCCACTTCCGCTGTTTACGCGGATTGACGAGGCGACTATAGTAGATGACGCAATGACGAACAATACTGACAGGCCCGCGCGGGCTACCCTTTCCGGATTGAAGGCGCTCATCGTTGGTTCGACCGGCGGCATAGGCTACGCCGTAGCCGAGGCTCTGGCCGGCGGCGGGGCGAGCCTCGTCATACACGGCCGGAACCCCGAAAAAACCGCGGCCAAAGCGGTTCTGCTCCGCGCAAACGGCGTAGCGGTTTCGACGTTATGCGCGGATCTGTCCGGCGGAGAAGTCCCCTCCGCCCTTTTTGACGCGGCGCGGGCGAGCGATATCGTAGTCATGGCCTACGGTCCCTTCGTCTACAAACCGCTTTCAGAAACTACTCCCGATGACTGGCGGCTGACGGCCTACGCCGGTCTCGCCTTGCCCGGCATGATAGCCACCGAAGCAGCCAAGGCAATGGCTGCCAGGGGGCTGGGTCGCATCCTGCTTTTCGGGGGGACGAGGACAGATGCGGTACGGGTTTTCAAGGCCAACGCAGCCTATGCAGCCGCAAAAACCGGACTCGGCGTACTCGCCAAGTCAATCGCGGTCGAATTCGGCGGACGCGGCGTATCATGCGCGGTGCTATGTCCCGGATTTGTGGACACGGAGTATCTCGATGATCAGACAAAAATCAGGCTTTCTGCCGCCTCGCCGCGTGGAGGCCTCATCCCGGAATCCGAGATAGCGGCTTTGGTCCGGTATATGGTTTCAGGCGGTATGGATCTTGCCAATGGCTCCATCATCGTGGCGGACAGGGGCCTGTATTCGTTGTGATCAGGAAGCATTGGATTTTCAGCCTAATAAATGCGACCGTAATAACCGAAAATTATGTCGAACGGTTATTTTTTTTCATATAGAGTACCGATCAGGGTCAGTATCAATTTGACAAGTCATTGACGACACTCTATGATCGTCATAGAATTGACCGACAGCTTTTGAAACGACCTCACGATGGAAGAGGAGTACCATGCCAAATAATGATATCGTTCTTGGTTTCGACGATGAAAAGGACGATAGCCTAAAAATACGGCTCCAGAAAATCGATGATACATGCCTGGCTCTGTTCCTTACAGGCTATATCGATACATACAATTCAAATTTCTTTCAAAAACGAGTCGGCAAGGCTATTGATGCAGGATTTTCACGTCTCATATTCAACTGTGGCGGCCTTAACTACGTCTCATCGACAGGTATCGGATCCTTCACGGCGTTCCTCAAAGCCGTAAAGCCACGCTCTGGCGATATTGTGCTACTCGAGATACAGCCCAAAGTCTACGAAGTTTTCCAGCTCCTGGGTTTTTCGCAATTCTTCAATATAAAGGACAACCTCGAAGAGGCGATCGCCTACTTCCATCAGGGGTCCCAGACCAGCGCTCAGTCAATGTTCCCCAAGATTTTTTCGTGCCCCATATGCACAAAGAAGCTCAAGGCCGCGAAACCGGGACGGTTCCGCTGTTCCGAGTGTAAAACAATTTTGGCCATAGACAATTCAGGCCAAGTCTTCCTGGGATAAAACCGGTAATCACCCGGATTGTCCCATGCCTTTCTTGAGGAGGATCCAATGGCAGGCATGACCAAGGTAGAATCCTATCTGATGGACCTGGATGTTTCATATCAGGAAGTCACGCCAACGGCCTTTTTCATCGACGATCAGGCTAAAGGCCTGCCAGGCATTACAATAACGCTGGACGAGCCCATCGTCCTCATGCGCGCCAAGGTAATGCCTGTTCCTACCGCCAAGCGGGATGAGCTCTTCGAGAAGCTCCTCAGGCTGAACGGCACGGATATGGTCCATGGGGCTTACGGGCTCGACGGCGACGACATAGTACTCATCGACACGCTCGAATACGGGACAATGGATAAACCGGAATTCGAAGCGGCTCTCGATTCCATCGGCTTGGCGCTGTCCAGGCATTATGGTGTCCTCGGCGCGTTCCGGGGCTGATCTTCAGGAGGCTTACGACCATGGGAATATTCGACAGGATGAAGACGGTCATATCGTCAAATATCAACGACATGATCAACAAAGCCGAAAATCCGGAAAAAATGCTCAACCAGCTGGTCATCGATATGAACCAGCAGATGATAGAGTCAAAGAAAGCCGTCGCGATGGCGATAGCCGACGAAAAGAAGCTGGAACGCGAACTGATTGAGCAGAAGCGCCTTTCAGAGGACTGGGAGCGCAAGGCCGTGATCGCCGTCAAGGCGAGCCGCGACGATCTGGCCAAGGAAGCCCTGGTCCGCAAGCAGGAAGCGGAAACCTACTACCTCCAGCTCAAGCCTCAGTGGGAGGCTCAGAAAGCCTCGGTTGAAAAACTCAAGGATACCCTCAGGCAGCTCCAGAACAAGATCGACGAGGCCTCGCGCAAGAAGAACATACTCATAGCCCGCGCCAAGCGCGCCGAGGCTCAGGAAAAGATCCAGAAGACGCTTGCCAGCGTTTCCGGCAACACGAGCGCCTTCGAGACCTTTGACCGCATGGCCAAGAAGGTTGACGAACTGGAAGCCCGCGCCGATGCGCAGGTCGAACTGGCAGACCTGTCACAAACTGCTTCTTTAGACAAGGAATTCGCCAAACTTGAATCATCAGGTGGAGCGGGTGCGGACCTCCTCCTCGAGGAGCTCAAGCGTAAGATGATAGGCTCAGGCGGAACAGAATCTACCGGACAAGCCTGACGTGAGGCTTCTCTTCGTAGGTAACGAAGAGGAATACGCAGCATCGATCGCAGCAAGGGAGGACGGCAGGCCGTTCTCCCTTTTCTTTTGCACCGCGCTCTCCGAGGCCCTGGAACAACATCATTTCGATGCACTCGTCATTCCGGCCCTGAAATTCCTTTCAGCGCCTCCCCGTTCGAGATACCTGCCCCTTGTCGCCAGCGGCCCCGCCGAGCTGGCTGAACCGTGTTTTGAGTCCGGCTGCTCTGATTTCATACGGGTACCCTGGACCGAGTCTGAGCTGTACGCACGCATATCAAGCCATACCAGCAGATGCCTTACGTTTTTCCAGGCAGGAATCAAAATTGCAGGCCACAGACTCATTGGTCCAATGGCTGAAATCGCGCTAAGCGATGATGCCTACAGCATTCTGATGCTTCTAGCCGACAACTGCGGTCGTCCTGTGCCTAAAGTAGCGATCGCTTCATTGATAGGAATAGCGCCTCAGTCTGGGCGTTCAATCGATATGAGGATAGCGCGGTTACGCACTGCATTACGGTCCGCTGGGGCCAGAGAGCTGGCTGACGGGCTCCGTTGCCTGCACGGCGCCTATCGTCTCAATACTTGACAAAGCTTCTGGGCCTGATTTGGAACAAGCCTGTGGATAACCTGTTCAAAGTTTGTGCCGAATAATTAATAAACCAAAACGCTCGTATATTAAAGCGTACAGAGCTGTATCAAATTTCATGCATCAAACAATGACAATAATAAGTATATATCCTAATTATACTTATGCATTTCAATAACGAATTAGCTAAAGCGGTGTCTAGGTGAAGCTCCAAAAGCTCGAAAAAGAGTGCAACCATTTTTGTCGAGCTCTTGTGGACAACCTGTGTATATACTCGTATGAAGCGCGGAATCGCTCCATTCAGCTTGTCAAGCGTAATAGCGCATGCTACATTTTTATCGGTGAAAAATTTTGTAGCATCGTCATTCAGATTCCTCAAGGCCTTCATTATTTCAATACTCTGCATATCCGTCGTTTTGCTGACTGACGCTTTGATTGAACAGGGCACTGATCACCTAATAGAGACTCTCTACGGAATTTGCGCGGCCACGGTTCCAATCGCGGTCATAGTAGCCTCGTTCATGACATTTTTTCTTTTGAACCGTACAATGACGTCCCGCCTTGTGGGATACGGCATCCTTATTCCAATGACAGCCCTCACGTTATTTGCTTCCGCCGCGCTGATACGATTCGTCGATCTGCCTACTGAGGGAAGCATATCAGCCCTGCCGCCATCCTGTCGACTCGCGGGATCTTGGATGACCGAGGTCGCAAGAGCGCCATGGCCGGAATTTTCGGCCGGGCTGGCCTCATTCGCGCTTTTTACAGCCTGCTTCTGGGGCCTGACCAGGCTCTCCAGGAGCAGGCCCTTGTTAGGCGCCTTCCTGGCGCCGAGCGGAGCGATTGCCGCGCTGTACCTATTCTCTTTATACCTATCGGGTCCCGCGGATGCGCTGTTCGCGCTGATCGGTTTCAGAATTCCGCGGCTAATGACGGCAGCCATTCTTACTGGCGCGAGCGGACTGGCCCTCCTACTCCTTGATGTACTGTTCGCAAGAAAACCTTCCGGGGGGCGGCGCGATGCCTGAGAAAAAATCAGGATTCATGATGGTGGCCGTAGCGCTCTTTGCACTCGCCTTTGCCGTCGGATTCTTTATCGCGCTCGTTTCAATTGGAAAATCAGATGTCTTGTTCAAATTCGCTTTGCCATGGGAAACAACAAAAGCGCTCTTGTATCTCGCTACCTGGGCCCCAGCCGTCCTGCTCGTCGCGTCGGCCATAGCAATGGAGTCATCAGAGGCGAGAGATGGCTTTTCCGGCGCGGCATACCGAATAATGATGCCTGCGCTCACGCTTGCGGCCATCGTTTCCATTTTCTACCTCCTTGTCGTCCCAGGATTGGAGGAACGCAAGAACCGCTACGAGAACCAGAGCCGACGCTTCTCCGACTCTCTGAGACTGGCCGCCGAAGCATTGAAAGAAATGCGGCTCGATGACGCTGAAAAATACATGCTCGACTGCGCCGCTATCGATGTGAGGGATGAGAGCTATGTGGCTCTCAACGATAGGATAAAATCAGCGGGAGTAAAGGCTTCAGCTTTGCATAACGCCATTCCTCAGACTCAGGCGCCCCTCCCCGTAGACGAGGTCGCTTGGAAAACCGGCAACCGGTTCTACCTGGAAGCGCTGGAAGCCAGGTCCGAAGGACGGGCGTTCGATGCCCACTACCTTGCCAAGCGCTCGGCCGCCGTGTATTCCAAGAGACCCGAGGTCAAACGCCTCGTGGAAGAAACCTGGCGCGATCTACAACGCCTAGGCCCGCCATCCGAATCAATAGTCGCTGCGGCGTACTACAATCGCAAACTGGAAGGCTATGCGCGATTCCAGGAGAACGATTTTTTGCAGGCCTATAGAATCTACACAGAACTGGGCGCTATCGATACTGACGATGAAGACGTCGCAGCATACTTAGCGAGGAGCGCTGAAGGACTTTCATCCATCGCATTCTTTATTGAAGAGGATGTAAAGGCCTTTTCCAGTTCCGACAACCGCGCTTTCACACTTGCGCTTTCAGTGCCAGGCGGCTGGGCCGCTACCGTAACGGCGGAGCGCGCCGTCAGTTCCCAGGACGCGGTCTTCTTCCGGGATCTGATCCTGGATCTGTCTGGAGACTCGCCCCTGCATGTGCGCGCCCCCTACGCGAGGCTACACGGCACGACGCTGTTACTCAGGGCCGTTGATAGGCTGAATCCAGATATCGTGTGGGAACCTGAATATGGATCAGGCCAGCGGGCGAGGCCAACCGCGGGCAAGGCACCTCAAGATCCAGGTTATGCGATCACCGTGCCCTTCAATCAGGAGGATGTCGCCTCGACGCTCCGTTTATCCGGGGCGCCTGAGGATATACCTATTGTGTCGCTCGCAACAGGCATCGACGATGCGGAGCGTCTCGGGATCAATAGCAAGCCATTGCGGGCTGAACTGGCGAGACGAGCGGGTTACCCCTTCGCCGTCTTAACGCTCGTCTTGATAGGAGCCGGTTTGGGAGTACGGTTCAAGCCAACTGAACCGGTCAGCGTCGCGATGAAGTACATCACGGCGCCCCTCCTCGTCGCGCTGGCGATTTTGCCGCTCCGCATAGTTGCATCTGTAGCAGTGATTGCTGGCAGGGCCTTTGCCAAACTGATACCCAACGGTTTATTCCTGCCAACCTGGCTCGGTTTCCTTGGACTTTGCGTCGTTGCCAGTCTATTCGTCGCGGCCCGCATAGCAGGCCGTTCCGGCGAATAAGCTGCTAGACGTCTTCCCTATATATCCTGGCCCCGAGGGCATGAAGCCGCTCGGTGAGGTGTTCGTAACCACGTTCTATCTGGTAGACATTCTTGATGATGCTGGTGCCCTCGGCGCAGAGAGCCGCGATTACCAGCGCCATGCCCGCGCGCACATCCGGTGAGGTCAGCGAGTCGCCCCGCAAACGAGCCGGTCCCGAGACGACGGCCCTGTGAGGATCGCAGAGCACGATACGCGCGCCCATGCCTATCAGCTTGTCCACCCAGAACATCCGCGATTCGAACATCTTCTCGTGGATGAGTACAGTGCCTTCAGCCTGCGTAGCCACCACCGTCATGATCGACGTGAGGTCAGGCGGAAATCCTGGCCACGGCGCATCATCGATCTTGGGAATCTGGCCTCCCAGATCGGGAACAATGCGCATCAGCTGCCCTGAATGTACCGTGAGTTCATCGCCGTCTAGGCTCCAGCTGATGCCCAGGCGCCCGAACGCCAACTTCATCATCCGTAGGTCATCAGGCACTACGCCCTCAATGACGATTTCCCCGCGAGTCACGGTAGCCAGTCCTATGAAAGATCCAATTTCCATGAAATCGGGTCCGATGGAGAAATCGGTACCATGGAGCCTCGAAACGCCATCTATGGTCAGAATGTTCGAGCCTATGCCGGAAACCGAGCCTCCCATGGCATTCAAAAGCTTGCAGACATCCTGCACATGAGGTTCGCTGGCGGCATTGCGGATAATCGTGCGCCCTTCGGCTATAGCGGCGGCCATGACGGCGTTCTCAGTGGCCGTGACGGAAGCCTCGTCGAGGAATATCTCGGCGCCCTTGAGCTTATTTGCCGTGAACTGAAAGGCTCCATCTACCTCTATGCGCGCGCCAAGCTCCTCAAGCGCCAGAAAATGCGTATCCAGTCGCCTGCGCCCTATCACATCACCACCGGGGGGCGGCAGGGTTACCTTACCGAACCTGGCGAGGAGCGGCCCGGCAAACAGTATTGATGCGCGTACTTTAGCGGCCAGGCTTGCGGGAACATCGGCAGTCTTGACATCCGAGCTTTCAATCTTCCAGGCGTTACTGTCCAGCCGCTCTACCGTTGCGCCAAGTGCGCGGCAAATATCGAGCATCACGAGGACGTCTTCGATTTCCGGAATATTCCTGAGTATGACGGCTTCTTCAGACAAGAGAGCCGCAGCGATACACGGGAGGGCGGCGTTCTTGTTGCCGCTCGCGCGGATGCGCCCCTTGAGCGGGTGGCCGCCTTCGATACGGTATTGGTTCATAGTGGCATCCTAACCGTGCGGCGCGAGCGCGTCAACGTCAGTGGTTTTATATATTCAATTGACCGCATGATGATCTAGCACTACCATGAAAATATCGGTACCGGCGCCACCGTACGCGGACCCAATTCCCAAGGAGGCTCTATGTCCAGCGAGAGAAAGAAACCCGTTCCCAGTGATATTGAAATAGCCCAGGCTGCAAAAATACGTCCCATCGTCGAAGTAGCGGAAAATTATGGTATCAGCAATGAAAACATCGACCACTTTGGCAAATTCAAGGCAAAAATCCGCCTTGAATTTTT
This sequence comes from uncultured Treponemataceae bacterium, assembly GCA_964571545.1. Classification (GTDB taxonomy): domain Bacteria; phylum Spirochaetota; class Spirochaetia; order Treponematales; family UBA12059; genus SZUA-370. The sequence goes on along the minus strand of CAZNCK010000045.1, from coordinate 12,833 downwards.
GAAGGAAACCGAAAACAAGCCCAAACGCGCCAAATATATCGACGTTACAGCCATCAGTCCCACCCCCCTCGGTGAAGGCAAGACCACGACGACCGTAGGCCTTACCCAGGGCCTCGGCAGGCTCGGCCTAAAGGCGATAGCGGCGATACGGCAGCCCTCCATGGGGCCTACCTTCGGCATAAAGGGCGGAGCCGCCGGCGGCGGTTATAGCCAGATCGTCCCGATGGAGGACTTTAATCTACACCTGACCGGCGACATCCACGCCGTTTCCGCGGCGCACAACCTCTGCGCCACAGCGTTGGACGCCAGAATGTACCACGAAGGCCGCTGGTCAGAGGCGTTTTTCGCAAAGCAGGGCATGACCAAGCTCGACATCGACCCGTACCAGGTCATGTGGCGCCGTGTCGTGGACATGAACGACCGACCGCTGAGAAA
>CAZNCK010000045.1:0-12388 GCA_964571545.1 uncultured Treponemataceae bacterium | reverse complement strand
TCGCGAGAGCGGCTTCGACATCGCGGTGGCCAGCGAAGTGATGGCCATCCTCGCCCTTGCCAAGGACCTCAAGGATCTGCGAACCCGCATGGGCAAGATAATCCTCGGGATCGACAAGAAGGGCAAAGCGGTTACCACCGAGGACCTCGGCGTCGCCGGCGCCATGACGATACTCCTCAAGGACGCCATCAAGCCAAACATCTTGCAGACGCTCGAGGAACAACTGGCCTTTGTGCACGCCGGCCCCTTCGCCAACATCGCCCACGGCAATTCGTCGGTGATCGCCGACCTCATCGCCACCAAGATCGGCGACTACGTAGTAACTGAAAGCGGTTTTGGCGCCGACATGGGTTTCGAGAAATTCGTTGACATAAAGTGTCGCACCTCGGGCATCTTCCCGGACGCCGTCGTCATCGTGGCCACCGTCCGCGCGCTCAAAATGCACGGCGGCGGCCCCAAGGTCTCCCCAGGAAAGCCGCTGGCCAAGGCCTACGTCGAGGAAGATCAGGAACTCGTCAGAAAGGGCTTGAGCAATCTGCTGGCCCATCTAAGCATCGTTCACAAATTCGGCGTCCCCGCTGTCGTCGCCATCAACGCGTTCCCCACAGACACCGAAGCGGAGTGGAATATTATAAAGGAAGCCGCTATCAAGGCCGGCGCCGTGGACGCCGTTGTCACAAAAAACTGGGCCGAGGGCGGCGACGGAGCCATCGCGCTGGCGGAAGCTGTCGTCAAGGCAGCCAACAAGCCGAGCCATGTCGAGCCGTTCTACCCGCTCGAATTGTCTATCAAGGAAAAGATCGAACGCATCGCGCGTGAAGTCTACGGTGCGGAACATATCTCGTATTCGCCAGAAGCAGAGAAGTCGATCGAGAAATTCAGCGAGCTAGGTTATGACAGCCTGCCTATCTGCATGGCAAAAACCCAGTATTCGCTCTCACACGACCCGGCTCTGAAAGGTGCGCCAAAGGGCTTCACCTTCCCGATTGCAGACGTACGGATCGCCGCCGGTGCCGGGTTCATCTACCCGCTGTCAGGCGAGATAAACACAATGCCAGGCCTGTCCAGCAAACCCGGTTACATGGGCATGGACATAGACACCGAAACCGGCCGCATCATCGGCTTGTCCTGACATTCTAAAAACAACAAAGAGGATAAGAGAATAAGAGGGAAAGCAAGAGAGAGGAGATTGGAAAGGCGCGGTAGGGAGACAGGATCATCCTGAGCTCCCATCTTCCCTCCATCTTCCTCTTTCCTGTCTCTTATACTCTTATTCTCTTCGTTTGCCTTTATCGGGTCAGCTAAGCCAGAAGGTGGTCGAGGAGGATTTTCAGGCCGATGCCGACGAGGGTGATGCCGCCGGCCAGTTCGGCCCAGCGTTCAAGGCGAGAGCCTATGCGCTTGCCGAATTCGCAACCAAGGAAACACAGTGCAAACGTAATGAATCCGATGATTGACGAGGCGATCCAGATGGGCGCCTGAATAATACTGTAACTTATTCCAATCGCCATCGCGTCTATGCTTGTTGCAATTGACAAAATAAGTAGTATGCGCAGATCAAGCACATTCAGCTTGTTCCGCTCGTCATCTGAACAGGTAGCAGGGTCCTGCACCTTAAACGACTCGAACGCCATTTTTCCGCCAACAGCCGCCAGCAGGACAAAGGCCAGCCAGTGGTCCCAGGATTCTATCGCAGAGGCAAAGGTCGTGCCGACAGCATAGCCCGCCAGCGGCATCAGGAACTGAAACAGGCCAAAGGCGAAAGCCGTGCGCGCCGCATACGCGAACGTAAGGCCGGATACGCACATGCCGCTGGAAACCGATACGGCAAAGGCATCCATCGACAGGGCAAGGCCCGCAAGAATATAGGTGAGCATCGACAACCTCAATACTTTCTGGACAGAAGGCGTTCTACGGTAGTGTGGAGGTCATTGCGAGCAGCGCCTTTAGGTAGCCGAGAAATTTCAAACATTGCCCGATCGGTATAACCTGACGCGACAGCCCTGGAGGCGTCGAGGGCGCCTGAATCCCGAACTACAGCCACTATAGCTTCAATGGCTTCGTCGCCGGGCTTGGTAGACCCAAGCAACGGTTCTATTCGATCTGGGGCCGCGCGCAGTGCGAGTATTAACGGTAGCGTGCATAGTCCCTCACGGACATCCTTGGCTACCGGTTTGCGCATGGCGCCCGAGCTAGACTCATAGTCGAGGACGTCGTCCATGATCTGGAAGGCCATGCCAGCGGCATAACCGGCGCGGGTCAAGGCTGATACGGTGGGGAGAGAAGCCTTTGTTTCAATTGCGCCAGCGCGCAAAGCAAGGGAAAAAAGTGCGGCGGTCTTGCCCGCAATCTTGCGGAGATAGTTTCGCTGGCTCCTGGGCCAGGTAAAGCGCTCAAGATCCTGATGAATTTCTTCAGAGCACAAGGCTCCAATCAAGGCGGCCAGCAAACGGGCGTTCTGCGGGCTGGAACTCTCGGATGCCAGGCGGAAGCATCGAGAGAACAGCCAGTCGCCCGAGAGCACGGCGTCCTTATGCCCATACAGGGCGTGGAGCGTCGGAACGCCCCGCCTGGTATCAGCCTCGTCTATAACGTCATCATGTATCAAGGTCGCTATGTGCAGGAGTTCTATTGCCGCGGCAAGATCGGTAAGATCCTTTTGCCGCTTGCCGAAGCGTCCCGCCATGAGGAGGAAGGCTGGCCTGAGCATCTTGCCATTGGCGTCGATGAGTCGCTCTACCGCGCCGGCGAGCGGGAAACGGTCGGAGCCGACCATAACCTTCATACGCGCGCGAACCGCGTCCAGCCTCGCCGGAATGTCCGGGATGCCGTTCCAGAAATCTGTCATCGTCTATACGGCTCGCTTCTCTGGTATTGACTCGTAAGTATTTACGAAAAGAAGAACCACGGAAGCACGGAGGCACGGAGAAAAGAAAAAAGAATACAAGAGTAGATGTATGAGGATAGTGAAAAAACTATCGTGACTCATACATCTTTTACCTCAAACATTCTTCTTCCCTTCCGTTCATCACTCCGTGGCTCCGTGTCTCCGTGGTTATATTTCCTAGGTCTACGTCAGTACATTACTTCGTGGGGTCGTCGGCGTAGAAGTGCCATTTGCGGGCAAACTTCGTGCCGTTCCACCATTTCTTGAACATCGGAACGCTCCAGTAATCCATACCGAACGAGCGACCGGCGCCGCCGAGCATCAGAATGCCTGCAAAAACGAACCAGAGCTGGTCCCAGGCAAACATACCGGACAGCGTGAATATGACGCACATCGCGATGCTCGCCACGGCGGCAAACCACGTGAAGAACCCGCCGAACAGCGCGAGGCCGATGGCAATCTCCATGACGACAATCATCAACTGAAAGCCCTGGTACGGCAGATACGCAAAGATGCCGTCCATGAACGTGGTACGGAACCAAGTGCTGATTACGCCGTTGAAGTCGAAAATCGGCTTCGTCAGATCCCAGACCTTCTCGAAAGCGCGGGTTGCGCCATCAGTCACGGCGACGGCTGTTTCGACAACGGCCTCTCCCCATTCACCTGATGCGGCGGCCACAGCCTCTACAGCGGGCTCGGCCCACTCGCCTTCGCCAGTAGCGGCGCTGACGGCTTCGACAACCGCGACGCCCTTCTGCACAACACCGGAACTGAACATCCAGCCGCTCTTGGAGCCAGCCGACCAGGTCATCCAGCCCTCGCCTATCTTATTGACGCCTTCCATTACCCACATGAGGCCGAGCCACATGCGGAGGAACAGCGGCCAGTAGCCGCGGACTTTGTACGTGGCGAAACCGCCGATAAATGAACGCTTGTTCTGAATGTCGAGGAACTCGTGCTTGACGTACTCCCAGACCTGGTTCAGACCGGCGATGTTCAGGAGGTACCACACGTTGATCATGTGTTTCATCACAAGCGCGAAGAAACCGCGGGTCTTCATGCCACCGGCATTGGCGACGCCGTAACGGCCGCCAATCGACACCATGAAGCCGTGGAAGTTGGACTTGAACGTATGGCGAGCGGGGTTTCCCTCGATGTCGGCTATGATGTTCTTCGCGGCGACTTCGGCGGTCTGGTGTGCGCCTTCAACAATCTGCGGAACCGGCTTTCCGTTCTCGAGGAAAAACGAGTTATCGCCGACCACATACGCATACGGATAGTCGGGACTCTTCATCTCAGCGTCGACCTGGAGGCGGCCACGGCCGCGCTCGCCCTTGGTCAGTTCGAGACCGGCGGCGAAGGAGCTTCCCTTGACGCCGCAGGTCCAAATGAAGGTATCCGTTTCGACTACGGTGCCGTCCTTGAGCATCACCTTGCCCGGCTCAGCGCCGATGATGGACGCGTTGAGGAACATTTCGCAGCCCATCTTGGAGAGGTAGTTCTCGGCGCGGACGCGGAGCGGCTCCTCGAGGATCGGAAGGATAGACGGCAACGCCTCGATGTTGACGACACGGGTCTCGGCGCGGTCGATATAGTGCTTGCGACACATCACGTCACGGAATTCGAGGAGCTCGCCGATCATCTCTATGCCGGTAAAGCCGGCCCCCGCTACAACGAAGGTCAGCATGCGCTTGCGGACGACCGGATCGGTTTCCTCCGCGGCGCGCGCGAAGATGTCTTCGACGTGGTGACGGATCTCCATCGCGTCATCAAAAGACCAGAGGCTAAACGAGTTTTCCTTGACGCCAGGGATATTGAAATACTCGGGCTCGGCTCCGGCGCCGACGATGATGTAGTCGAACTGGTAGGAATGAGCCTTGCCGGTGGCTTTTTTGGCCTTAAAGTCGACGGAGAGGATGTCATCGAGGACGATGTCAATCTTCTTGGCGCCGAATATCTTTCTGAAGTTGACCTGAACGGATTCTGGCTCGGTACGCCAGCCGGCGACCTCGTGGAGCTCGGTCATCAGGGTATGGAAAGGTTTCCTGTCAACTAGGGTTATCTGGACGTTTGGATCCTTCCTGAATCGTTTCTCCAGGATTTTTCCTGCCCAGACGCCGCCGTAACCGCCTCCGAGGATCAGTATCTTCTTTGTATCGGCCATGTGATCTCCTTGCGCCGCAGTCAAAATAGTGCTTGCAAAAGTTTGGATTTTGAACATCGGAATATTGACGCGCGATTGGCTTCAAGTCAAGTGCGAATTCTATATATACATAAATATGCAATCTACTATATAAGCCGCTACACCAGCAGCCCTAGACTTGACCCCGCGAGCGGGCGATCATTACATTAGCTGGGAGGAGTACCAATGGCAACTTTCGAGAGCGTCAATACCGCGATACAGGACGTACGCCCGTCACTGCAGGCAGACGGAGGCGATATAGAGCTTGTTTCTGTTTCCGAGAACGGCAAGGTTACCGTAAGGCTCAAGGGAGCCTGTGGTTCGTGCCCTATGGCCATAATGACCCTAAAGCAAGGGGTTGAGGCCTATCTTAAGAAAGTTCTCCCGGACGTTACTGAAGTCGTTCAGGGGTGAAAAAGCGGAGGAAGCCTCACTCCAGAGGCTTCCTCGATCAACCTGCCTTCAATGAATCCCGTCATCGCAGGCTTCATCCTCTTGCTCGTTCCTTGACGCCTCAGCGACATGGGGCTTGTCGCACGGAGGCAAGCTGTCTTTTTTTGATTCCGGTACCTTGCCCCGAGGCTTCAACTTCTTTCCCTCGTCAACTTTTACGGCCATATAGTCCTCCTTGTAGATTATCAATAAAGTAATGAACAAGAAGCGTCGAGACAAGTTGCGGCGATGCCGAGCTTAGATCAACGCTTTTCCATGACCAGCGAGGAAATACGGTCAGCCATGCGATCAAGTGGAACCTGCTCCATAACATGCCCCATCTCGAACGCTACCTTGGGCATACCGTATACGACACTCGATGCCTCGTCCTGGCCTATCGTGAGGCCGCCTTCGCGGTATATCGAACCGAGTTCCTTCGCGCCGTCCTTGCCCATGCCGGTCATGATGACCGCGAGAGCCTTGTTGCCATACTCACGGGCCACGCTCCTGAACAACACATCGGCGCTCGGTCTGTGTCCGTTTTCAGTCGGATCCTGGTTGACGCGGACTATCCCCGCCAGCGAGCGTTTTTCGACGACGATATGCCAGTCCCCCGGTGCTATAAGCACACGGCCAGGTTTTAGGATATCTCCGTCCGCGGCTTCCTTGACTTCCAGCGGACAGATCCGATCCAGGCTGGCGGCGAATTCTTCGGTAAAACCGGCGGGCATATGCTGCACGACGACCACAGGGCGACCGAGGTTAGGGGAGATTTTTGAAAAGACTTCGCGAAGGGCGTTAGGCCCGCCGGTGGAGATGCCGATTACGACGATTTCGGTGGTGGCAGGCGACCTGATCGGCCTGGGAGGCGCTGGCCTCGGATCGGGGACGCGCAGTGGTCTGGATTCTGCTGGTACGGCATCGAACATGCGCTCGGGCGCCTCGTAGCTGTAGCGCGGCGGTTCCTTGCCCTTTTCGCGCTGGTACTGTGCGCCGTATGCAGCGAGCATCCTGGAAAGTTCGCCAGCCACCGTATGGATATCCGATGAAACTGATCCTGACGGCTTGGTAATGAAGTCAGAGGCGCCAAGCGAGAGAGCCTCCATCGTAACATGGGCGCCGCTCTTGGCTACGCTCGACAAGATGACTACCGGTACATCGATTCCGAGCCGCTTTCTCTCCTTCAGGAATTCAATGCCGTTCATCTCGGGCATCTCGATGTCCAGCACGATGACGTCCGGCTGGCATTTCGGGATTTTTTGCAGGGCAAACAGGCCGTTCATGGCCTTGTCCACAGTGCGCAGGCCTGGGGTATTGTCGATAATTTTTGATATCAGGTTCCGCATCAAGGCCGAATCGTCGACCACGAGAACCGAGATTGGATCGGGCATATCGTTCCTCCGGTTCTATCAGGTGGATTTTTTGTAGAAACAGGCCCAGTCGGTCTTCACGAACTCGAATTTCGTATTCATACCGAAAAGCGACTCGGAATGGCCTATGAACAGGAAGGACCTGGGAGCCATGGCCTCCCAGAACCGCTCGATAGTAGCCTTCTGCGCCGCCTCGTCAAAGTAGATAAGAACGTTCCGGCAGAACACCACGTCAAGGTTCCTTTGCCCTGAATCATTCTTGAGGTTGTGGTAATCAAACCGTATCGTCTTGCGGATATCGTCCTTGATCTGGTAGCCATTGGGGCGCTTGTCGAAATATTTAGGCAGGTAGGCGTCGGGAATGCCCTGGATACGAGTGTCGGGATAAAAACCCTCTTTGCCGACCATAAGCGACTTGAGGCTAATGTCGCTGGCGGTGAGTTCGCCGCCCCAGCCCGGCGGAAGCAATTCCTTGAGTAACATGGCGATAGTATACGGCTCTTCTCCGGTGGAACAGCCAGCGCTCCATACGCGTATCTTGCGTTCAGCCTGCCTGAGTTTGAGCAGTTCAGGCACGACGAAGTGCTCCATTGCGTCGAAATGAGCCTGGTTGCGAAAGAACCGCGTAAGATTGGTCGTCACCGAGTCCAAGAGGACCTTGAGCTCTTCCTTGTCCCTTACGAGTATGGCGTAATACTCTTGAGGCGTCTGGAGCTTCTTATCCCTGAGGCGCTCGCGAAGGCGGCTCTCGAGGATCGATCTGTTAGTGGCGGAGAAATGAATGCCACTCTCATCGTAGATGAGTTTGCGGTAGAGTTCGAAATCGGAATCAGCCAAAAAATCAGCCATCAGGTCGCCTCTCCGCTCAAGATACGAGGGCACGAGTACCTCGCCCTATCTCGTGGAAGTTTAGTGCCCCGAATTCTCGACTGTCAATAGAAGGTATCAGGCGGCGATAGTTGACTGTGGGCGCGGCAATGAGGATAGTAACTATATGATGGAAACAAACAATCGCGGACGCGATCGCGCCGCCTGGAGCGCCGCCGCCGTCGTAGCCGTGTGCTGCGCGGCGCTTACCTTCAGCGTGCCGGCCGCCTACGCACAGGATACCAAGGCTGAAAGCCAGCGTTATTTCTCCATTTTCCAGAGCGCATTCAACTTCATACTCGATAATTATGTCGATGAAGTCGACCCCTTGGCCCTCTACGAAGGCGCGATGGAGGGCATGTTCCAGTCGCTGGGAGACCCGTACTCGGTGTTCCTGACCGACGCGATGATGAGCGATCTGAACGACACGACCACAGGCAGCTTCGGCGGCATCGGCTTCATTTCCAAGCCGCTCCCCGACTCTAAATTCCCAGACAGGCGCTTGTTCGTCGAGATCGTATCACCGATAGAGGATACGCCCGGCTGGCGGGCTGGCATCATGCCCGGCGACCAGATAACCCACATCGACGGCGAGGCTACCGAACCCCTGTCGATGGACGACGTCTTGAAACGCCTCCGCGGCGAACCCGGATCGACTGTCACGATAACTATATTGCGCGGTACCGGCCTCGTATTCGACGAGAAGATAAAACGCGCGACAATAGAAGTGCCGACAGTCAAGCGCGCCATGTTGCCGGGCGCGGTGGGCTACCTCAGGATCATAGAATTCACGCCGCAAACCCTGCCGCGCGTCCGTGAAGCTCTGGACTGGTTCAAGGCGCAAGGCTACACCTCGCTCGTTGTCGATCTCCGAAACAATCCCGGCGGACTCCTGCAATCTGTCATCCAGGTGGCGGACCTCTTCCTGGAGCGCGGCATCATAGTTTCCACAAAGTCACGAAACCGCTACGAAAATGCTGTGTATCAAGCTAAACCCGACCTGGTCGTGCCGGCAGACATGCGCGTAGCCGTACTTATCAACAAGGGTTCAGCCAGCGCGTCGGAGATACTCGCGGGCGCCCTCAAAGACCAGAAACGAGCCTACCTCGTGGGCGAAAACACCTACGGCAAGGGTTCCGTCCAGCAGGTGCTACCGCTCGGAGAAACTGGGTTCAAGTTGACGATGTCAAGATATTACACGCCCAGCGACGCAAATATCGACAAGGTCGGCATAGCGCCAGACCTCGAAGTCAAAGAACCGGCGCTAACGCCGGAGGAAGAAGCCTCGCTGTCAAGCTTGATAGAACGCGACGTGTTTGCGGCGTTTGCCGCGGCTAATCCCAATGCGTCGCCCCAGCAAATCAAGCAGTACGTGAGCGGCTTAAGGGCGGCTGGATCCCCCGTTTCCGAGAGGGTTCTGGAAAAATTGTTGCGCAACCAGCTGGAACGGACTTCGATAGGCCCGATATACGACCTCGAATACGATCTGCAACTGAACGCGGTGCTCAAGGCGCTCTCGGATGCTAATTTCTCTTCGCTCATTTCGGAAGCGCGGTCGGTAAAGGAACTGCAGATCGCCGCGGAAGTTGCAGCCTCAGAAGCGAAGGCCGCCGGAACCGTAACGGCGTCCGGCAAGTAGTAGCCGGCCTCGTGAGGCAACTCGTATTGCCGGACTCCTGGGACGGGGGATCGGTCTGTACGCTGTCGGGTAGCGCCGCCCGACGGCTGTCTGCGGTGCTCAGGATGGTTCCGGGTGACACTCTGCCCGCCCTCGGCCCGGATGGAATCGCCTATTCCTGCACCATCATAACGATAGGCAAGGATTGCGTGAGTCTGTCCGTGACTCGTGTTCCGAATTTAGGCAACCGCGTCGGCTACAAGCCAGACATCCGCACCGGCCGCGACAGCACCGAACACGCCCCCTCCGCGAGGCCGACTTTGGCGACGCCGGCCTTGGAGGCGATGCCAAGGCTGATCCTAGCGGTAGCACTTCTCAAGGGTTCAAAGCTCGACGAGGTAGTGCGCGCCGCGACGGAAGCCGGGGTCTCATCTATCATCCCTCTGACAACATCAAGATCCGTGCCTAAAGAACACGCGGCCGGCAGGATAGAGCGCCTACGGCGGGTAGTCAGCGAAGCACTCGGGCAATCAGGGTCTTCCATACCGACAAAGGTGACAGACGCCCTATCCATCTCCGAACTCTGCGCCAGCGTCGCTCCGGTTCCGGGAAAGCGCCTGGGACTCTTCTTCCACGAAGCTCCCCTTGCGCAGGCTTCGATCCATCGCTATTGTACGGACGTGCCGAGCGAGCTAGTCGCCTGCGTCGGCCCCGAGGGAGGGTTCGACGATGACGAAATCCAAACCCTTACCGACGGCGGATTCAGGCCCGCATGGCTCGGACCCACGGTCCTGCGCGCCGAAACGGCCGCAATTTTCGCCGTCGCCTCCCTGCGCCTTATATTCCTGGAGCGTTCCTCATGGTCAATGACCGAGTACAGAGAGTAAGTATCCTCAAAATTCCGGTCGACATTGTCGCTGCGGAAGATCTTGAGCAAGTCGTCAAGGAAATGTATTCCGACGGCAAAAACCACCAGATCGTCTTGCTCTCGGCAACCGACCTGATGCGAGCCCGAAGCTCCGCCGAACTTCGTACGATGATCGCGGGAGCCAGCCTCGTCATACCCATTTCACTGTCCATCATCGCAACTGCGAAATTTCTCAGAAAACCTGTCCCTGTCCGATACGAACCCTTTGACTTCATTGTTAGATTGCTCGCGATTCTGGAACGCTGGGGCAAATCAGCCTATTTATTCGGCGGCAGTCCCAAAGGCCTCACAAAAGCCTCCAAGAACCTCAAAACCACGTTTCCCGGCCTCAGGGTTGTCGGAGGACACTCCGCCCGCTTTCAGAAGTCGTTCCATCCAAAGATTGTCGAAGCGATCAGAAAAGCCGCGCCGACGATACTGCTGATTGGCAAGGGAGTCCCTGGTGGCGAACGCTGGATTCCGAGAAACATGAAAAATTTCAACTCAGGCATCCAGATTTGGTGTTCCGACGTTTTCGATGTTTTCGCCGAACGCAGGAACCGGCCACCGGCCGCGCTCTTCGCAAAGGGTCTCGAGTGGATATATTACCTACCGAGGCACCCAGAGAGGATCTTGCGGATCTTCGTGTTGCTGCGCCGGAAAACGGTCAGCCTCTGGTACCGTTTGCGCCGAAAATAGAAGCCCCGGCTGAATCCAAGGATTGAGTCATAGCCTGCTTTCTTGTAATATTCCGGTGATTTTCTGTTTTGCCCCATCGTACAAAGGGAGGTTAGGATGAAACGACTCGGACTCTGTGCATCCGTGTTCCTTGCAATCTCCTGCGTCTCGCAACCGGTTCCAACCGCGCAAGCAGAGCAACCCCAAGCCAGTGCTGCTATCCCTAGCGGCCCGGTCCGCAAGGAACGCCTTGAATCATATGCGGTTCCCCTTGTCATCAAGGAAACTGTATCGTTCGCCGATGGCCTCGTGGACAAGATAACCACGTACGCTTATGACGAAGGCTACAAAAGACTTCTTTCGACGGTCTCCCAGAAACCCGCCGCAAAGAACCCGATCGAGCGAACCTCGTTTGAATACCTCGGGGAAGCGGTCTCATCGAAGTCTACCTTCGCTCCCGATGGCACACGCTTGTCTACATATGAATATTCCTACGATAGCGACGGTGCGCTGGCCAAAGAAACGATGCTGGACAGCAAAGGGCTCGTACAGTCGGTTTCTGAATGGACGTGGAGCAATGGCAGAAAATCGACGTGGCGCGTCCTGACCGGAGCCGGTCTCATTCAGGCCAGAACAGAGTATTTTTATGATGGCGACCGACTGGTGATGGCCCGTTTGCTCGACGGATCTGGCAACGAAAAAGGCAAGATCGAATATATCTACGCCGACGACGACACTCCCGTTCAGATCAAGTACTCCACCGCCGCAGGATCCCCGGATGGCCGCATCGATTACATACTAAAAGACGGTTTGGTCGCTCAGGAAAACGTTTTCCGTGCCGATGGACGCCTGGAACGCCGTCTCTCGTTCCAATACAGCCCCGACGGCGCCTTGCTCAAGAAAACGCTCGCAGATTCAGCAGGCAGAACCAGAGAAATCACTGTCTATGAAAATGTGTACAGAACCGAGACCCGAACGGTTGTCTACTACGAATAACGGGCACCTGCCCGCAAGAAGGATTGTAATGCGCAATATAAAGATTCTGGCTCTGGTTGTAGCCCTTACCGCCGCCTCGGGGATAGCCTTTGCCGATGAAACCATCCGTGTCTACGGCATCATCCTGGCTGAGGCCGAGACTATAGACCAAAAATATGCTGCGGCGTCGAGCGCGGCCGCTCTCGACGACCCCGCAATCGCGCCATACCTTGCGGACGCGCTTGACTGGGTACTTGGCGCTCGAAGTTCAATAAAATCCGGGCCGGAACGCGAGACGTATGAGCGCTTGAGCAGGGTTCTACTTAAGGGCCTTGGCGATGCCAAATACTCCAACGCGGCAGATTCGGCTATGCGGGCGGCCGAGGACTCTCCCGATCCATTAACCAAGGCTGAGGCGCTCATAGCGCTTGGATCGATGCGCGCCGTGGAATTCGCGGAACGCATCTCACTG
>CAZNCK010000044.1:26174-27271 GCA_964571545.1 uncultured Treponemataceae bacterium | reverse complement strand
CCGTATCGCCAGTCTGCGCGGTCTTCATGCCGACGAACACGGCGATGTCGCCGGCTTGGATCTCGTCTATGGCCTCGCTCTTGTTGGCGTGCATGCGCAGGATGCGAGGGACGCGCTCTCGCTTCTTCTTGCCAATGTTGTAGACGACGCCGGCGGTCTTGATGGTGCCCGAGTACATGCGCACGTAACAGAGCGGGCCGGCCTCGCGGTCGTATTGCACCTTGAACACCAGACCCAGCGGATTGCCCTTGGGATCGCAGGGCAGTTCGAAGTGTTCTTCTTTTTTAGGATTGAAAGCCGACACAGGCGGCAGGTCTATGGGGGAGGGTAGGTAGTCCACCACCGCGTCGAGCAAGGGCTGTACGCCGACGTTGCGCCGCGAAGCGCCGCAGAGCACCGGTACAATCTTGCGGGATATCGTCTGGTCGCGTAGCGCCTTGCGAATGAGGTCCGCGGGAATGGCCTCGCCCGACAGGTACAGCTCGGTTATCTCGTCGGAATGCGAAGCCAGCGCGTCTACCATCTTGTCGCGCCATTCCGCGGCGAGTGTCGTCATGTCCGGCCCTATCGGCGACCTGGTGATATTCTGACCGCCTTCGTCGGCATCCCAGCGCAGTTCCTCCATCGCTATCAGGTCGACGGTTCCCACGAAACTGCTTTCTTTGCCGATTGGCAATTGCACAGGAATCGCGACAGTCGCGAATTTTTCGCTGATTTCCGCGACCGCGGCATAGAAGTCAGCGCCGAGCCTGTCCATCTTGTTAACGTATACAATACGGGGCACATGGTAGTGGTCGGCCTGGTGCCACACAGTCTCGCTCTGCGGTTCTACGCCGCCTACCGCGCAGAATACCGCCACCGCGCCGTCCAGCACGCGAAGGCTGCGTTCCACCTCGGCGGTGAAGTCCACATGGCCGGGCGTGTCGATGATGTTGACCTGGTGCTCGCGCCAGAACGTCGTGGTGGCCGCGCTCTGGATGGTGATGCCGCGTTCCTGTTCCTGCTCCATCCAGTCCATTACGGCTTCGCCGTCGTCGACCTCGCCCCGTTTATACGTCTTGCCTGAATAATAGAGTATGCGCTCCGTCGTCGTGGTC
>CAZNCK010000044.1:25775-26107 GCA_964571545.1 uncultured Treponemataceae bacterium | reverse complement strand
TTTGAGGTTCATGCTGTAGCTCCGCGCGCTACTATAGCGAAATAGTGCTGAGCTTGCAAGGATTTGCAATCGGATGCGATGTTTAGTCGCTGTCCGGCCGGGCAGTTGTCAGGCCAATGAAGAACATGGAGCCGTAGAGCGTCGCCGGTATACATGCGCAATAAACTACGTAGCGAGCACCGCCGCGGCGAATTGATACTTTGTTCGTATTGTATCTACCACGGCTTCTTTCTACGATGCGCATGTTGGAGGAATCATGAACAAACCATTACGCATCACTCTTATCGCTACCGCGGCTCTCTCTCTCGCGACTCTCGTCAATTTTGCGCCTA
>CAZNCK010000044.1:3320-25765 GCA_964571545.1 uncultured Treponemataceae bacterium | reverse complement strand
CCGTATGCCTGGTATGCGGGAATATACGTTTTCCGGTATGACAGTCATCGCGATGCCGTTCGACAGGCCAGAGGCCGAACGCATCGCTGCCCGCATCGCCAAGCAGAGCGCCTCGGTATCGGAAGCCCTGGGCACCGCCGACACGGACAGCATTGGGGTCATTATCTACCCCGACCGCAAGGACCTGCACAGAAAGACGATAGGCCTTGCCGGCGCGCTGCTGCCTAACTGGTTCATCGGGGACAACACGCGCTCCTATGTCCTTATAACGTCGCCCGCCGCCCCGGGGCCATCGCACGACAGGGGCAGCATCGAGCGGGCCGCCGTCCATGAGTACATCCATGTACTCACCGACCGGCGCAACAAACAACTAGGATACTGGCTCAAGGAAGGCATAGCCTTGTACCTTGCGGGCCAGATTCCTTCGCCCTCTTCAGTGCGCTCGTACGCCGACCTTAGCTGGGAAGAATTCTCAAGGCCCAACGCTCTTCAATTCGCCGAGCTAGGGGGGTACAGCCTGGCGTATACCTTTATCGAATATCTCAGGGAACATTACGGCTGGGATGCCGTCGTTGGGCTGACCGCCCCTGATGCTACCTTCGACGCGGTGCTTGGCTGTGGCGAGCGGGAACTCTACGATCGCTGGATCGCCGCGGTGAGGGAATTATGATGGTACGCGAGGGAAAAACAATACGCATTCGCATTGCGTGCCGCCTCGCGTTGCTCGCAGCCAGCACTGGATTCGCTTCGTGTTGTAGCGTCGAAACCGGCAACATGGCCGCGCCTATCGATCATAGCAGGCTGTTCGCGGAACCTGAACTAATGGAAGATTTTCTGCAGTTCCGGAACATCATAGAGCACAGAACGGTAGGCCTGTATACGGACAAGGCGCGACTTTCTGCCAGGCTTGACGAGATTGAATCAACATTAAACGCGCCCATGACCGAATTGCAGTTCCTGCGGGTCCTCGCGCCGGCCGTGGCGGCTTTGCGTTGCGGACACAGCTTCCTCAGCGTATCGCGGGGCACGGAAACGTTCATGCGGGAAGAGGCCTTGTTCCTACCGCTCTCAGTACGCATCATCGACGAACGATTATTCGCGGTCGGCACGCGGCATGCTCCGGGCGTCGTAGCGGGTTCGGAGATTCTGGCTATCCAGGGCCGGCCCTCGGGTGAGCTCATCCGGACTTTAATGGCTACCATGAGTACTGACGGGCGGGATCAGGGTCGCCCGCGGCATGACGCGGAGCGTTGGTTCGCGGCGATGTACCATACCTACATCGACACCCCTGACCGCTTCGAGTTGTCGCTGCGGAGGCCCGGGACTGATGTTGTGGAATCGCTCTCCGTGCTCGCTGTCAGGGATTCCACGTACGCAAAAACGGCTCAAGGCGTCGTGTACGATACCGTTGACGCACCGTATTCAAGCTCTTTCAATGATAATCATGTCGTCCTTGCCGTTCCGTCCTTCATCTACAGTAAGCCCAAGGCGTACGATGCGTTCCTGGCGGATTTTTTTGCCGAACTGGCGGCACGGCGCATCGAGACCCTGGTGCTCGATCTGCGTGGTAACTATGGCGGTACACCGGGGCCGACGGTCGAATTGTTCAGGTATCTGATAGATCGCCCCTTGCCGTTCTTCGCTCAGAATAATCCTATATATCTGGCTCCATGGAAAAAACCTTTGCGGCCGCATCCCGACGCATTCGGGGGCCGCCTGTTCGTCCTGATGGACGAAGCGGGATTTTCAATGAACAGTTTCCTTTTGAGCCTGCTTCGTCATTACCGCATCGGCACGCTCGTCGGAGCTCCCAGCGCCGGCGGCTATAGGTGCAGCGATGCGGCCCGCGGCGCGACGCTCCACAATACCGGTTTGCGCCTCAAATATTCAACGCGGGCCTTCGAGACGGCGGTAACGGGTCAGGAGGCGGGAATCGGCATCGAACCCGATATACCTGTCGTGCAAGACCTGGACGACTATCTCGGTGGATCAGACCCCGTGCTCGAAGCGGCGCTCGCAGCAGCGGGGCTCATGTAAGTGATAGAAACTGAACGGCGCATGCGCACAGAATCATCGCCCACTGTAATCCGCTGAACCCCGTGTCCTGGAGGGTGCTTGAAAAAATTGGTATGAAACGGGAAGGTCATTTCAGGAAAAAGGCCTTCTTCAGGAGCGACAAGGGCGCCAATCCGATATGGCACGACTGTTATTCCTACGGAATCCTTGAGCGCGATGCGTAGTAAATTAGTCGTCTATACGGTGTGAAGTCCAAGCCCTAATGGATTCCGGCGCTCGCGGTATAGGCCTGAACCTCGCGATTGAGCAATCCGACGTCGGCCAGGATGTCGGCTACGGCTCGCTCCAGGTCCATGCCGAAGCGCAGTGTCTCGGCCGCTTGACTCAAGGCGTCGGCCTTGGCCGTGATAGCCTCTACGGCCAATCGCTCATCGCCTACGAGTCGTCCTAGCCGCAGGGTCGCTTCCGCTACTCGTTCGCCGTTGGCTGTAACGTTCGACAGGAGCGGCAGGACCCTTGCCATGGTGGCCTCGGCGGCAGCCACGCCGGTAGCGGAGCGCGCAAGGGCTGAAAGAGTTGCCGACAGAAATTCTTGATGGGCCCGCACGGCCGCGCGCATGCTCTCCACGGTTTTTGTCAGGCGCTCGGTATAGTCGGTGTTGCGCGTCGCTTGGGCCGAGATTGACTGCGATACCTTGCGCAACTCTCCCGAGCCGTCGTCGCTTTTGGCGGCGATGATGGCCGCATTAATCGAGATTGACGATATAAAGGCGTTGGATGCGCTTATCGCGGTGAGGGCGTCGAGCATTGTCTCGACTTCGGATAACACCGAGACCAGGCTTTTTACCGTGACGGTCAGCGTTCCCATCATATCGCCCAGGCCGTTGCCTACCGTCTTGGCCGCGTCTGCCGCCGTGGAGGCCTCGGCGGAGCTCTGGGTTATCTGAGTTCCCAGACCCTGCCTGCCCGCTCGTACACGCTCGGCGCCTTTAGAGAACGCGAAGAATTGGGTATTGGCCCCCTCGATGGCCGGACGCTGAGCGTCTATCGAACGCTCAATGGCGTTAGAACGTTCGATGAGGGCTCGTGAACCATCCAGGACCTTGGTGGATTCGCCTTCCAGCGCGACGATAGCTGCCGCGTACTCGCTAAGCACGGCCGTGACTTCGGGCGAACCTTTTTTCCTGTCTCCGGTGTGCCCGACGGTCTGCTCGTCGCTTTCGGGCTCGATGAAGAGTATCTCCGGCATGACGGTTTCTTCGGCGCTAATGTAAACGGTGTGTATTCCCTGGCGGCTGGCGCAGTACACCTGTTGGAAGAAGATGGGGATCATGAAAGCATCCTCGGTCAACGCGCGGAGTATGCTTACAAAGCGCGCGCGTCGTTCGGCCTGATCTTTGATGCCTATGGTGCCGTCGAGCTCCTGGAATAACGCTGGATTATTGTAGCCGAAGTAATTGTCGCCGCCCGCGGGATTGATGAAGGGCTCGATGGCGGAATAAAGGTCGATCTCCGGCAGGAAACCTATGAAGATGAGATCATAGGTTTCACGGTAGCTGCCTATGGGCTTGGAGAGGGGACAATAGTCCACCGTGGCGTCCAATCCCAGGCGTTCGAAGGTCTTTAATACGGATGCCCCGAGGCGATCGAGGCCCGCAATTGTAGGATATTCGCGGATGGCTACCTTGATAGGCGCCGAAATACCGGATCGTCGCGCGTCGATTATCTGTTTTGCGGCAGCCAGGTCGTACTGGATAAACGGCTTTCCGCCTATGTCCAGGAGTGAAGATGGAATCACGCAGTCGGCCCGCTCGCCGGCTCCGGCCAGGACTTCATTGATAATGTTTTCTTTATCCAGCGCCATGGATAGCGCGCGCCTGAGCTCCGGCGATCTGGATAGAGCCGAGTTCCGGGTAAAATTGACGACGAGGCCGTAGCAGTAGCGCGAGGTATAGGGCGTAAAACCGCCTCGGAAGCCTTGACTCTCCAAAGAGCGCTTGCCCGCGGCGGTCAGGTTGTACAAGAGGTCGACCCGGCCTGACAGGAGCTCGCCCAGGGGCTCGGCGCCGGTTCTCCTGATGCGTATCTCGTCAATGAAGGGCCGCCCGTTGACGAAGCGCGGATTGGCGACCAGGCGGTCGATTGAAGGGTCGGGGGCGGAAGCCCGCATGAAAGGGCCGGCTGAAATGAGTTCGTCGCGCGCCAGAGGCCTGGCCGCATAGCCGGCATCGGTCTTGATGACGGCGGAGTAGCCCAGGGCCAGGAGGCTCAGGAAAAAATTATTGGAGGCCCGCAGGCAGAAGCGAACGGTATGATCGTCTGGCGTCTGGATGCCGCATACCTCGCGGGCGCTGCCTGAGCGGTATTCGTCCGCCCCCTCTATGACCGAGAAGAGCTGGGCATAAGGCGACCCGAGGGCCGGATTCAAGAGGCGCTCGAACGAGAATTTTACATCACGGCTTGTGATCCGGCTGCCGTCATGGAAAGACGCGGATTGATTCAAGGCGAATTCCCAGGTCCGTCCGTCAGGATGAAGAAACCAAGTCTCCGCCAAGTACGGCACGATTTTTCTCTCGCTGGAGTAGCGGAGCAGCCGTATGCAGGCGAAGCTGGTGTAATGGATCTCCCGGATCATGCGGGTCAGGGCGGGGTCATAGCGCTCCAGCTCTATCTCGTTGATATGGAGGATTTTGCGCTGCTGGTCGTCGTCGTTTTGGGCGGCTAGGCGTTGCCCGAGCCCCACGAGTTCGGGCGTCCGGGTAGCTAGACCGCTGATGGCGTCCTTCTGGCCGTCCATCAAGGCGCTCAAGGTGGCCGCGCCATCCCGGGATCTGCCTATGGCATCTCTAATGGCGCCGAGGGCAAGGTCTATGGTGCGGCCCCCCTCGGCCAGAGCCGAGTTCTCTCCGAGCATGGCCGCGGCGCCTTCGGAAGCGTCGCGGACGCTGGCCGTGATGAGATTCAGGCGGTCGAAGGCTTCGTCTATAGACGCGAGCGCCCGACGGGTGGAGGCGATGCTACCGTCCATACCGGCCATGATTTGGTCCATGCGGACATCGACCTGGGCGGCGGAACGCACGACGTCGGGCGCGCGTATAGCCATGGCGCTGGATAGCCTTGATATCTCGCTTGCTATCACCTTGAAGCCTTTTACGCGATCTCCGGCCTTGCTGGCGCTCACCGAAGCGTTGATGGCGATTAGGCGGTTTTCATCGGCTATCTCGGCGATGCGGCTCGCGCCTTCGCTTACCTCCGCGCCGAATTCGGTTATGTCGCGCATGCCGGCGGTACGCTCCTCAAGGCCCGCTATCTGATCCTTGACGCCGGATACGACCGCCGAGAGCCCCGCGCGCCCAGCTTCAACAAGTTCGTCAACGGAGCTCAAGGCGCGCGCTATGTCTTTTATTCCGCCGCCTATGGCTTCTATGCCCAGGGGCAGCTCCGAGGCCAGGGCGGCGCATTTGTCCGCCAGACTCGCCTCCGCGCCGAGCGACTCCGCTATGGAACCTAGTTCCTGGCTGAAGCGCTCATGCACCCTCGAGATCCGGGCCAACGCGGCCTCGAATTTATTAGCGGCTATAAGAGGGTACTCACCCGCGGCCGTAGCTTCCGTGTCCTTCTCGACGGCCGCGGCCGCTCGTATAGTCGATACCATCCGCGTACTGTACTATGCGCCGGGGCTTCGCACAAGAACACCGGCTTTACCTGTGTTCGTACGTTTACCCGCCCTATAAGGCACGGCCCTCAGCCTCACGGTAGCCAGATTTGATTAGTCATATCGATCAAAATAATTTTACAGCGAATCGTCGGGGCGTGATAGTATACACGGTCGGCGTTGCCGGTCGCGAATTCTGGTAGATTCAGTGTGCGCGTCAGCGATTTGCTCGGTCATCGGTCGGAATTATACCCGACGCGCATGCGTTTTTGCCGCGGATGGCAAAAACTATCAGAAAAAACTCCATGCGATGGAGCACTATCTTGAAAAAAAACTTCGCTTCAATTGCCTTCCTGTGCGCGACCGTGTTTTCACTCCAGGCTTTACCCAAAGTGGCTGTCCTCGACATCATGGCCCAGAAGGGCATAGACCTTTCGGCCGTAGTTCCGGTGACCGAATCGATAATGGAAGGGCGAGGGGAAGTTGATAGTCCTCCTTGATTTGTCGCATGAGATAGGAAAAAACTGGTGCATGGCTCGCCCATTTCTCCTTTGGAAGTGAGTGTGAAGTCGGTGGAATCTTCCGCGGCTGTTCCGGGGTTCGCGGCGCCTTTGAAGAAGATCAAGGCCGCCGATTCAAGGGCTTCGGTCATACTTGCGTTCTTGCCGGCGGATCACTGGAGCGTTCCGGGAGCGCAGACGGCGGCGGCGAGGACGCTTATCGCGCAAGGTTGCGATTTCGTGTGCGGGATAGACGGTCACGAGGTCCAGGAAGAGCTGAACGCTACGACGATGGGCGGCAAGCGAGTCCTCATGTTCAGCAAGGATCTGAACTACACAATTGCCCCCAACGTGATACTCGCCGGTCCGATCCGTAATCTTTCAACGCTTCTGAGCATTCCGCTCCTGGCGCTTAAAGAGGGTTCCTGGAAAAAGGAGGCGAAGTATCCACCCTGGTCATCTAGCTTCGGAAGGGGAGGAGAAACATTCAATCCAGCTTTCCTAGCGGATATTCGCTTCAGGAAAGTCAAAACGCCGGACTTGGGAACGATTGGCCTGCTCGAGCTTATTGAAAAGCGTGAACAGCAGTTGGCCGACGGTACGCTCAATCCGTTTACCGGGCCCGTCAAGGATCAGAAGGGTAAACTTCGCATTCCTTCAGGCGTCCGGGTCGACTATGAGTTCTTGCGTACAATGGATTGGTTCGTAGAGAACATCAAGATCGTTCAAATCAAATGATCTGGATGCCGCCAGCGGCTCGATGAGCATTGGCCTTCATATCGCATCCTCAGCATGTACCGGAACCAAGGTGCCAAGGTCGCGCCGGCACCCTGACTTTCTGGCTCGTCCAGCGCCTCCTCCGCGCGCTGATGGCGCGCTCGGCGCTGGCCTGACATAAGCGCCAGCGTGGTACCGAATCGACGTCTGCCTGGAACAATCTCCTCAAACGGACCTTTCCACTTTCAAAGGTACGGTGGTGTGTGTCGGGCTGTTGATGGAGGAATCATGCAGGATGATGCGGTAATAGAAATATTAGTAAAAAATATCATCGCGCAACGCCAGACGTACACTGGGACTTCTGACATCGTGCCGTCTGCAGGTCTTCCGGTCTGGCCTTGAGCGCGAGGGAATATCGACCGCCTGGTTCTTTCGTAGCCACGCCGGGGAGGGCCCGCGGGTACCACGATTCCCGTTTCGCTCTCCCCTCGATGGATGATCTGCGTCAATACCGCTTGATGGCGATGTCCAACATCGAGCCGTAGTTGTTGCCGCCGGCGAGCGCAATGAGCTTTCCGTTCTTCCAGAGAGTCGGTACCTCTCCTTCAGTCGAATAGCTTCGCATGCCGGCTATGTAGACGTCCGAGCCGTCCAGGGCCAGGGATATGCCCACCTGATAGTCGTTCGTCTCGCTATATTCGGTTTCCAGTGTGGACAGGACGCCGTCTTTCCAGTATGCCGGCATCCAGCCGTCGGTCGCGTCATGGTAAGTTCCGACCGCGTGTACGGAACCGTTTGCAAGTAACAGATCTATACAACCGGCCTTGGTCGCCTCACCCGCGTCGAGCGTCGTCATCTCGAGACTTGGGTCGCTTACCTTCCAGTACGCGGGGATGAGCTTGCCCAGCTCGTCAGCGCTCGAGCCGCAGACGTAGACATCGTTACCCGAGGAGGCAATGCCGAACACCATCTCGTCCGGGCATTCCGCGATGCTCTCGATATCGGTTCTTGTGCTGTTTTTCCAGAAGCATATCGTGCGCGTGTCTCCGGCGTCGCCTGTGGACTCTATCCAGTATCCTGATATATATACATCGCCACCGACGACCGCGAGCCTGTTGGCTTGGCCTCCGAGCGTGTTTCCTGTGGTAAGGGCAGTCCTGGTTCCGTTAATCCAGACGCATGGACTATCGACCGGCAGGCTTTCGGTGTGCTGCGTAATGTAGCCCGCAACATACACAAAAGTATCGACAACCTGTATATCGGTAGCATCTCCCCAGGCATCTTCCGGCAAGGCTAAGTCGACGCGCGCGCCATTCTTCCAATATACGGGATCGCCAACACTGTTAGCGTCAAGCGTAGCGGTGCCGCTGAAGTATACATCGTCTCCGTATTGCGCTATCCCTGTCGCGTAGCAGGCGCTTGAATCTTCAACCAGCGCTTTTCCGTTAGCGGCCATGATGGCCTCTTCCCTGTTGTAGGACCCTGCTGTCAAGACTACCAATTTGCTGGAAGGGCTATCTTGTGTCGCCGCGACAGGACCTGAAACAGATAATCCATCAAGGATTATGCCGTGAGTGGCTTCTGTTGGCAGGCTGACAGCGTTCCACGAGCCGGATTTCCAGAAGCCAGGAATATTTCTGCCGCTTCCATCCATACAATAGCCGGTTATTATATTTTCGCTTACGATTATTGCCGTCGCCAAACCTTTGCTGCTCCCCGGCGCCAAGGTTAGAGGATTCCAGATACCTGCTTTCCAATAGCCGGGTATCATCGAGAGTGTTGCGCCTTCATCATTGGTCGTTTCACTATCACCGACAGCGGTAATCTCACCGTCTCTGATTGCAATGCTGTCTATGTATCCATCCGTCATGCCATCTGGAACTTCATATACTTCAATTATGCCATTCTTCCAGACGCAGGGTTTGCAATAGTTGCTGGAGTCAATAAGGAAGCCCGCGCAGTACACGTTTTCATCGTCAACGAGTATCTGCGTCGCGGCAATATAGGTGTATCCATCTGGTCTTTCTAATTCAGTACAAATACCATCGGTCCATAGAAACGCGCTTGAACCAGAATATCCGCACATCAGGATGGACCCATTCAGCTCGGCCAAACCATTTGCATAGCATCTTGCCACACCGGCCGGTACCGTTGCGGGTTGCCAAGAGCCGTCTATCCAGTATCCGCAGTCTCTCTTTGTCGTCGAGTATCCCTCGATGGTAACCGTATAGGAATAATAGCCGGCGACCAGTACATGATCATTTATGACGCATATATCTTTCGCTATACTATCCTGTGCATTTTCGGGTAGGGGAAGGGGTTGCTGCTCTCCGTCTATCCACATGCAGGCAGTACGGGTATTCCCGATGGTCAGAGTGTAGCCGGCTGCATAGATAGCTCCGTCATGTTCGACTATAGTGTTCGCAAAGGTGTCTGTTTCGCCGGAAATCGCCTGCCACTGACCGTCTACCCATTGTCCCGCTGTATATTGCCCGAGCTCGTCGATAACGTAACCGGCCAGCACCAGTTTCGGCGTTTCGGGGGCCGTTGGTGGCTGGTTCGCGGGATTCTGGCATGATGTCAGGCTCGCGAGCATAATCAATCCGACGATGAACACTGGCAGACGTTTGTGAGACATTTATTTCTCCTTGATATATCGAATTTTACAACTTTTACGCTACTCGAAGGACATAGTAGTACTGATTGTAGCGCGGGGCAATAGGTTTTATGGATTCTTCATCGGTGAGTTTAATGGCTTTGCCGGGGGACTCTACCCGACTCTTGCTCCCGAACCATGGGCTCGATAATCATGCATGCCATGGACGCGGGGCTGGACCAGGTGACGGCCCTGAAAAGGAGAATTTCGCGACCATTGTCATATTGCCTGCGGACGTCCGGAGCTTGTCAGTAGCCGCGTCCTCCTGTAAGCGCCCGATAAGGAGGGCCTTTCCTTTAAAATTGAAAACGCCGATTCCAGGATGGAGGCGGTGGAGGACGGGTGCCTTCGAGCTGGACGGCTCCCCCGGCTGGCACGCTGCTACGTTCGAGCTGCCCGACTCACGGTTTTTCGGTTGCTGTAACGGCACGGACCTGCGACTCGAATTGCTCGACAGGGTCGAACCGCCTGTCATCGCCTCAATTGCCATAACGAAGAAATGACTTTCAGCGTGACTGGTTGTTTGGACCTCGCGTCAAGGATTGCTATGGTACTTGTCCGTCCGGGCAGGAACAATCTCCTCAAACGGACCTTTCCACTTTCAAAGGGCCGCCGAGACGGATATGCTTTCTATGCATACCGGTCTGCCAGCGCGGCGCGACGGTCTTTCATCGGAGGAACCATGCAGGATCAAGAGGTCATCGAAGCGCCCGCGAAGATCGCTCCAGGCAGCGCCAGGCGCACGCTGAAGCTTCTGGCGTCATACCTGTCGGGGCGGAAGGCTCTGGTAGTTGGCCTCGGGTTCGCTATCCTCACCTCAAACGGCCTCAGGCTGGTCAACCCGTTGATCCTGCGTTCGTTCATTGATGCCATAGCGGGTGGCGCGACAGGTTCCCAACTGTATCGGCACGCGGGGCTGTTCATAGCGCTCGCGCTGGCTGTACAGGCTCTCGCTGTGGTCGCGGCGTGGCTCGGGCAGGACCTTGGCTGGAAGGCTACCAACGATCTGAGGCTCGATGTCATGCGGTCGTGCATGGCTATGGATCTTGACTATCACAAGGAGCACCTGCCGGGCGAGCTGATCGAGCGGGTAGACGGCGACGCGAAGACGCTGATGAGCTTCTTTTCAGATTTCGCAATACGGCTCGTAGGCAGCGTCGCGTTGATGGCAGGTCGCGATGGGCGCGTTTGCCGCCGTTGCGGCGTTCTTTCTCTTTAAGGTAGCTCTCCTCGCGGTGCCAGTCTGGATGGTAAACCGGGCAAAGGCAGCCGAGTTCTATGGTTTCGTAGGCGAGCGCCTGGCCGCGCGGGAAGACCTGAAAAGCCTCGGGGCGGCGCCGTACGCCTCTTCGCGGCTTCGTGCTCTGCTCGGCGACTGGTACCCGTTGCGGCTCAAGGCCAACTTGCTGGGGTACAGCATGTGGACCTCTTCTGAACTGGCCGCCGGCCTGGGCACGGTGCTGTCGCTGGGCCTGGGGGCCGCGCTGTGGCGGGCGGGAACCATCAGCCTGGGTACCGTGTACCTCATCTATAGTTACGCGGAGTTGATACGCCAGCCGCTTGATCAGTTGCGTGAGCAGCTGGAAGATTTACAAAAGGCTCTGGCCGGTACGTCACGGACCATGGAGATGCTGAACCAGCGCCCCGGCATGTCTTACGGCCAGGCGGACCTTCCGGCCGGAGCCCTCGGCCTCTCCTTTCATGACCTGAGCTTTGGATACGAGGCCGGGAAAAGGATTCTCGAGAATTTCAACCTGGATCTGGAGCCTGGAACCTCGCTCGGCGTGCTGGGCAGGACGGGCTGCGGCAAGACGACGCTGGGGCGTCTTGCCCTGCGCCTGTATGACCGT
This sequence comes from uncultured Treponemataceae bacterium, assembly GCA_964571545.1. Lineage (GTDB taxonomy): Bacteria > Spirochaetota > Spirochaetia > Treponematales > UBA12059 > SZUA-370. The sequence continues at coordinate 14,371 of CAZNCK010000044.1, read as the reverse complement.
GACGCGGGACTCGTGGAACTGGCTGGACGGCCTATCGACGAGTATTCGGTAGAGGCTCTTCGCCGCGGGCTGGCGGTGGTGACGCAGGACGTGGAACTGTTCAGCGCTACGCTGCGTGACAACGCGCGGCTCTGGGATCCGTCCATCGGGGACGAGGCGATACTGACGGCCTTCGACGAACTCGGGCTAGGCGAGTGGCTCGCGGGCTTTCCTCTCGGCCTCGACCAGCGCCTGGGGGCGGGAGGCGTCGGATTGTCCGCCGGGCAGGCTCAGCTGCTCGCGATGGTGCGTGTGTTCCTCAGGAATCCGGGGCTCATAATACTGGATGAAGCATCCTCGCGCCTCGACCCCGCCACCGAGGCCCTGATAGACGGCGCCGTAGCCAAACTCCTGAAAGGCCGCACAGCGATGATCATTGCCCACCGCCTCTCTACCCTGGACCGCGTGGACAGGGTCCTCGTGATGGAAGACGGTAAAGCCGTGGAATATGGTGACAGGGCCAGACTTGCTGCTGACCCGGAAAGCCGCTTCTCCGGCTTCCTCCGCGCCGGACGTTCAGGCAAGGATGAGGAACGACTCGCCGCATCGGAAGGGGGCCTCGTATGAAGGCCTGGCGCCTCCTTTTCAGGATGATGGCGTATCGTCCCAGGCTCTACGCGTTGGACGGATTACTCTGGATGATGGTGCACGGCTTCTTTATTATACCAGGCCTTTTGGCCAAGGCGTTTTTCGATGCTCTCCAAGGCAACGTTTCACGGACGGTGACGCTGCTCTGGCTGATCCTGGCCTTTACCCTGGCGAGGATAGCGCACATCTACGTGTCGGCCTGGGTAGACATTCTGCACCGGTTCACGATGAGCGCGCTTCTGCGTTCCAACGCCTTTGACGCGATACTCGACTTGCCTGGCGCGGCGCCGCTATCCTGCTCGGCCACCGAGGCTCTCGACTATCTGAAGGAAGACTCAGGGCAGGTCGAGGACGCGATAAGCTGGACCCTGGATGTGCTGGGCTCGGCTGTCTTCACCCTCGTCTCCGTCGTCTTACTCGTGAGGATAGATCCGGTGGTTACGCTACTGGCCTTCGTGCCGCTCGTACTGGTGGTGGCGATTGCCCAGAGCGCCGAGGGCAAGGTCAGCCGGTACCGCGAGTCGGCGCGCAAGGCCTCCGAGGAAGCCACGGGCGCAATGGGAGAAGTCTTCGGCGCGATCCAGGCCATCAAGGTAGCCGGGGTCGAGGCGCACGCGCTGGAACATGTGGCCCGGCTCTGCGAGACCCGCCGCAAGGCCGCGCTGAAGGACGGCCTCTTCAACCAGCTTCTCGATTCGATATACCATAACACCGTGGGAATAGGAACGGGCATACTCCTGGTCGTTATCGCCTCTAGGGTAGGCGTTCAGGGCTTTAGCCTCGGGGATTTCTCGCTCTTTATCTTCTGTTTGTCGTTCGTAAGCGACTATACCTGTTTCTGGGGCGGGTTCCTGGCCCACTACCAGCGTACCCGGGTATCGCTGGAAAGACTCAAGGAGCTGGTGGCGGATCCTGTTGGGAGAGCGCTGGTCAAGCATACCCCGCTAGCACTGACGCCGCGCGCGCGGGCAAGCAAGCGGCCGCAAGGCAAGGATTCAGGGACAGACCCCTATCCTGAAAACGCCTTCCAGCGCCTGGATCTGCGCGGGCTAAGCTGCGTGCATCCTTCGGGCAAGGGAATCCATGATGTGGATCTGAGCCTGGAGTGGGGAGACCTCATCGTTGTCACTGGCAGGATCGGCTCCGGCAAGACGACGCTCCTCCGGGCCATCCAGGGTTTGCTCCCGTCGCGGGGGGAACTGCTCTGGAACGGGCAGCCTGTAATGGAACCCGCGGCGTTTTTCGTGCCGCCCCGTAGTGCCTATACGCCGCAGGCTTGCGCCCTCCTCAGCGACACGCTCGCCGAGAACCTCCTCCTGGGTATAGACGAGGAAGAAGCATTGTTGGCGTACGCGTTGCGAGCCGCGGTGATGGAGGACGATGTCGCCGCATTGCCTGGCGGCATCCGAACCCGCATCGGGCCGCGCGGACTCAAGCTGTCGGGCGGCCAGGCCCAGCGGGCGGCGGCGGCGCGGATGTTCCTGCGGAAGCCTGAACTATACTTCGTCGATGACATGTCCAGCGCTCTGGATTCGGAAACTGAGCGGCTCCTGTGGAAGCGCTTCGCCGAGGAGGAAGGCCGGACCTGCCTGGCGGTATCGCATCGCCGCGGGACGCTGGAGTTGGCCGACTGGATAGTGGTCATGCGCGAGGGCCGGATAGACGCACAGGGCCGACTGGAGGAAGTGCTCGATCGTTCCGATGAAATGCGGAGGCTGTGGGGCCGGTGAGGGTTACTTAGAGGTCTTCCGGCCCCGCCTTGTGCGCGAATCCGGAGAATAGGGCCTGTTCGCCTGAGGCCGGTCCCCGGCCTTGCTCAGACGAGGTACTTGGCAGTAATGGATAGTCCGCAGGACAGGAGGCCCTCAAGCGGTCCTTCATAGAGAATGCGGCCGCCAGCCGAGCCGCCGTCCGGGCCCATGTCCACTATCCAGTCGGCCCGGCGTATGACGTCCAGATTGTGCTCTATCACCACCACCGTGTTTCCGCGGGCGACCAGAGTGTCGATGATGCGCAGGAGATTGTCGATGTCCGACATGTGTAACCCGGTGGTCGGTTCATCCAGGATGAAGACGTTGCCTTTCTGGTGCAGTTCCCTAGCCAGCCGCAGGCGCTGGCACTCTCCGCCTGAAAGGGTGTCCAGGGGTTGGCCGAGGGTTAGGTAGTCCAGGCCTATGCTGTGCAGCCCCTGTAGCTTTGTCTTTATGTCCTTGGCCTCGAAGAAGCCCACGGCCTCGTCCACCGTCATGGCCATTACCTCGACGATTGACTTTTCCTTGAAGCGGTACGATAGGACGTCTTCCCGGAAGCGGGAGCCGTTGCAGGCGCTGCACTCCACCTCTATTTTATCCATGAACGACAGGTTCAGTTCGATGACGCCGGCTCCCTTGCAGGTCGGGCAGGCTCCGTCGGATTGTAGCTGAATAGTCCGGCCGGCGCCCCGTTCGCCTCGGCGAACGCGTTCCTGATCGACGTCATGATGTCGGTGAAGGTGGCCGGATTGGAGCGGCTGTTGGCCTGGACCGGGCTCTGGTCTATCAGTACCGCTTCGGGATGCTCCCGCGCGAAGACCCGATGGACCAGCGTGCTCTTGCCCGATCCGGCCACGCCGGTAACGACGGTCAGCGCTCCCAGTGGGACCCGTAATCTGACATTTTTCAGATTGTGCAGACTGCTCACGCCGCTTTGTATGAATCCCTTGGCCGTCCGGGGCGATAGGTTGAGCCGAGTCTTCTTGCCAAGATGCCGAGCCGTTAGCGTGTCGGAGGTCAGCAGGCCTTCATAGCCGCCTGAATACATGATACGGCCTCCGCCTGAGCCGGCCTTTGGCCCCATGTCGACGATATGGTCGCCTATCTTGATCACGTCGGGATCGTGCTCCACTACCAGGACGGTATTGCCCTTGTCCCGCAGCCTGACGAGCAGCTCGTTGAGGCGGTGGACGTCCCTGGGATGGAGGCCGATGCTCGGTTCGTCGAAGATATAGAGCAGTCCGGTCAGGCTGCTGGACAGGTGCTTCACCATCTTGACCCGCTGAGATTCGCCGCCGGACAGGGTCGGCGTTTCCCTGCTCAGGTCCATGTAGCCCAGCCCGATATCGATGAGGTTGCTGACTCTTTCACGTATGCTGTCGACTATAGGCCTGGACCGGGGATCGGTGAACCCTTCGAGGACTTGCAGCAGGTTGTCGAGCTGCAAGGTCGTCAGGTCGTGGATTGAATATCCGTTTAGCCTGGATTCCAGGACCTTCTGGTTGTACCGTTTGCCGCCGCAATCCGGGCAGGCGGCTGTGGTGGAGAAGAGGGCCATCCGTTTGGCGCCGAGCTTGCTCGTCTCCTTCTCCGTCTTGACGTTCTGCCGCATGAAGCGAACGGCCAGCCCCTCGTAGGTGGCGTTGAAGTCAGTGTCCTGGTAATTGAGGGCGACCTTCTGCGGCTTGGCGTTGACCAGCAGTTGCCATTCCTCGGGGCTGTAGTCCCGTAGTTTCTTGTCGTTATCGAAGAAACCCGACTCGGCATAGGTCTTCCAGTAATAGGAGCCTGGGTTGAAGCCGGGCAACAGGATGGCACCCTCGTTCAGGGATTTCTCCCTGCCCAGCGCGTTTTCAGTGTTGAGCGTGATTATACGGCCGATGCCCTCGCAGTCGGGGCACATGCCGGCGGGGTCGTTGAAGGAGTACGCGTTGCCGTAGCCTATGTGAGGAGCGGCGAAACGGGAAAACAGTAGTCGCAGGAGAGCGTTGATGTCGGTGGCGGTTCCTAGCGTCGAGCGGGCGTTGCCGCCGAGTCTGTGCTGGTCTATGACGATGGCCGTGGACAGGTTGCTGATCTCGTCGACTTCGGGCCGCTTGTAACGCGGCAGGAACAAGCGGGTAAAACTGCTGTAGGTTTCGTTCAGCTGCCTTCCCGCTTCCTGGGCGATGGTGTCGAAGACTATGGACGATTTTCCTGACCCGGACACGCCGGTAAACACGGTGATCTTGTTTCTGGGCAGGCGGAGGCTGATGTTCTTGAGGTTGTTTTCCCGCGCGCCTACGACCTCTATGAAACCTTGATCCATGGAACCTCCGGGGCAGGGGTGATGATCCAGTTTGCCCGGAGGCAGCTTGTACGTCAACCATCGGCTTTTGCATGAGGATACTCTGAGTCGCGCAACGGCCGCCAACAAGAGCCTCTTCGCGGGGCAGGGTTGCAGGGCGGAGGGTAGCGGGTTGGAGGCCGCGTCCAGACAGGTCTGTCGTCGTCCTTAGCTATACATTACAGGCTGAATCCCGCCTCAGCGGGGCCTGTACAGCTGCCCGCCTGCCTGTTTTCGGTTGGCGTCATGCCGGAACGGTTCAGTATGGATCGTTTCGATGCACCGAAGGTGAACACTCAAGGCCGAGTACCGTTTCTGAGAGGATCCAGACCATGTCATATACCACCGCCGAGCTGCTCGCGCCGGCGGGCAATCCCGAGGCCCTCGACGCCGCGATAGGCGAAGGCGCCGACGCCGTCTACCTGGGGCTCAAGACCTTCAACGCGCGCATGCGCACCAGCAACTTCGCGTACAGCCAGTTCGAAGCCGCCATCGAGTCGCTCCACAAGCTGGGCAAGAAGCTCTACGTCACCGTGAACACGGTGTTCGAGCAGCGCGAAGCGGACCGCATGTACCAGCTCCTGCAGTACCTGGACAAGGTGGGGCCGGATGGCGTCATAGTCCAGGATTTTGGCGTCGTGAAGATGGCGCACGAGAATTTTCCATCACTCAAGCTGCATGCCTCAACGCAGATGAACGTGGGCACGGCGGCAGGCGCCAACTTCCTGTCGCGGGCGGGGTTCAAACGCGTCGTGCTGTCGCGCGAGCTGTCGCTTGAGGAGATGAAGTCCGTCCGCGCAGAGACTAACATGGAGCTGGAGACCTTCGTGCACGGCGCCCTCTGCGTCAGCGCGTCTGGCGTGTGCCTGTATTCCAGCTACCTGGGCGGCAAGTAGGCCAACCGCGGCGCCTGCACTTAGGCCTGCCGGCGGTTGTTCGCGGACGAGAGCCGCGACGGCTACTTCTTTAGCCCTGATGACCTGCAGCTGATAGAGAAGGTGCCCGAGCTCGTTGAGGCGGGCATAGACACCTTCAAGATAGAAGGCCGGATGAAGAGCTCCGAATACGTGGGCTCGGTGGTCGCGGCGTACCGCTACATGTTGGACAACTGGCGCTTCGACCGGGAGCGCGCGGCCAGCAAGGCGGCGTCGATGCTGCAGGGCGACTTTGCCAGGCACAAGACGACGTTCTGGTTCGACGGCACGGCCGCTCCAGATTTCATACGACCCGACCAGGCCGGCGGCACCGGCATATCGTTGGGCAAGGTCAAGGTCGTCCGCGTTTTTGAAGAAAAGCGCTGGATGCTCGTGCGTAGTTTCGAGGGCATAGCCGAGGGCGACTCGATACGCATACACAGTCATGGCGACGCCGGGCGTTCCACGGCGCGCGTGCGCGGCGTGATGGAGAAGCCCGAGGGCCTGTTCCTGCAGGTGGACAACGAGTTTGGCCCCGAGGACGAGATATATCTGGTACAGACCAAGTCTATGACGCGCCGCTACAAGTCGGTGTTGCCTTCCGCCTTGGCCAAGTACCACGCGTTTCCCAGCTACGATCAGGCGCCGCGCGCCGAGTTCCCCGCAATACCCAAGGATCGCCTGGCCGTGCTACCCGACGGGCTCTACACCATGGTCAGCCGCGTGCAGGACCTGCACACTATTCTGACGGACCGGCCCGAGAAGGCCATCCTGAGGCTGTCGCGCAAGAACGCGGAACTGATGCGCCGCCACGAAAAGGAAACGCCGTTCAAGCGCGATTCCCTCGTGCTGTGGTTGGAGCCGTATTTTCCGCAGGGCGACGCCGCGTGGCTGGTGGAGGAGTTGGACTACTGGATAGGCAGGGGGCAGAGGCTGTTCATCGCCAACAACCTTGGCCATCTGGCTCTGCTCAAGGGGCGCGACGTTACGGTGATCGCGGGGCCCTGGCTCTACGCGTTCAACACCTACGCGGCCGCGTTCCTCCTGGGCAACGGCGCCGATTACCTGGTGCCGCCGCTGGAGATATCAAAGCAGAATTTCGCCAAGCTGACCGAGGTGGTGCCGGCCAAGAGCCTGTTCCCCATCGTGTTCGCCTATCCGCAGCTGTTCACCATACGAGCCGACCTGGGCGAGCGCTTCGACCTGCGCTTCTTCCGTGACCGCGAGGGCGGGGAGTTCGAGCTGGTGTCGGGCCCTGACGGTTCCGTGGTCATTCCGATCAAACCATTTTCCCTCGTGGATCGCATTCCCTTCATAAAGAAGGACGGCGCGACCAAGTTCATACTGGATTTCAGCTTCATAGACCTCAAGAAGCAGGTGTACAAGCGTGTCATGGCCGCCGCCCGCGATGGCATAGTGCTGGCGGAAGCGGGGCGTTTTAACTGGAAGGACGGCTTCTGGAATCCTGACGAGGAGCTGCCGTCGGGCCGCGTGAACGACTCGGGCGAGCGACCGGCCGGCGGCAGGCCCAGGCCGTTTGGCGACCGGCCCTTCAGCGATCGTCCGAAACCGTACGGAGCCAGGCCGCAAGCCGCCGAAGGCGACAAAGGCGCGGCGGCGGGCGCTAAGCCAGCGGCAAAACCCGCGGGCGCCAAGGCCGCTGGCGTGAAGCCTGCCGGTGAAACCAAGCGGGTCCGGATAGACCGTCCGGGGCGCGGCGGCCACCCGTGGAAGGTGGCGCTGGCCGAGCGGCACGCGGCCGGCGAAGACAAGCCCGGTTCCCGGGGCAAGCCCGCCGGCGCCAGAACGGCCCGAGGTCCGGCCGCGCGCCCGGATGCGCGGCAATCCGACCGCACCAGCGCTAACGCGCCCGACCGCAAGCCGGGCCGCAAGAGCCCCAGCCGCGACGGCAGTTCGTCGGGTCCGCGGTCTACAAACCCGCGCCCGGCCAGACCGCGTCGCGATAGCTGAGCCTTAGTTCTTCGATTTTACAGACGTACAAGACGACATCATGCCCGGACGCGCTCCACCACTACGGTGCAGGAGAGCGCTCCGGGTTCTGTTTCTATAAAAATCAACGCGTGGCCGGGGCGGTCCTCTATCGTGTGGGTGCCGCCCCTCACGCGTACCGAGAAGCCGTGGGGGTACTGCACTTCGGGCACGTACACCTCGGTGACCGCGCGTACATGCGCCGCTCCGCCGCCGCCCGCGTCCGCAAGGTGAACGGCAGAGGTTACGTTACCGGCCTTCGTCGGCTCGAACGTGAGGCTGAACCGCCCGGACCGCGCTTCAAAGCGCATGCTGATAGGCAGGCCGGCGGTCGCCCGCGCATACGGACGCACGAAACCCGCCAGAGCCCTGCCTCCTGAGTCTTCAGCATCCCCGGTCTCGCTGCGGCCGGCATCGAAGTCGTCCCTGCACCAGATGGACAGATCCTCGCCGTTCCAGCCGTCGCCGCGCGCGTGCGTGTTGCTGGCCGTGTAGTTCCATATCGTAGCCGATACTAGGTTTTCATCCAGCGCGTCATAGTAGGACGACAAGGCCGCGACGTGGGGCCGGTACTTACCCGATTGGTACGCGCTGGCGCCGTTCATGTCGAAGGGTAGGCCGAATTCTCCGATGAGCGTCGGCGCGCCTTCCATATCGACCATGCCGCGGCGCTTGATGCGACCTATGTGATCCGCAAAATACCGCCGTACAGCCCTTGGCCCGAGTACGAAGCGTTCCGAATCCGTGTCCATGGCCACGCCGGCGACGTGCCGTTTCAGGTACAGCGTCAGGCCGTCGTACCAGTGCCCGGCGTTGACGGCGCCCGAGACGCCGCAGGCCGCGGTATCGGCGGCATCCCAGTGGGGATCGGCCGCGGTAGGTACGCTCTCCACGAAGAGCAGGAATCGTTTGTCGCTTGCGGCCTTCGTGATCGCTTCTCCGACCCGCCTCGCGAAGGGCCGCAGGTAGTCCTTGGAGAAATGCGGAGTAGAGCCGCGCACCGCCGCGAAGTGGTCTGGCTTCAGCAGAACCGGTTTGCCGCAGGAAATGCCCCATAGGCCCTCGCGTTGCCAGACGCATTCAACGCCGGATTTCCAGGCGGAGACGCCATGTTCGCCGAGCGTCGCCCGGCCTATGGTTCTCTGCGAGAGTCCCTTGACGCCCTGGACGTCGACCTCAACAGGATAGCCCGAGCCGGCCATCATCGCCTCGAAGGGGCTGGGCATAGGCCCAGACCTGGCCATGGCCCGCTGTAATTTGGACAGGTCGGTAAGGCCGATGAAGCCTTCGCCGGGTTCGTTGAGCGTGTCGACGCCGATGACGGCGTCGTAGCGCGAGAGCCTCCCGGCCAGTCTGGCTATCGCGGCTATGTAGCTGCCCTGCAGGAAGTCGCGGGAATTCATGCCGTCGAGGCGGAGAGAAGGCGCGAAGTCGTCGCCCGCGAAGAACAGCGTGAACATGGTCGCACAGGCGAGCTTTGAGTAGTTGGTGGGCCAGAGCATGCGCGGGTAGGGGTCGCCGGCCTCCTCGTGGACGAAGGCCGCGCCGGTCCTGTGCAGGTTACGCAGGTCGAAGCCGACCGTATCGAGGGTCCATGCCGGCGCGCCGTCGCCCCCGGTCCAGCGGCTCCAGACATCCTGGTGAGGATCCACGAAGACTCTCAGGCCGCGTTCCGAGGCCAGCGCGACTATGCGCTCTATGTAGTCGAAGTAGGCCTCGTCGTAGCGTCCGGGGCCGGATGGTTCCAGTCCTTCCCATGTCACGAGGAGTCGCACCACGTTGAAGCCCCAGCGTGTCAGCCTGTCCAGGTGTTCCGCTGCCTCGGATTCGGGCAGAGGCCTGCCCACGAAACTAGCCTTCTCGAAGTCGTGGAAATCAGCCAGCGGCGCTAGCTCGTTCCGGGGGCGGTACGGAACCTTGCAGTCGCCGCCCAGGTTGCAGCCTCTCAGCAAGAGCCTCCGGCCAGCCTCGTCGACGAACCATCCATTTTCGCCTCGTACCATGTTCCCCTCCATTAGATCCGGCTGCTAGGCATTTCGCGCTAGATGTCGCTCGAAGAAGTCCAGAACGCGGGCCCAAACCCTGTCGCGCTGGCTGTCGTACAGCACCAGATTGTGCCGCATGTGCTCGAAGCCGTCCATGTTGGCGACATAGGCCTCGATATCGCTTGAACCGAGCCCTTCCTGGAGGATGCTTGCGTTCCTGAAGTCTACCATGCGATCGCCTCGCGCGTGGCAGACGAGGGCGGGGCAGGTGACCCTGCCGAGCCCGCGAGCCATGGCGTTCAGGCCAAGCTGCATAGTGTAAGTCTGTTTGGGGTAGGTGCCCAGGTAGCCCTTCCAGTCGCCGTCGCCGTCATCGCCGGCTCGGTCAGGATCGGTCACCGCGGCTCCGATGGACGGGACGAGAGCGCCTAGCGACCTTGCTAGGTAAATCAGCGGGTTCATAACGACGCCGTGGCGCAGCCAGGCGTTGAGCACGGCCGGAGAGCCCGCCGTCGCGATGGCCGCGGGAGCGAGCGCCGGATTTTCGCCAGTATCCTGGGCGGCGCAGGTCTCCTGGGCCAGGGCCAGCGCCAACGAGCCGCCCATCGATATGCCGAAGAGACAGGCCGACTCGTAGCGGGGCCTGAGCCTGGCCCACTCGTCGCGCGCCATGGCCAGATACTGGCTCCATTCAGTGCCCCTCAGGTCTCTCGGGTCGGTGCCGCAACCAGGCAACAGCGGGGCTGCTAGGTCCCAACCGCGGGCATCGGCGGCCGCTACCAGCTTGCGGAAGTCCGCCGGCGTGGAAGGAAAGCCGTGCACGCAGAAGATGAGGCGTTTATGGGCGCCTGAAGGCTCTATCGGCCTGGCTTCGGGCCAGCGTACGCGCTCGGGGCGAGTAGGCTCATAGCGAGGATTGGCGCGGAACAGAAACGGTGTCGTATTCCAGAGCGCCACGGCAAGGGCAAGTAACGCGCTCAGGCCCGCTATCGCGAATACGGCCGGTCCGAGCATGGCACCTGTCCAGCCGAGAGCGCCGAAGACTACGGCGGCAAGGGTCACCCTTGCGACTCGCGTTTTAGCCGCGGCGCTGATACGGCGGCGGGCAACCAGGGCCAGCCCATCGGAATTGTACGTGGCCATGCGGCTTGCCATCCTCTCGCCCCGCTTCGCGGGCGAACATGAGTATATCCCGGCACTGCTATCTGGTCAAAACCGGCTTTAAGCGTATAGTATCCTAAGCGCTTGGGATTCAATTGCGCCTTCAATGGAGTGTTTATGATAGAAGAAAAGGATACCAGCGGTACTGTCCTCTATGACGATGGCGACCATCGCTTCATCTGGCTTGGCACCGACACCCACGGCAAGAAGGGCGTTGTCCAGACCATGCAGTACCTGATAGTCGACAAGGGCCGCGGCGTCCTCCTCGATCCGGGTGGAGTGCACCTGTTCCCACGGG
>CAZNCK010000044.1:0-3310 GCA_964571545.1 uncultured Treponemataceae bacterium | reverse complement strand
CCCCCCAGCCGCTACATCTCCATAGACCGCATAGACACCATATTCTTCTCCCACCAGGATCCTGACGTCTCCAGCGGCATAGCCCTGTGGCTCGGCGTCACCTCAGCCAAGATATACATCGCCGAACTCTGGATGCGGTTCATACCCCACTTCGGCATAGTAGACCAGGCCCGCATCGCCCCCATCGAGGGAGCCGGAAAAAGCTTAAAACTGGGATCGGGAGCGGAGCTTGTCTTTGTGCCAACCCACTACATGCATTCGCCCGCGGCCTTCTCTCTGTTCGACAAGCGCGCCGGAATCATATTCACGGGCGACGTCGGCGGAGCCGTGTTCCCTGAAGGCGACGAAACGATGTACGCCGACGACTTCAAGTCCCACGTCAAGTATATAGAAGGCTTCCATAAACGCCTCATCGGTTCCAACTCGGTGGCCAGGCGCTGGGTGGACAACGTACGGCGGCTCGTGGGAGCCTTCCTGGACTGGCTGTCGGCCCTGCGCTGTGGCATCGACGACCTCGACGCGCTGTACAGGATGTAGCCGTGGCCAACGACATAGAATCCAACTTCGTCGAGGCCATAGACCGCTTTGTCGTTGGCTACAACAAGGGCATAGTACTGTCCTCGGTGACGCGACACTCCCTTGAAATCCTTGACGACTCGATGAAACGTATCGAAGCGGGACTCTCCACAGTCGTTACGGCCTTCGAGGAGATCAGGGCGACCAGTACCTCCACCGCGTCTAACGCCGAGCGCATCGATTCGATGATGGCCGACGTGCTTGGCGGCAACCAGAGCCTCAATACCGGCATAGACGCGCGCATGGGCGACGTCGAACGGGGCGTCGCCGTAGCCAGGGACCTGGGTTCGATGTTCACCAGCCTCAAGGCCAAGACCAGCGGCGTAGCCAGCATCACCGGCGCCATCCAGGATGTCTCTGACCGCACCAACATACTCGCCATAAACGCTTCGATAGAGGCGGCCAGGGCGGGCTCCGTAGGCAAGGGTTTCCGCATCATAGCCAACGAAGTGCGCACGCTCGCGGGACAGACCGGCGACTTTGCCAAACAGATAGAGGCCAGCATAGGCGAACTAACCGGCTCGGTCGGCGCCATAGCCGGACGCATGGACGAATTCGTTGAACTGTTCACCCGTTTCCGCGAATCGTTTGCCGAGGTCAAGGCCAACTCCAGCGAAAACGCCGATTCCGTACGGCAGGCCAGCCAGTTCCTGCTGCAGATATCCGCTGCCATCAAAGAGGAAACCCAGGCGCTCGGCGACGGCCTGCACTCCCTGGAGTCGATATCCGGAAACGCCAAGGATACCCATGCCGTATTCGGCGCCTTGCGCTCAAGCCACGATTTCCTCGACACCTTGCTGGACAAGAAATCCTGATGGCCGGAAAATTGCTTGCCGTCATCACCGATGACCGTTTCGGCTCCGTGGCCGAAGAGCGCGCCGTGCTGGAGCCGCTCGGCGTCGAACTGCGCGTTGCCTCCTGCCACAGCTCTGCCGATGTGGCGCTGGCCTGCGCCGACGCCGATGCCGTGCTCGCCAACGCGGCTCCTATAGACGCGGACGCGGTGGCCGGCATGCGGCGATGCCGCATCGTTTCACGCTACGGCATAGGCCTGGACAGCGTCGACCTGGTCGCCTGCGCCGCCCGCGGCATAACCGTGGCCAATGTGCCTGGCTACTGCGACGCCGAGGTCGGCGAACACGCGCTGGGGCTCCTTTTATCGCTTACAAGGGGCATACCGGAACGCGATACGGCCGTCCGGACGGGCGGCTGGAACGTCCCGAGAGCCCAGCACGCCATCACCGGCTCCACCGTCGGCCTGGCGGGTTTCGGCGGCTCGGGCATGTCCTTCGCCCGCGTCGTACTGGGCCTTAGGCCAGCCAGAATCCTGGTCTGGAGCCCGCACATCAGCCAGCGCCGCGTCGACGCGGCGCTCGGCCCCGCCGCCGCCGTATTCGGCGTGGAACTCAAGGCCGTCGGTTTTGACGACATGCTCGCTGAATCGGATTTCCTGTCGCTCCACCTGCGCCTCACCAATGATGACGCGGGCCTCTTCGATGAGGGCGTCTTCTCGCGCATGAAACAGGGCGCCTGTTTCATCAACACGGCCCGCGGCGGCCTCGTCGACCCCGCCGCGCTCGCGCGCGCCCTCGAGTCGGGCCACCTGGCCGGGGCCGGACTCGACGTCATCGGTTCCGAGCCGCCGCCCTCCGGCCACCCCCTGCTGTCGGCGCCCAACGTCATCCTGACCGACCACTGCGCCTACCGCTCCGTCCGCTCCGTCGCCGAACTCAAGCGCCGCTGCGCCGAGAACGCCGCCCGCGGCCTGGGGCTTATTCCGTAACCCAAGACTAGTTCATCGAACCTTGTTTCCAATCCGCAAGCGCCGGTGCCCGCTCCGGCGTAGCCATGATGGAGGTACATCATGGTTCCAAGTTTCTGCCCCAATCCGCACTGCGAGCACCATTTCGACGAGCCCGATGCCTATGCCGGGCACTGGAAACACGTGGGTTCGTACCATACTTCGGTCGTCGGTACCGTGCTTCGGTTCAAGTGCCTGGCCTGTGGCAAGGGGTTCTCCGAGCGTACGTTCTCCATCGACTACTATACCAAGCGCTCGTTCAACCTGCGGGAGATCCACCGCGCGGTCACCCAAGGCGAAAGCCTGAGCTCCATCGCAAAGTGCCAGACCGGATCTGTCGCAAGCATCGAGAACCGCATCGAGCGGCTTTCGCGGAACTCCCTGGCCCTGCACGAATATCTGCTGGCTGACCTGCGGCTTTCGGAGAACCTGGTCGCCGACGGCTTCGAGAGTTTCGACCGGTCTCAGTACTTCCCGAACAACATCAACCTGCTCGTCGGGCAGGATTCCCAGTACCTGTATGGGTTTACCCACACGACCATCAGGCGCAAGGGCCGCATGACGAAGCACCAGAAATGGCTGCGGGAGAAGCTTGAGCGGAGCTACCGAGCCCCGAAGAAGGCCATCGAGTCATCGTTCACGCGCCTGCTCGGAATCATCCCGAAGCTGTGGGACAGCTCGAAGAAACCCCGGCTCAGGCTGTGGACCGATGAGCACCACGCCTACCCGCACTCGATCCTGCGCGTGTTGCGGCTTGCACAGGGACAATGCGACGGCAGTTTCAGCCACATGACCTGGCCGTCGAAAGCGCACAGGACGATCGCCAATCCGCTCTTTCCGGTGAACTACTACGACCGAGAACTGCGCAAGGACATCGCGGCGTTCCGCAGGGAGAGCACCTGCTACACCAGGAATGTGGCGAACGGGCTTGCG
>CAZNCK010000043.1:16538-27773 GCA_964571545.1 uncultured Treponemataceae bacterium | reverse complement strand
ATATTTCGCAAGGACGACGCGAAGCGCGCCGCGGATGCCCGCATGTTCGCGGCCCCCGACGAGAAACCCGCCAGAAGCCTTGGCAAGATGATACTCTATATGGCAAGTATGATCGGCATCCTCGTGTTCGTTAACTGGGCTAATTCCAAGGGCGGCAGCGTGGCCTGGGACGCGATCTACAACGCCAAATGGTGGATCACCGGCGCCTTTGGACTCGTCCTCATCTATGCGGTCGTAAAATGGTTCAATAGGGACGAGCGGATGGAATGGGTCTTAGCGACCCGTGACTTCTCGTTGCAGATCATGCCGCTGCTGTTTGGCGGCGTCCTCGTCGCGGGCTTCCTCCTTGGCCGGCCTGGCCACGACGCTCTGATCCCGAGCGCCTGGATTGGTAGCTTGCTTGGCGGGAATTCACTATTTGCCAACTTCTTCGCAGCCTTCTCGGGAGCCCTCATGTACTTTGCCACGCTCACCGAGATCCCGATAGTCCAGGGCCTCCTGGGCGCGGGCATGGGGCAAGGGCCGGCTCTCGCTCTGCTGCTCGCTGGCCCCAGCCTGTCACTGCCATCGATCCTTGTCATAGGCGGAGAACTCGGATGGAAGAAAACAGCCACCTATGTCTCGCTCGTTGTCATGCTTTCTACCGTAGCGGGCATGGCGTTCGGAGCAATCGTCTAAGCGCATTGTATTCATGCCAGGAGACACTGCCTCCTGGCATCATTCTACAGAAATATAGGAGTTTCCTATAAACATAGAGGAATGTTTGAAGCGATGAAAAAAAAGACCGGCGCCGAAGTCCAGCGCCCCATAGAGCTGTTCGACATAATGGACGGGAAAAGCACGATGTCCCGCCTGGTTTCAAAAGCCGCCGCTTTCGCTGAGGGCTCCGTGCCCGCCAAGTACAAGGCACTCGGGTGGCTCGCCGCCTTCCTCCATGTGATAGGCGACGCGCTGTCTTCGATCGGCGTCATAGTCTTGGAAATTAAATTCTAGCAGAGAGAGTCGTCAGAAACCAAGATATAAGAAATACAAGCCCGCAGCCAGAATACCAGTGCCTAACAGTATGTTGACGCCTCGCGCGAAGAAATCATAGCGCGTGCTCTTGGTCAACCTGCCGGCCAGCCCCATGAACGTGCCCGCGATGATGAGGAGTATGCTGTGGCCGATGGAATACAGGAGCAGCAACATAATACCCCACAACGGGTTGTTCTTCTTGGATACCAGGGCCAGCAAGGCAATCAAGACCGGAGTCGCGCAAGGCGAAGAAAAGAGCCCGCCAAGAATACCGATCAGGAAAGCCCCGATATACCCACGCCTGGTATTCCTGCTCTGGGCGTAGCTGGAGGGGATAACCGTGATGATGCCCCAGGTTTGGAGCGCCATAGCAATCATCAGTACGCCTAGCACCAGAAACCACCATCCTCCCGTCCCAAAGTTGAACAGCCTTCCCACAAGCGCGGCCAAGGCACCGAGGGCGGTGAAGGTTATGGCCATACCCGCGGCGATGACGAGAGAGAATTTGAAAGCGGTAACGGTATCCCTTCGCCCGGAGCCGCCGACGTAGGCGACCGCCAGCGGTATGCTCGACAGGGAACAAGGCGTCACGCTCGTGAGCATGCCGGCGAGTACCGCGAGCGCGGGAGCGAGCCACCTGTTTGACGCTAGGAGCATCGAAATTTCTTGCAGTGCGGCATTGATGAAAGCATCCATTACCGCATGCCCATGTCTTTCAGGATGGCAAGCAGCTGGGCCTTATCAAGGCCGCCTTCATGCGTCGTGAATACATGTTCGCCGGTATCCTTGGCGCTGTACATGTTGAAGGGCACGGGGGCTTTTTCTAGTGGAGTGAACGGCTTGCCTTTGGCGTCGAAGAATATCTGGGTAGGAATTACCTGTATTGGGATACCCTCAGCTAGATCATGATACTTCCACACGTCGATGAAATGGATGATAGCCTTTCCTTTGAGAGAGGCATTCAAGTCTACCAGGACAGGGGCCATCTCCTTACAGGGAATGCAGGAATCGGCCCCAAAGTCTATTATCACCGGCAAGCCGGAAGAAAGAAGCGTCTTGAAATCCAGTGGTGCTGTTATTAGCAAATCACTTATCCCAGCTTGCGCCGTAGCCGGGACAAGCGAGGTATTCCCGGCCAGCGGTGAATTCGATACTAAGGGGCTGCCAACTGGTTCTTTCGCAAGAGCGGAGCCAAGCGCGTCCGCCGGTGACTGCGCCTTTTTAAGAAAGAAAACACCGCCTGCCAATACGACAACAGCTGCGACAACCAGCAACTGAATCACGGTTGACCTCTTCATTTTTCCGTTACCCATCGTTCATCCTTCTACAGTCATTGAAACAAACAAGAGCGGGGGCACAGGCTATTACGAATAAATTAATTCTCTGCCTAGCATCGGAAAGCTGATTATCCTCGCGGAAACAACTCAGGCGTAGCTGTGCAGTCCCGGCAGCAGAAAATTGACTCCGAAAAACGTGAACAGGGCGACGATGAAGCCGAGTATGACGAGAGCGGGGAGCAACTTGCTCCGGTTTTTTCGTATCAGGCGGAAATGCATATACAGTGTGTAGGTAAGCCAGGTGATTAAGGCCCAGGTTTCCTTGGGGTCCCAACTCCACCAGCGACCCCAGGCAGCCTCCGCCCAGATGGCTCCGAAGACAAGCGCACCGGCGGTAAAGAGCGGGTACCCTATGGCTACGCTCGTATAGGTTAGCCGGTCGTACATGGACCGTTTCTCTTCCGAGCGCGCTGTCAGCTGGAGTATTGCTGAGACGAAGCCGAGCGCGAACATCGCCTCTCCAAGGAAGGTGCACGTTACGTGGAGGACGAGCCAGGCTGACTGCAGGGCAGGTACCGGTGGTTTGATGACGCTGGGGGCCAAGGGCGAGGAAGTAAGCACCAGAAAAAAGAAGGCCACGAAGGTCCCGCCAAACAGGAGTGCCTTGGAAGCCTCGTTCCTGGATTTGAACCGATAGACCGCAAGCGCAAGACTGGTAGTCGCCGCGAGGACGACAAGAGACTCGTACACGCTCGTGATGGCCACGAAGGATATCGCAAAGCTGCGAAGTACGGTGGTCGCTAACAGGAGCAGCCCGGCGGTGGATAGAAGCCAAGGCGTTACGGAATCAGGCTTGGCGCTTTTGCCAAACAGAAAGACGGCCTGAACGGCCAAGGCTACGGCAAGGATGGCGAATGCGAGGGTTGCTGTCATGGCTGTTGCTCCCGAAGCTTGACGATATACGTGAGGATGGTTCCAAGTGCGACAAGAATGAGACCCGCGAGGATAAGAGGAAATGCCGGATCGCGCTTTACCTTGATGGAGGAACTGTAGACTTGGTCTTTGGAGCTCAGCGTGAATGGACCGATGCTTTCCCCCAACGATGCTTTGAGAACCTTGCGGCCTGACTTGCCATCTACAAGGAATATATAGCCAGACTCGTTCGCTGATGGTACGGGGTCTATTGCCATGAAGAGAACGAAACCGTCATCTGTTTCCAACCTGTCCCCCTGGACAAGGGATTCGGGAAGCCCAAGCGCGCCGCGGCGCAGGACCAGGGTGGGAACTTCGCTGTAGCCGCTCTGGTAGAACGTATAGCCGCCAAAGCGCAGCGGATGGTTCACGCGCAAGTCAAAGCCACTGACTTTGGTTTCACCGCTGGCATCGATTTCGACGATTGAACGCCATAGCTTGGGCCTTCCATCGGGGTAGTGTTCGAACGAAAAATTGCTCAGGCGGAGGATTTCGCCGCCCGGAAGCGGGGTTTCCGAGCCAACCGACAGCTGGACTGTCGTCTCGCTGCTGACACGAGCGCTCCAGGTACTCCCGACGATGAGCAGGATGAGGCCGATATGCAGGATATCCGGACCATGGCGCCTTGTCTTGAATGGTTTGGCCAGCTGGCCGACAAGCCGGTGAAAGCTGCACAACGTCAGATTGACCGAAAAGAGAGCAGCGGCCAAGAGGAATACAGGACTCGTGAATACGGTATCGAGCGACAGAGCGAGGATTGCTCCGGAAACCATTGCAGGGAATTGTGAAGCGTACGCTCCAGGGTCGGCACCTTGCGGCAGAAGTCCGCCAATCACCGCAAGGAGGCCGAGCAGGATGATCAGGCCGACAGCTAGCTTCAGTGAACGCAGACTGTCATAGATACGGGCGAAAATGGAATCCATATGACCTCGGTAGAAAGATTACGGCCGCGATCAAATCGACCGCGGCCGTAGTTAATCACTTAACTAAAAGAACCCGGGCCTAGTGGCCGTCGTGGCATTCGAGGCAAGACATCTTGCCTTCCTGGCTCTGCTCATGGCAGCCGAGGCAGGTTTCAGTCTCCTCGCTGACCTTGAAGGTGGCAACGAACGTGCCTGCCTTGTAATCGTTGAGCATCGCGACTGTCTTGGCCGCGACATCCGCGGTCAGGCGGGCGCAGCGCTCCTTGCGGCGGTCATCGCCCAAGGGTATGCCGGATGCGGCTATCCAGGTGGCGTTGGAGGCGTGGCAGAGTGGTGATTCCGAAACCGTCTGGATGAGTTCGATCTTGGGATAAGCCTTGGCCGTCTTGGTGAAGCCGCCAGCGACTCCCATCTGGTTGGCTTCGACTGAGGGGAAGGAGTTTGTCGAATACCAGCCCAACAGTTCGCTGACGAGCTTGTTGACGTCAGCATCGGCAGCTACGAGGTTGATGGCCGTGCAAGCGCCGGTAAGGGCTCCACAGAGGGTACCCCAGTTAGCTCCGCCGCCCCTGCCCCAGGAAATCATGCGGAGGGGAACCTGATTATACGGCCCGCCAACCTTGTCGCGGAGCATCGAAGTGATGCTGTAGAAGGTTCCGTACGCGCAGCCTGATTTCCAGTAGGCGTCGTGTCCCCGGAGCATGCTTTCCTTGGCGTCCAAGGGGCTGTATGGGAAGGGACCTTCGGCTACCGGAGCAGCGGAGCCGGTGTCAGCTGCCGAGGCCACTCCCGTACCAAGCACGAGGGCGCCGACCGCTACGCCCAAGCCAAGGCCAGTGGTTTTAAGGAAACCCCGACGGGAGACCTCTTTGGTTTCTGGATTGCTCATCAAATTCCTCCAAGCAGTACAAATTAGCTTGTGGATATTAATCCATGTTTCCATAATTGTAAATATATAAATTATTAAAAATATCTATATTTTATAAATTATATATTTAATTTACTCCATGTATCTCAATTGCTTCCCTAATACAATGCTGATCAATCAAAGGCCCAGCACCCTCGCAAGTATGCGAAGCGCTGTTCCGCCCATCCTCGATGCAGTCTATCAAATGGGTAACGCAGCCGCAGACGAGCTCGTAATAACTCCAGGTACCTCGTTTTGTGTCACGGACGAGCCCCGCTCGCTTGAGCACCGACAGGTGCTTGGAGACGGTTGTGATATCGGCTCCTATCGCCTCGGTCAGTTCCCCGACGCAACAAGCCTTTTTCTCGAGCATTTCCATGATGATGAGCCTCGATGGATGTGCCAGCGATTTCAGTAAGGTAGCCCGACGATCGAGGCGTTTTTTTTCTGTATCGGTCAAGGACTGCCTCCAGAAACGGAATACTTGGCCATAACGCCAAGTATATTGACATTGTTGGTAAACTCACCAATAATCTAGCCGTTGAGCGTCTCGATGTCAATGAAGCAATGAAGGAGAGAGTATGAGCGATAATCCAAGGCCCGGCCTCGGTGTCTTTGCCAGGTACCTGTCATTCTGGGTAGCCCTCTGCATCGTTTTGGGTGTAGCCGTAGGCTATTTCCTGCCTGGCGTGCCGGCCTTCCTGGGCAAGTTCGAGTATGCAAAAGTGTCAATCCCGGTGGCTATACTCATCTGGCTTATGATCTACCCCATGATGCTCAAAGTCGACTTTTCGAGCATCAAGAATGCCGGTAAAAAGCCCAAGGGCTTGATCATAACCCTGGTCGTTAACTGGCTCATCAAGCCCTTTACCATGTACCTGATCGCCTGGCTCTTCCTCAAGGTTGTGTTCAGGGCCTTTATTCCCGCTGGCCTCTCCACCGAATACCTAGCTGGCGCCGTGTTGCTCGGCGCGGCTCCCTGCACCGCCATGGTTTTCGTCTGGTCCTACCTTTCCGACGGCGACCCCGGCTACACGGTGGTGCAGGTTGCCGTCAACGACCTCGTCATTCTCTTCGCCTTCACGCCCATCGTGGCCTTCCTCTTAGGCGTCAGTGACGTGCACGTCCCGCTCGACACGCTGATACTGTCGGTCGTTCTATTTGTCGTCATTCCGCTCGGGTTGGGGGCCGTCACTCGGTCAAGCCTCATCAAGAAGCACGGCAAGGATTGGTTCGAAGGCGTATTCGTCAAGAAATTCGACGGCATCACCGAAGGCGGCCTCTTATTGACTCTCGTCATTCTTTTTGCCTTTCAGGGAGAGGTCATTCTCAAGAACCCGCTCGCCATCATCCTTATTGCCGTCCCACTCGTCATCCAGACCTATCTGATATTCTTCATAGGTTACGGATGGGCCAAGGCCTGGAAGGTACCCTATGAAATCGCGGCCCCCGCCGGCATGATAGGCGCCTCCAATTTCTTCGAGCTTGCCGTTGCCGTTGCGATCAGTCTGTTCGGATTGGCCTCGGGCGCGGCTCTCGCCACCGTGGTGGGCGTACTCGTCGAAGTGCCGGTAATGCTGAGCCTCGTAAAGATCGCCCGTTCGACCCGGAGAAGCTTTCCATCTGCGACAAACATGGAGATATCCAATTGATCAAAGTCCTATTTCTTTGCGTTCATAATTCAGCCCGTAGCCAGATGGCCGAGGCCTTTCTGAAAAAACACGGCGGCGGCCGTTTCGAGGCGGAGAGCGCGGGCCTTGAACCCGGAAAACTCAATCCCTACGTCATACGCGCCATGGCCGAGGCTGGCATAGACATTTCACTCAATCCCGTTAAGAGCGTTTTTGACCTCTTCGCCGCTAAGAAAACCTTTCAGGTGGTCGTCACGGTATGCTCCAAAGAAGCGGCCGAGCGTTGCCCGATTTTTCCTGGGCTCGCCGAGAAGCACCACTGGCCTTTCGCCGACCCATCCACCTTCACTGGAAATGATGAGGAAATAATGACCAGGGTGCGGGAGGTTCGTGACCAGATAGAGTCAGCGGTCATGGAATTTGTCGCCAGCAAGAGTCCACAATGAGCCTGCTACTAAAACAGGCCCGGAAGCCAGAGGCTCAGGCGGGTTTCATAGCATTGCAGGAACTCCGCAAGCCGTGGATAGCTCGATTCATAGTTTTTAACGGCCGGACAATTCCAGTCGCTTCTACTACCTTAAATCCTGCTGATGTCTGGGGCGGGATCAAGGCGCGCTGGGGCGTCGGCAGAATGGCTTATAGCGTGTTGCCAGGACTCTATGCGGTCGGAACACCGGGGCCTGATTCATCGGTATTTGTTACCGCCAATTACAAGATGAGCTTTGACGCGCTCCGTTCCAGTCTCGGCGGTATTGACTGCTGGGTACTGGTTCTGGACACCAAAGGAATCAATGTTTGGTGCGCCGCGGGTAAGGGTACGTTTGGCACCGACGAGCTAGTGTCCCGTATTTCCAGGGTCAAACTCTCCAGCATTGTCAGTCACCGTAGGATAATACTTCCCCAGCTCGGAGCCCCGGGAGTCTCGGCTCCCGAGCTGGCTAAGCGTTCTGGGTACCACGTCGAGTGGGGGCCTGTTCGTGCTGCTGATATTCCAGCGTGGATTGCGGCAGGTCAGGAGAAAAACGATGCGATGCGTGAAGTTACCTTTGATCTTGGCGACCGCATGGCTGTCGCTCCCGTAGAAATAGCCCATTCCTGGCCTATCATTGCAGCGGCTCTTGCGCTCGGGGCCTTGTTCGGACTCCCGGCGGGGGAAGGTTGGATGCGCAGGGCAATTTCTGCCGCAATTATTCTCGTTGGTACTATTCCCGTCGGGACTCTGTTGTTTCCGGCCTTGCTGCCTTGGCTTCCTTCTAGGTCCTTCGTTGTAAAGGGGGCCCTTCTCGGCGCGGCGTGGGCGGCGCTAGGCGCGCTCCTGTTTCATGTGCCGTTGATGGCGGCGCTCGGAGGAGTCTTTGTCGCGGCTCCGACCGTCGCGTTTTTGAGCCTGAATTTTACCGGGGCTTCAACGTTCACCTGTCAGCCAGGCACGCTTCTGGAAGTTGAGAAAAGTTTTTGGCCGATGATCGTTTCACTAGTCGCGGGTATAGCCCTGGCGGCTGCGTCACGCTTCATGGGCGCATGAAGGGAACCCACATGACCTTGTCATATCTAAAGAACGGCGAGACGCTAGTTCTCGATGAAGGAGCCTGTATTGGATGCGGGGCCTGCGTCGATGTCTGCCCTCATGCCGTCTTCCTCATCGAAGAAAAAAAAGCCCGTATAGTCAGCCGTAGAACCTGCATGGAATGCGGGGCCTGTGCCCGGAATTGCCCCGTCTCGGCGATTTCCGTGAGCGCCGGCGTAGGTTGCGCTCAGGCAATAATAATCGGCAAGCTACGTGGCACCGCTCCCGCGTGCGGCGGCGACACGTGTTGCGGCGACGGCACTACCAAAGGCGGAACTTGCTGCTGAGGATTATCCGTGTAAAGCTCGACGAGCTGGCCGGCATAATAAAAAAGCCGCCCGTTGAGGGGCGGCTCGTTAGCGCCGCGTGGTTATCGCTCGAGGCCGGAGCCTGAGCGTTGCCCCGCGACTCGATTTATTTCCAGGTATACTTCACGAACTTGACGGCAGGATCCTTGGCGATCTCCTGGGCCGAGCCATCGTAGCTGCTGACCTTGGTCCAGCCCAGCTGCTGGGTCATTACCCACCACCAGCCCGTAGCCAGAACGCCTGAATCGCAGTGGATGACCACTTCTTTCTTGGGCGACAGCTTTGAGGCGGCGAGGATGGCTTCCAGTTCGGCCTTAGGACGGACGAGGCCTCCTAGGGTGATCCAGGCGGTCGGCACCGAGAACGCGCCGGGAATATGGCCTAACTGGTCGACAAACGCCTGCTTTGAAATACCGAAGTAGGTGTCGTAGACGCGGCTATCGAGCACCTGGATTTTTTTCAGGTTCTTGACGATATAGTCTTTCTTGGCGATGTACGAATCGACGAACTTGGCCTCGAACTTGGTCGCGTCCTTTGATTCGAAACCAGTGGCGGTAGCTTTTCCGGCCTTGGTCCACTCGGCATAGCCGCCATCGAGGATAGTTACGTTGGGTATCCCGGCATACACCAGGGTCCACGCCACACGGGTCGCCCAGGCGAATCGGGCTCCGCCGTCGGCTTCCACAACCACGACCGTTGAGCTGGCGTCGACGCCGGCGTCGGCGAGGATCTCGGACAGGTCATCGGCGGCCGGGACTTCGTTGGACAGGCCCTCATTGGCTATGTAGAGACCGACTACGTTGACGGCGCCGGGGATATGGCCGGCCTTGTAATCGTCTACCTTGCGCACGTCGATGATGACGACGCCGGGCTTAGCCAGGTTAGCCTCGACCCATGAAACACCGACGAACGCGTCGACATCACGGGCGAAAACCGGGGCGACAAGCGCGACGGCGAGCAGGATCAGGATTGCCTTCTTCATATAGAAATCTCCTTCACAAGACATGCCCCATCACTCAGGGGACGAGTTCCAGATTCTTTGTCGAGCCGCCCTCAGGCACCATGCTCTCATCGAGATAGTACGTGCCATTCTGGTGGCAGGTGTTGCAGTCACGCGTGCGGTCAGTCCGCTTGGCGATGTTGTGCGGCACCGTATCCCAGTAGTTGGGTAGCGTGTCGAAGTTTGTCATAGAGATGCCGGCCGGCTTGAAGGTATCGCGCACGGTCGGTATCAGCCTGAGCGTCGTAAGCTGGCCGGGCTTCCGGGGATTTTTTCCCAGGATGATGGCGGGAGACGAGGTGGCGCCGGCGCCGACATGGCAGGAATTGCACTGGCGGTAGGCGGAGGCGGTGTGGCATGCCGAGCATGAAACCGTTTCAGCGTGCGTCGCGTGCGTTTCCTTGGTAGCGTCTTTGCCCAGGACCGCGAGGTCATGGCAATCGGTGCAGGAAGGCTTCTCAACGACGTCCTTGCGTCCGGTGTATGCTACGCCGTCTCCGTGGAACTGCTCGCCGGAATGGCAATCGGTGCAGGTCATGCCCTTGCGGTAGTGCACGTCAGGCGTTCCGCCATAATCGCCGGTGAATTCCGGATAGACGCGTCCACCGTGGCACACGGCGCAGGTCTTGTCTTCCGCTTTCTTGACGAAGCGGTGCCCGTCCAGAAGGCCAGAGCTGATCCCGGAAACGACCGGACTCTTCACGTGGCAGTCTCCGCAGGTGGCGTGACAGCTACGGCACGATTGCTCGAAGACCTTAGTATCGAAGATCTTCTTGCCCGCATCGTCGAAGCGCGGCGCTACGCCATGCTTGAATCCCGCGGCGGTATAGTGCAACGACAGCGTGTAGGTTTGGGCTGTCTCTTCGTGGCATTCGCCGCACGAGTCTACGGGGTTGTCCGACGGGCGGGCCACAAGGCCCTTGTGCGCGTCGGCCTGAGCAGCCTTTGTCGAATCGCCGGCATGGCAATCCGTACAACTCTGCTCGAAATGAGGATCGCTCGCGAGTACATCTTCAGTGACTACAAATCCCATGAAATAATCCGCCCGAACCGGGGGAGGGGGACCCGCTCACCCTTCGCCTTCGGCTGATCCGCCAGAGGGCGGGACGACGAGCCGTTGCATGGTCGCCTCGTTCGTATGGCAGGCCAGGCAACTCGAACCCGCAGCGTGTGCGGTGAGCGCCCCTGCGCCGAACATGGCGAGGAGGAGCAAGGCTCGCGCCGAGGTAGCCGTATTCATAAGGAACCTCCTTGCGCGTGGTACTTGAGGCCGACGGCCCCGGGGTCTGTCCCCGCGGGCATCATAGCGGGAGAGTATAGAGATGTAAATAGATAAAAGAAAATCTATATATTAGTATTTTACTTAAGTTGACAATTTTCCACGGAGTAAGTAGGGTGGCTCGCCGGCTTATTCAGCAAGGCCGGAATTCGGGATCAGTAAGGGTGGAACGTGAAGAAATTCATAGCATGGATTACATCGATGCGCCTCGCCATCGGACTCATAACCTACCTAGCGGTAACGTGCATCCTGGCTACGCTCGTGCCGCAAGGCCTGGCGGATGAAGAATATCAGGCGATGTATCCAAAAATCGTCTCGATGCTGGTCATCCAGACTGGCTTCGGCAGCTTCTTCGGG
>CAZNCK010000043.1:12985-16528 GCA_964571545.1 uncultured Treponemataceae bacterium | reverse complement strand
TTGGCTCATTTTTCAGTTCGATACTGTTCATCATCCCGTCGTTCCTCTTCTTCGCCAACCTTTCCGCCTGCACGGTCAAACGCTTCGTCCGCGAGTTGCGCAAGAAGTCAAAGCGGCGACACGGTCCGGACATCCTGCATATCGGTTTGATGGCCCTCGTCATAGGAAGCATCTGGTCGTTCTCTGGCCATCAGCAAGGCTCCGTGACCATGGCACCCGGAGATGGCGTCAACCTGCCCGACGGCGCGCTTCTGCATCTGGACGATTTTCGCTTCGAACGGTACGACGACGGCAGACCCAAGGACTGGGTATCGGTCGTCACCATCAGCAAGGACGGCGCGATCGTCAAGGACAAGGTTGAAGTACGGGTCAATTCGCCGCTTCGTTACGGCGACCTGACCTTTTACCAAGCCAGTTACGAAGAAGTGCCTAGTCTAGTGCTCGGCGATTCAGCGGGAACCGAGCTGGTGCTGGCCCAGGGCGAGGAGCGCGTTATTGACGATATTGCATACCTCTTTATGGCGCCCGACGCCGACGCGAAACGAGCGGTGATACGCGTAGGCAGCGGCGCGGAAGGCAAGACTATCAAGGCCTCGCCCGGCGACATGGTCGGTAGTCTGAAGGTAACAGGAATCCGAGCGCAACTGGCCACGGGACTTGAAGCCGTAACTGATCCCGGATTTCCGCTCGTCCTCGCCGCGCTCGCGCTCATAGCGCTTGGCACGACCTGGACCTTCGCTCAAAAACTCAAGGAGGGCGTATGAGCCTCGGTATTGTATTGGCCAACCTGGCGTTCGCGCTGTTCCTCGCGTCAGCGGCAGTGCAGGTGTTTTTTCTATTTAAGCGAACGACCAAGCCCGATGCGATAGGTCCCTGGGCCTTGCTCGTGGCGGCGGTTCTTCTGCTCGTCGTTTTGGCGCTGAGGAGCCTTGAAGTCGGCTTCATCGCGTTGACCAGCATGTACGAGTCTCTCTCGTTCTGGGCGGCCGTCGTAGCGGTCGTAGCGTTCATCTATCGCCACCAGAAGCGTCTACCGTACAAGCCGGCCCTGGTTTTCGGCGCTACCATGCTGACGGTGATAATGTTGGCCATCGCCAGCTCGCCCCTCATACCCAAGGAAGCGTTGCCGCCCATACCGGCTTTACGGTCGGGCTGGCTGATTTTGCATGTTAGTTTCACGTTCGTAGGTGAGGCGTTCTTCGTGACCGGTTTCGTTTCCGCGCTCATGTTTCTGGCCACCAAGGACGGAGACCGGAGGCTCGAGTTGGATCGCCTGACCTACACTGCCGTGGCCGTCGGATTCCCATTCTTTACCGCCGGCGCGCTTGTGTTCGGCGCAATCTGGGCTGAACAGGCCTGGGGCCGGTGGTGGAGTTGGGACCCCAAGGAAACCTGGGCGCTCGTGACCTGGCTCGTTTACACGGGATACCTGCATGTCAGGCTCGTGATGAAACGCAAGGATTCCTGGCCAGCCATCCTGGCGGTCGTCGGTTTCCTATGCACCGTATTCACCTTCTTTGGCGTCAATTACCTACTACCGGGGCTGCATAGCTACGGTTGATTTTTCTGAACCGGCGGCACGCGTATCGTTATTTCCGAGCCGCCGGCTTCGGGGATAGCGATGCTGAGGCTGCCGCCGATCTGTTGCACGAGCGCGTTGATTATAGTGTAACCCATACCCCCGTCGCTTTTTTTCGCATCAAAGCCCTCCGGAAAACCACGGCCGTCGTCGGAGACGATGAGCGTTACGGTTCCATCGTAAAGATGATGCAGCGAAACGCTTATAAGCCCTGAGTCTCCCGGCGCGAACGCGTACTTGAACGAATTCGTAGCTAGTTCGTTGACGATCAGTCCCATAGGAACGGCCCGTTCTAGCTCCAGTTCGGTATCGTCGGCATGGACAGAGATTCTGATCCAGCGGTCGGGGCGTGACCAACTTGCTTCAAGGCCAGTCATCAGGTCTGAAAGGTATTCCGCCGCGGGTATGGACGCGAAATCCTTGGATCGATACAACTGATCATGCACCGCGGACATGGCCCGGATGCGTCCCTGGCTTTCAATGAACAGTTCTTTGTCATATTCGTCCCGCACTTTTGATGATTGCATCGACAACAGACTCGACACTATCTGCATGTTGTTTTTGACCCGGTGATGGATCTCCTTCAGGAGCGCTTCCTTCTCGCGGATTGAGGCGTCCTTCATGTGTTCAATCTTGCGCCGCTCCGTTATGTCCCGGATCATGCTCAGCGCCTTGCCTTCCTCCAGCTTGACGAAACGCGCCTCGAACAGACGATCCGGCGCTATCTGGGGCAGTTCGTATTCGAATACCTGTATGCCTTCGCCGTTGAGGACGCGGTTCACGGCGTTCAGGGTCTTCTCGTGATAGTCTTTCTCGCCGAAAACCTCAAGGCAATTTCTATTCATGAACAGCTCGGGCGGAACGGTGAAATGATCCACGTCGCTCGTCATGTAGCCTATGAAGTTTGCCTCTGCGTCATAGGTAAAGATAAGGTCAGGAAGAGCCCGCAACACGGCATCCTGGTTGGTATCCAGCGTATGAATCCTCGCGCTTGCGGTTTCCAGTTCCTGATGCTGTCTGGCTATGCGTCGCTGAAGTAGCCAGGCCGAAACGCCGGAGCTTATAGCCGCGCTGCTTGCCAGGATGGAGAACAGGATAATTACGCTGGTCACGCGCGGATCATTCAGACCGGTGATGGGCTGGGTGTATAGAATCATTGGCTGTCGCGACTCTGTCGTGAACCGTATCCGGGAAAAGGCTCCACTCGCAAAGTGCAAGGCCAGCATTGAAAGCGCGATACCGGTGATGATGATTGTCTTTTTGGTGCGAGATTTCATAGACCACCGATACTAATGGAGAAATTGGTCATCTACAAGCTGGCTATGCTCTGGTTGTCTCGGGTTGCCATAATCCTGGGGGCATGACAGGATAGTCGCATGAGCGAAACCCCAATGATATCTACCGCACGGTATCCGCGTTTGACTATACATCTGGATGCGATAGAATCGAACGCAAGCGCCGTGACGGGCATCTGCGCCGCACGCGGCATCAGTGTGGTTGGAGTCGTCAAAGGCGCGGGGGGCCTTATACCCGTGGCCGCGGCATTAGTTAGGGGCGGCGTCTCGTCGCTTGCGAGTTCTAGGCTTGCCCAGCTCAGGGCGCTGCGCCTGGCGAGCCATGATAAAGCGGCCGGTATCCCGGCCCGGCTACCGCTCGGTCTGCTCCGCATACCCGGCCCAGGCGAGATCGACGAGGTTGTGGAACTTGCCGACTGGAGCCTGCAATCTGATTCCACGGCGCTCAGGCTTATGGCAGAGACCGCCGGCAGGGCGGGGCGCAGGCACGGCGTCGTCCTGATGCTGGACCTGGGCGACCTGAGGGAAGGCTGGTTCGAAGACGGCGAGCTGTTCGAACAGGCTCTCCTGGTCGAGCGTACACTGCCCGCGTTGTACCTGCGGGGCATAGGCGCCAACCTGGGTTGTTATGGCTCCATTCTTCCGACCGCGGACAACCTCGGTCGGCTC
>CAZNCK010000043.1:11523-12975 GCA_964571545.1 uncultured Treponemataceae bacterium | reverse complement strand
TAGAGTCGGCTATAGGCAGAGCGCTGGATGTTGTTTCCGGCGGCGCCACCACCAGCCTGCCCCTGTTGCTCCGCGGCGGCATGCCCCAAGGCATCACCGAACTGCGGATAGGCGAGGCCATGCTCTGCGCCGGCGATCTGCCGCGCTTCCATGGCGTATCGGCGCCCGGCGTAAGGCTCGACGCGTTTACGCTTGGCGCCGAGATAATCGAGTTGCGTAAAAAGCCGAGCATGCCGGTGGGTGAACGCTTCATAGACGCATTCGGCGAGCGGCCTGTCTACGAAGACCGGGGCACCCGCCTGCATATATTACTGGGCGTAGGCAAGCGCGACTTCGGGCGCCACGAGTACCTGTTGCCCCGCGAAAGCCGCATCCACGTCATAGGTAGCTCCAGCGACCACCTGATCTGCGAGGCGGACGAACCTTGCGCCGACCTAGGCTACGGCTCTGTCCTTGAGTTCGACCTTCTGTACGGCGCCATGCTGTTTCTCTGTGACGGCAATCCGTATATCAAGGTCGAATTTCAGTAGGATACGGCGGGTCAGCCGGCTCTGTCGCCTCAAATCTTCCGTGAACGATTGAACAAGCCCTTGAGCACGAGTTCCGCGGAACCCTGGCCCGGCTTGTAGGGCTTGCCCGCGAGTATGAGGCTTTCGACCCGCAGATTCCGCAACTCTTGAGGCATCTGCGTTAATGGATTCTTGTCGAGCACTATCATGTCGGCTATCTTTCCGGCTTCCAGGCTGCCGCGTTCCCTGTCGTCGAATCCGATGAAGGCCGCGTTCCTCGTGTACAGGTTCAGCGCTTCCTGAATGTTCAGCGACTGCTCTGGCACGTAGTGGTTGCAGGCCGCGTGTATGCCTTCCAGCGGATTGGGCAGTGTGCAAGGCGCGTCGGAACCGCCGGCCAGCACGATGCCCAGGTCCTGCATGGCGCGGAGCGGCGACAGGCGCATCGCGCGGTCTCCCATGATGGAACTCAGATACTCGAGGGGTTCCTGATCCCAGTCCAGGAAGGCCGGTTGCAAGGCGATGGCAATACCGCGCCTAGCGCAGATCTCGAGACCCCGAGTTGTGGGCAGGCAGGCGTGTATTATCGTGTGGCGGTGGTCGAGGCGGGGGAAATCATCGAGGGCGGCTTCTATAGCCGCTACGGCCTGGTCGAAGGCCGCGTCGCCTATCGCGTGCACCTCGATCTGGAGACCCTTACGGTTAGCCTCTATACAGAACGATGTGACCTTTTCGTCAGTATTGTAGAGAATTCCCCTTGCGGCTTCAGCGCTCAGGCCAGCCGCCGCTTCGTAGGGTTCATTCAGAGCCGCGTCAACGGAGCCGAAGCAGCCGTCCAGGGCCGTGGCGAAGCAGCCGCCGATACGGGGTAGTTCGCGCTTGAGCACCTTGGATACATCCATGGTCTGAAAAAACAGTCTGAAGTTCACGGCGTTGCGGAGGC
>CAZNCK010000043.1:0-11449 GCA_964571545.1 uncultured Treponemataceae bacterium | reverse complement strand
GAACCGATACCCATGGCCGCCATGCCGTCGACAGCCGAGAGCATGTTGCCGAGCGTAGCGGGCAGCGACACCTTGCCGGTTACGAAGTCGGTAACGCGGAAGAACGCTTCCTGGGTCATCAAGCCCGAGTCGGCGTCGAATCCGCGGAGCGCCTTGAGCCTTGGGTCGAGGCGAGCGAGGAGAGCGGAATTGGCCACCGCCGCGTGGCCGTCGTACTTGACTATGAATACGGGTCGGCCGCCGGAGACTTCGTCTATGTCGGTACGGGTTATAAGCCGTTTCTCGGCCACGCAATGGG
Organism: uncultured Treponemataceae bacterium; assembly: GCA_964571545.1. Classification (GTDB taxonomy): domain Bacteria; phylum Spirochaetota; class Spirochaetia; order Treponematales; family UBA12059; genus SZUA-370. Next base: position 11,151 of record CAZNCK010000043.1, on the reverse strand, counting down.
GCGAGACGCCAAATCCAAGTACGACAGGCGTTCGGCTGGTCCGGACGAAGTCCGCTATCGTCGTCTTGACCTCCGCTATCGTCGTGGCCGCCCTGACATCGAGGCCGGCGGAGAACAGAGCCCAAGACATGAAATGGATGTGGGTGTCGGCAAAAGCCGGCAGGAGGCTCTTCTCACCAAGCACAATCGTGGGGAAACTTGAGTACACGGCCGGCAGGCTGTCGCCTACAAAGCGTATAGTGCCGCCATCTTCAACGAGGTAGCGATGGACGCCGCCCGCGGCATCGCAGGTTACAATTGAACCTTCATAGACAGTCATGCAAACCTCCGTTATTGAACAACGGAGGCGAGTATACCCCTATTTACCGCAGCACTGTTTGTATTTTTTGCCTGAACCGCAGGGGCAGGGCTCGTTGCGACCGACCTTGGGGCTTGCGCGGACCACGGTGGCCGTCTTTACCTCGCCTGAATCGTAGAGCCAGGTGCCATCCTTCTTGATGAAGCGGGCCGTCTCCTTGTGCTCGTCTTTGAGGCCGTCCATCACGTAGCTGGCTACGAATTCCACGACGCCTTCAGTATCGGATGGGCCGCCCTTCTCGGTGCGGACTATCTTGAGGCCTTTCCAGTCGGCCTTCTCGCTCCAGCTTTTAGTGCCTTCAGGATCGATGCCGTCGTCCTGCACGCAGGAGTTCAGGATGTAGTCGATCTCGCCTTTGGCATAGGCGGTATAGCGCGAGCGCATCAAGGCCTCGGCGGTCGGCGCCTTTTTGGCGCCTGAAATAACGGGGCCGCAACAATCGGTATAGTCACGGCCGGAGCCGCAGGGACAGAGTTCACTCATGGATAATCCTCCGGAAACCTCATCCTACCTTGGAATGAGGGTAACGGACAAGCGGCCCCTTTTTGTGGTATCATCATCCACCGTCAAACGAGGAACATGATGACTGAAATCCTGTACGATTTTTTCCGTGGTGCTTCCGGGTTTGCCCTGATAGTGATAGGACTTGGATTTTTCCTCGAACCGGAGCGACAGCGAATCCGTATCGCCCTCGGCGCTTTATTCCTGTCTATAGGTATTTCCTTTGTGCTTAGCTGGACGAGCCGATTTGGTCTTTTGCCGCAAATGCTGGATAACCTGTTGCTTATCGCCATCGTGTTCGTAGCGAGCCAATCACTTTTCGAGTTGAAGCTGTATCTTTTTGGCGATGAAGCTAGGCGAGGTACGCGCCGCGTCGTGTACATCATTGGCGTGGGGTGGTCATTGCTGCTCTGGTGCCTGCCTTTCCTGGACACGGTTTTTGGACTGCCTGTTCTGATGCTGAGCATCGAGGACGGGAGACCCGTTGCGCTGTTCCAGTCGCTCGTGATGTTCAGCGTCTACCTATGGCCGATAACGATCGGTTGTATATCCCTGCGCGTCGGACGATGGCGGCCGTCCGACGTACCGTCCGGATCAAGAGTAATCAACACCCTGTTAGCCGTGCTGATTCTCCTGCTGGTCATTTTGGTTTTTATCGTAAGCTCCTTTATCGTCGGGTCAATAACTCTTTATCACCTCGCTCAGACACTGCTCCAGGCTATGGCCCTAGGTTGGTACCTGCGTTTGAAAGCGAGCCCGGATCTGTTCTCACAGGCGCGTAAAGAAATAGGACGGGAGCACAAGAAAAAGACGCACTTGGATCCCGAAGAAATAGCGGTCATAGAGGAAAAATTGCGGCGGCTTGAAATAGAGGAACGGATTCATACTAATCCCGGGCTTGATCCCTCGAGCCTGGCCAAGATTCTAGGTATACCGGTCTACAGGCTTTCAGTCTTCATGACGATTTACCGTGGCTCAAGTTTCGCCGAATGGCTACATGCCGCCCGTATAAACCAAGCCCGTTCCCTGCTGTCTGAGGATGCTAACCGCGACATACCCGATACAGCCAGAGCCGCGGGGTTTTCCTCTCTGACGGTATTCAAAAGCCAGTTCTTACGACGTGTCGGTATGACGCCGGAAGCCTACCGAGCCAAGAACGCGGCCGCCTCTGGTCGCGCTAAACGCAAGGTGCCGGTAAAAGGATAACGTTCGCCCCATAGGCGCGCATATGAGCGGGACCGACTAGTCCGCTAGCTAGTCGCGACAGCGCGGTTGCCGTGTTGCTAGTAGACCTGAGAGTCAAGATTTTTTTCAACAGCGGATTCGCGGTCAAGAAAAAAAAATCTAAAAGTATTCGTTGCGCGTTGAAATATTATACCATATACTCTGCGTATTATGCTTGAGAGAGTAGCCGGTTCCGCCGGTTTGGAGGGCGTTGCAGACATGCCAAATTCCAGAGACGAAGTCGGATTCCGATCCGCCTATGCAGCCAGACCCAGGCATCTTGTCATCGGGCTCATGTCAGGTACGTCTTTGGACGGAGTCGACGCGGCGCTTGTCAGCATCGAGACGGAAACCAACGGCGTCGTCGCGTCGGTTAAACTGTTAGAACACCAATACTTACCCTACTCAGATGCGGTGCGTGCCCGAGTGGCCGCTCTCTGCTCTCCCGAGACAGCCAGGATAGACGACCTGACCTTTGTTCATTATGGCCTGTCCGAGTGGTATGCCCGCGCCGTTTTCATGGTTATTAAGGCCTCAGGTTTATCGGTTTCTTCTATAGATGCAATATCGATGCACGGACAGACTGTCTGGCACGCACCCATCGCGCGGGCGTTTCCCGGGCCCGATGGCGACCTTGCGGTCAAGGGCACTTTGCAGCTCGGTTCGTCCGCCGTGCTCCGCGAGCGTACCGGTATTCCTGTCATATCTGATCTGCGGGCCCGCGACATGGCAGCGGGCGGCGAGGGCGCTCCCCTGGCTCCATACATCGACTCTATTCTGTTCGGTTCGGATACTGAAGGACGCATCGTGCAGAACATCGGCGGCATAGGCAACGCCACGGTAATCCCCGCGCATGCGAGCATGGACATGCTGACCGCCTTCGACACAGGTCCGGGCAACATGCTGATGGACGCCGTAGTCATTGACGGTACGGGCGGGGCCGAGCGTTACGACCCCGAGGGTCGCTATGGAGCCGCGGGCAAGGTTGCCGAGACTGTCGTCAGGCGGCTGATGGCCGATCCATATTTCAGCCGTCTGCCCCCCAAGAGCACCGGCCGCGAAGTCTACGGAGCCGCCTTTGCGCGAGCCTTTATAGACGACACAACGGCGCTGGGCCTGGATTTCAACGACCGCGTGGCCACCGCTACCGCTTTTACCGCGGAGTCTATCGCCGCCGCCTACCGGGATTTCATACTCGGCACAACGAATATAGCGACAGTCCTCGTAGCGGGCGGAGGAGCCTTGAACCCAACACTGCTGAGCATGATACAGGAGCGACTGCCTGCCGGCATACGCGTAACGACGACGGCGGCCTTAGGCGTTCCCGACCAGGCTCGCGAGGCCATCGCGTTTGCCGTCATTGGCCACCAGTCGCTGATGGGTAAGGCCGGCAACCTGCCCGCGGTCACGGGCGCGCGCTGCCCCGTGGTATTAGGCTGCATTACACTGTAAGTGTTTTATGTTTTTATAGGAGGCTTGTAATGAAGAAACTGACAATTCTGCTCATCGCCATGATGGCGATGCTGGTTCTCGCCGGAGCCGGGGCCTTTGCCGCGACCCCCGGCGAGAAAATCTTGACGATAGGCGTGGATCAGGAGGCTATTGGCCTCGACCCGCACGTCGTCACGGCGTTCTCGTCGATGCGGCGCATCGACCTGTTGTACAGCCGCCTCGTGCGCCTGGACGACAACCTTGTCGTCGTCGGCGACATAGCCGAGAGCTGGGATATCCCCAACAACACCACCTATGTGTTCCACCTCCGCAAGGGCGTCAAGTTCCACAACGGACGCGAGCTGACTTCCGCGGATGTAAAATACTCGTTGGAACGCGTATTGGATACAAAGACGGCTTCTCCGGGAAGATCCTACATCTCGTCGATTACATCGATAGAGACCCCCGATGCCTACACGGTCAAGGTTACCCTCAGTGCTCCCTTGGCCTCCTTCCTGGACGGCTTGTGCACCAACAACCTGTCCATAGTGGCCAAGGAAGTCGTTGAAGCCAACGGCAACCTCCAGAAGGTCACCGGCGGCACCGGTCCCTTCATGTTGGCCGAGTGGATTCCGGACAATTCCATGACCCTGGTCAAGAATCCCTCGTATTTCGAGGCTGGCGCACCTTACCTTGATAAAGTAATCTTCCGCGTCATCCCCGAGCAGGCTTCGCTGCTTTCAGGCGTCAAATCCGGCGACCTGAGCATGGCCACCATCAGTGACGGCGCGACCATCAGGCTGGCCGCTAAGGATTCCAAGGTCGTCGTGATGAGCAAGCCGGGCCTCAATGTCCGCATCTTCTCGTTCAACACCACGGCCAAACCCTTTGATGACGTCCGGGTTCGCCAGGCGTTTGCCATGACCCTGGACCGTGCGGAAATCCTCACCATCTCCGAATTCGGCATGGGCAAGCCCACGGGACCGGTACCGGTCTCCGCCACCCAGTGGGCCCTCCCGCTGTCAAAGCTGCCCTACGCCAAGCCCGATATCTCCAAGGCCAAGAAACTCCTCGCCGAAGCGGGTTACCCCAAGGGATTTACCTTCAAGATTACCTGCTCTTCCACCTATGAAGGCGGACTCGCCGTGGCCCAGGTCGTCCAGTCTGAACTCAAGAATATCGGCGTGACCGCTGAGCTCGAGGTCGTGGAGTGGGGCGTCTACATAGACAAGTGGGTCAAGCGCGACTTCTCCACCATGGTCGAGCTACGCGGCGGTTCAGGCGAGCCTGATCGTTTCCTGTATCGCACCTTCTACAGCACAGGCGGCGTCAACAACTTCCTGTTCAAGGATGCCGAGGTAGACAAGTATCTGGACCTGGGACGCACTCAGACTGTCTTCGCCGACAGGAAGGCCAGCTACGACAAGCTGCAGTCCCTGCTCATCGAGAAGGCGCCAGCCGTCTTCCTCTATAGCCCCAACGAGAACCATGTCCTGGGCAAGAAAGTCTCCGGCTTCAAGCAGGTAGGAAACGGTAGCCTCTTCTACCTGACCTTTACCAAGATCGCTCCCTGATCCGCTGACCTCCTTTTCCCGCCGCGCGCCTAGAGCGCCTTGCGCCTCTAGCGCGGCGGGTTTTCTCAAAAACCCTTATGAAATCCGGAGCTGGATGTGGGAAAATACATTGCCACGAGACTATTGTCCCTGATACCGGTGCTCTTCGGAGTTTCCTTGATAGTTTTCTTTCTCGTCAGGCTCATACCCGGCTCCGCGCTCGAGATGTATATGGGCACCCAGGTCGAGGCTACGCCCGAGCAGATGATCGAACTGCAGCGCATTTTCGGTGAAGACAAGCCGGTGCTCGTGCTGTACGTCGAATGGCTCGGCAGGATACTCAAGGGCGATTTCGGCTACTCCCTGCGCACTGGCCGCGCCGTGTTGCCGGACATCCTCTCACGCCTGCCTTTGAGCCTCGAACTCACCGTCATAGCGCTGTTTCTTGCCCTGATTATTGGCATACCGCAGGGGATACTCTCCTCGCTGCGCAAGAATCCTATCAGCGACGTGCTCAATCGCATCGCCGGACTGCTGGGGCTGTCGCTTCCCCAGTTCTGGCTGGCCTCGCTGATGGTACTCGCGTTTTCCAATACGCAGGGCTGGATACCGATGGGCAATTATATCAAGTTTTCTGATGATCCCTTGCGGAATCTCCGTATGATGATCCTGCCTTCATTGTCCATAGGCATAGGCCTTTCCGCCGTCATCATGCGCTACACGCGCAACAGCATGCTCGAGGTTCTCCAGATGGACTACATCAGGACAGCCAAGGCCAAGGGCCTGGCCAAGCGGATAGTCATCATCAGGCACGCCCTTAAAAACGCCATACTCCCTGTCATCACCGTGGCGGGTTTCAATACCGGCTACCTCCTCGGAGGCGCCATTGTCATAGAAGAAGTGTTCGCCTTACCGGGCATGGGCCGACTGGCCCTCTACGCCATATACCAGCGCGACTATCCCGTCATCCAGGCCATAGTCCTGGTGATAGCGACCCTGTTCGTCCTCGTCAACCTCCTTACCGACATCATCTACTCCCTCGTCGATCCGAGGATACGGTTAGACAATGGAGCCAAGCACGCATGAAAGCAAATCGGCTTACCCGCAACGCCATAGCCATGACAGGCATAACGATCATAGCCCTGTACCTGCTCGTCATTTTTGTTTCGACTTTTTGGTTGCCCTTTGATCCCGTGGAAATGGACGTCGACCATTTGCTGGAAGGGCCTTCCTTGGCTACCGGGCATCTCTTCGGCACCGACGAATTCGGCCGCGATATTCTGTCACGGATCATGAAGGGCACCTCGATATCTCTTATCATCAGCATCGCCGCCACCGCCCTGGGCGCCATAGTCGGCACGACCATGGGCACCTGGGCCGGTTACCTGGGCGGCCTCTGGGACCATTGGCTCATGCGCGTCGCCGATGTGATGTTTTCCTTCCCTTCCTTGCTGCTGGCAATTTTCGTCATGGCGATATTGGGGGAGAAGACCTACAACGTCATCATCGCCATAGGCATAGTCTACATTCCCCAGTTCGCCCGCATAAGCCGCGGAGCCATACTCACCATAAAATCCAGCGAATTCATCAAGGCGGCCAGGTCGAACGGAGCGAGTTCAACGTTCATCCTCCGGAAGCATCTACTGCCCAACATCCTCGTGCCCCTCATTGTCCAAGTGTCACTGTCGCTCTCGGTGGCCATATTGCTGGAGTCGTCGCTGAGCTTCCTGGGCCTCGGCGTGCAGCCGCCCGCTCCATCCTGGGGCAACATGCTCTCCGGCGCACGCAAGGTGATGGTGCTGGCGCCGTGGACAGCCATCTACCCCGGCCTGGCCATAGTATTCCTGGTACTGGGCTTCAACCTCCTCGGAGACGGGCTCCGGGACATACTCGATCCGCGCCTGCGGAACGTGCGATAGGCGGCCGGCATGAGTGAAGAAAGCATACTCCGGGTAGAAGGCCTGGTGACCCAGTTCAGCACCGACCGTGGTCTCGTGAAGGCCGTTGACGGCATCTCCTTCAACCTGCGCCGCGGTGAAACCCTCGGCATCGTAGGCGAATCGGGCTCAGGCAAGTCTGTCACCAACCTGTCCATACTCAGGCTCGTCCAGAGTCCGCCAGGGAACATTGCCGCGGGGCAGGTTATCTTTCAGGGGCGCGACCTGCTCCAGGCCTCTGAAGAAGAGGTCCGACTGCTGCGCGGCAAGAACATCTCCATGATATTCCAGGATCCCCTGACCTCCCTCAATCCCGTGCTCAAGGTATCAATGCAGATAGCCGAGGCAATACAGCTCCACCACGGCCAGGGCCGCAAGGCAGCCAGGGCCAAGGCCGTGGAGATGATGAAGCTCATAGGCATACCCGACGCCGAACGCCGGGCCGACGATTACCCGCACCAATTTTCAGGCGGCATGCGGCAACGCATCATGATAGCCATGGCGCTTTCCTGCAATCCGGATATCCTGATAGCCGACGAGCCAACGACGGCGCTCGATGTCACCATCCAGGCCCAGATACTCGAACTCATAAAGAATCTGTCGGCCAAGGACAAGACCGCGGTCATCCTCATTACCCATGACCTGGGGGTCGTGGCCGGCATGTGCGATACCGTCTGCGTCATGTACGCTGGACGCATCGTGGAACGCGCCTCCGTCGACGAGCTGTTCTACGACCCAAAACACCCCTACACGAGGGGACTCCTCGATTCAATACCCAGCGTTGACCTCTCGGGGCCGGACCGCCTGTACTCCATCCCGGGCGCCCCGCCTAACCTGATAGACATGCCCGATGCCTGTCCGTTCGCGCCCCGCTGCTCAAAGGTAATGGAGGTATGCGCGAGATCCATGCCGCCAGAGACCTTACTCGACGCTGAGACATCCAGAAGCGTTCGCTGCTGGTTGCACACCAAGGAGAACCGCAATGCCTGAGAACCAGTACCTCCTCGACGTGCGGGGCCTTAAAGTCCACTTTCCCATAGAGAAGGGCCTCGTGTTCAAGCGTAATGCCGGATGGGTGCGCGCCGTAGACGGCGTTGATTTCAGCATCAGGAAGGGCGAGGCGCTCGGCCTGGTCGGGGAATCCGGTTGCGGCAAGTCTACGACGGCCATGGCCGTTGCCCAGCTACAGACCGCTACGGCGGGGCAGGTATTCCTGGAGGGTAGGGACCTTGCCAAACTATCAGCCAAGGGACTCCGAGCCGCCCGCAAGGATTTTCAGCTGGTGTTCCAGGACCCGTACTCTTCCCTCGATCCTCGCCAAAAGGCCCAGGACATCATAGCCGAGCCGCTGCGTATCTTCGCGAAGAACGGGCTTATCACTATGGATGATACGGCGATACAGCGAGAGGCGCTCTCGCTGATGGACCGCTGCGGCCTATCAGCCTCGTTTGCCGGCCGCTATCCTCACGAGTTCTCCGGCGGCCAGCGCCAGCGCATCGGTATCGCTCCGGCCCTCGCACTCGGCCCCAAGCTGATCATCGCCGACGAACCGGTATCGGCCCTCGATGTCTCCATCCAGTCCCAGATACTCAACCTCCTTAAGGACCTCCAGAAAGACTTTGACTTGACCTTCCTGTTCATCGCCCATGACCTCGCCGTGATAGAATATTTCTGCACGAAGATAGCCGTGATGTACCTCGGACGCATCGTCGAGATCACTGACTCAGCTACCATGGCGAAGAACCCGTTGCATCCGTACACCAAGGCGCTCCTGTCGGCGGTGCCGCTGCCCGATCCCCGCAAGGAACGCGGCCGGCGCCGCATCATCCTCAAGGGTGACGTGCCGTCACCCAGCATCGAGTATAGGGGTTGCCCCTTCCGCGAGCGTTGCCCGGAGGCGATGGACCGCTGCTCTCTCTCTCCTCCCTCGCTCATGGCTACGGAGGAAGGCCACCAGGTGTCCTGTTTCCTCTACGGCGGCGCATGATGGCTACCCACTGCCTTCGCGACATGACAGAAGGCGATACCGCGGCCTGCGCCGCCATTGTCTGCGCGTCTGTCGTGGGCGAACGCTACGGTTTCAAGCCTGACGCCATGGCCGCAGTCCTCCGAGCGGCCCTTGTCTCCGGATCGGAACTCTTCGTAGCGGAGCTGGCCGGACTCGAAGCGGGCCGCGTAGCCGGCTTTGCATGGATCGATCCGCGGGGAGCGTTTTCGTCGGCGCCGTATCTTCGACTCATAGCCGTCGACGAGTCTCTCCGCGGTTCGGGCGTAGGCGCTGCTCTTCTCGCGGAATTCGAGTCGCGCACTGCCTTAGTCGGCCGCGACTGGTGCCTACTCGTTTCAGATTTCAACGAGGCGGCGCAGTCGTTTTATGCCAGGCACGGCTATGTCAAATCAGGCGTTCTGCCTGACTTTGCCCGCGACGGCATAACCGAGCTTCTGATGGTCAAGAGGCGCGGCAGGCAGTCACGGGTGAACTGAATCCCTCGGCGTGCGCTCTGTGTTTCAGCGTAGCGGCCTGGTCATCGTTCTTGTCGAGGCCGCGACAGCCGAATACAATGCCTCATGATCGAACTACTTACAAGAATTCTTGATGAATCGAAGTCCGCGGCCAGGAATGGAACAGTAGCCAACTATATCCCGGCGTTAGCCTCCGCCGACCCGGCTTCGTTAGGCCTTGCCGTCGTCACGGCCGAAGGCAAGACCTTTGCCGTGGGCGACGCCCGTGCGCGTTTCACTATCCAGAGCATCTCCAAGGTTTTCGCGTTGGCGTACGTGATGACCGAGTGCGGAGAGGACGCGGTGTTCTCACGCGTCGGCAAGGAACCCACAGGGGACCCCTTCAATTCTATTATCAGGCTGGAGACCAGCGCGGGCCGCAAGCCGTTTAATCCGCTCATCAACGCCGGAGCCATCGTGGTCTCCGGCCTCATGCCGGGTTCTTCTCCTCAAGACAAAAACGCCGGGTTCCGCGCCTTCGTCGGGCGACTCATCGGCCGGGACGGCGTCGAGTGCGACGAGGACGTCTATGCATCCGAAAAAGGCACAGCCGCGCGCAATCGGTCAATTGCCTGGTTTCTCAAGGAACTCGATCTCTTGCCTGGAGAGGTCGAAGAAACGCTCGATGTCTATTTCAGGCAGTGCGCGGTTTCAGTAGATGCCATAGACCTCGCCAGGGCAGGCGCCGTGCTCTGCCTAGATGGCGTCGACCCCGTGCGCGGCGAACGAGCGCTGGCGGTCAGTACCGCGCGCGTCTGTAAGAGTCTCATGGTCACCTGCGGCATGTATGACGGCTCGGGCGAGTTTGCCGTTGACGTAGGAATACCGGCCAAGAGCGGCGTCGGCGGCGGCGTCATGGCTACAGCCAGGGACCGCATGGGTATAGGCGTCTACGGACCGGCCCTTGACGACCGCGGCAACTCCGCCGCGGGGCTGGAGGCCCTGCGTAGGCTGTCCGAGGAACTTGACTTGCGAGTGTTGTAATGCTGTATCTGTCGCAAACAATGAGGTATACTGTAGTTTGTTGTTGTTAACAGCAAGGAGCAATAAACGACAAACGACAGCTGACCACACTGGACCAATATCTGCGGGTGATATCGGTAAGCCGCTTGTTCTGCGACGTCTTTAAGGTAAACCCTACCTGTTCATAGCGACGGAGGAATTTGATATGGAAAAAAGCGCATTGGTCATCGACGATAACGCAAACAACCTGCTGCTCGAAAAAGATTTGCTCGAGGTTGCCGGTTTTGTCGTCTATACAGCCGAAAATGCCACAATAGGCATTTCTCTGGCAAGGGAGAAACTGCCCGGGATCATCATCATGGACATGAGACTACCGGACATGCGTGGCTCTGACGCCGCCAGGATCCTGCTCCAGTATCCGGAAACGTGTAACATTCCGGTAGTCTTCGTCACTGCCTCGGTGCTTGCCGAAGGGATAGAGGAGATAAAGACGATACCTAACGCCGTATTCATCAGCAAGCCAGTCAACACGCGCACCTTTGCGAAAGAGGTAACCCAGTTCATGAAGTGACCTAATTCCTTCCTGACTAAAATATGAAAGGGGTCGTCCGAGGACGGCCCCTTTTAGTTTGTGCGCCCGGCAGGGCGCACCTGCTAGCGGGTGAAAGTCCCGTCTGGGCCC
>CAZNCK010000042.1:21532-28214 GCA_964571545.1 uncultured Treponemataceae bacterium | reverse complement strand
GCGACAAGATGGAGTTTTCGTTCACGCACTCCAACAACTACGGCGAGGAATACTTCAGCTTCGTCAACGGCCAGTACACCTCGGACGGTGGCACCCACCTGTCGGCGTTCCGCGAAGGCTTCCTCAAGGCCGTCAACGAGTTCTTCCAGGCCTCCTACAAAGGCGAGGACATACGCGAAGGCCTGGCGGCGGCGGTAGCCGTCAAGCTCAAGAATCCGCTGTTCGAGAGCCAGACGAAGAACAAGCTTGGCAACGGCGACATCAGGCCGTGGATAATGCAGGAAGTGGTCCGGGGCGTCGACGATTACCTCAGGCGCAACCCTGTCGCCGCCAAGAGGCTGCAGGAGAAGATAGCCACCAACGAAAAGCTCCGCACCGAGCTGAACGTCGTCAAGAAGGAAGCCCGCGAGGCCGCCAAGAAGATAGAGCTCAAGATACCAAAGCTCAAGGACTGCAAGATCCATCTGGGTGACGGCCCCGATGGCGAGCTGTCGACGATATTCCTCACCGAGGGCCAGTCGGCCACCGGTTCCATGGTCAGTTCGCGCGACGTGCTCTCCCAGGCCATCTTCAGTCTCCGCGGCAAGGTGGAGAACATGCACGCGCGCAAGCGCACGGCCATCTACAAGAACGAGGAACTGTACAACCTGATGATGGCCCTCGGCATAGAGAACAACGTTGAGGGCCTGCGTTACGCGCGCATCGTGCTGGCCACCGACGCTGACTATGACGGCTTCCACATCCGCAACCTGCTCCTCACCTTCTTTCTGACTTTCTTCGAAGAACTTGTCTCGCAAGGCCGCATCTTCATCCTGGAAACGCCCATATTCCGCGTGCGCACCAAGAAGGACACCCGCTACTGCTACAGCGCCAAGGAGCGCGACGAGGCGGTCAAATCATTCGGAGCCACTTCAGAAGTAACGCGGTTCAAGGGCCTGGGAGAGATAAGCCCCAACGAGTTCGGCCAGTTCATAGGCGAGGACATACGTCTGGTGTCGGTGGACATCCAGACGCTCAAGGCCGTGCCCGAGGTGCTCACGTTCTACATGGGCAAGAACACCCCCGAACGCCGCGACTACATCATGAAAAATCTGATAAACGATTTATAGGAAGGATAACAAAGAGGATAAGAGGATAAGAGGATAAGAGACAGGAAAGAGAAGAGGGAGAACGGGAGAGAAAGATTGAGAGAGGATGAGCGAGCGAAGTGCTACACTCATCATGTTTTAGAACTCTTTCTTACCTCTTATCCTCTTTTACTCTTCGTTCATCTTAAGGGAATAAGGCTAACCCATGGCATATGTGAAGAAGATTTTTAACGAGAATTTCCTCTACTACGCGAGCTACGTGATAAAGGACAGGGCGATTCCGGAGCTGGAGGACGGGCTCAAGCCGGTCCAGCGGCGCATCATGCACACGCTCTTCGAGGCTGACGACGGCAAGTTCCACAAGGTGGCCAACATCGTCGGCTCGTGCATGAAGTACCACCCGCACGGCGACGCGTCAATCTATTCCGCCGTCGTCGTGCTGGCCAACAAGGACCTGTTCATAGACAAGCAGGGAAACTTCGGCAACGTGCTCACAGGCGATGAGGCCTCCGCCGCCAGGTACATAGAGTGCCGGGCCAACCAGCTGGCCAAAGACGTGTTCTATAACCCCAAGATAACCGAGTACGTGGAGAGCTACGACGGCCGCAACAAGGAACCCGTCGTGTTCCCCGCCAAGATTCCCGTCGTCGTCATCACCGGGGCGGAGGGCATCGCTGTCGGCATGAGCACCAAGATCCTGCCGCACAACCCGGTGGAGGTGCTGAACGCCGAGATAGCCTGCCTGCGCGGCGAGGCGTTCAAGGTGTACCCCGACTTTCCCACCGGCGGCTTCATCGATGCGGGCGAGTACCAGGACGGCCTGGGCCGCGTGCGCGTGCGCTCCACCATAGACACCTCAGACCCCAAGCGCATAGTCATCCGAGATCTGCCCTTCGGCGTGACCACCGAGAGCCTCATCGAGAGCGTCGAGGCTGCCGCCAAATCAGGCAGACTCAAGATAGCGTCCATAAGCGACTACACCACGGACCGTGTCGAAATAGAGATAAAGCTGGCCCGCGGCGTATACGCCCAGGAGACCGTTGACGCGCTCTATGCCTTCACTCAGTGCGAACAGTCAATCTCCTGCAACCTCCTCGTTATCAAGGGCGACAACCCCACCCTGATGACCGTCACCGAGGTCATACGCCACCATGCCAAACGCCTCCTGGCCATACTCAAGGCCGAGCTGGAACTGCAGATCAGGGAACTGCTGGACGACCTCCATGCCCGCACCCTTGAGCGCATATTCATCGAGGAACGCGTCTACAAGGCCATCGAGACGAAGAAGACCCAGGCTACGGTGGACAAGGCGGTCATCGACGGCCTCGCTCCCTTTGCCCCGGAGATAAAGCGCGAGGTGACGCTCGAAGATGTGGAACGGCTCCTGCGCATTCCGATACGCCGTATCTCGCTGTACGACATCGAGAAGGCCAAGGCCGAAATGGACCGAATCAAGGCCGCCCTCAAGGAAGCCCGATACCACCTAGCGCACCTGACCGAATACGGCATCGGCTTCCTGGAAGGCATCGTAAAGAAGCTCAAGCCCGACTGGGCTCGCAAGACCCGCATAGGTTCGTTCGACAAGGTCGACGTCAAGGAAGTTGCCAAGCGCGACATAGCCCTGCGCTATGACGCCCAGTCCGGCTACCTGGGCACCTCTGTCTCCGGCGGCGAGTACCAGTTCGATGTCTCGCCCTTCGACAAGGTCCTGATCGTGCGGCGCTCCGGCATCTACTCCGTGGTGCCCGCCCCGGAGAAGCTTTTCGTCGACAAGGGCGTGCTGTACTGCGGCATAGCCGACAAGGACATGCTGTCTGACGTCGTGTTCAGCCTCGTCTATCTTGACCCCAAGAACGGCGCCGCCTGCATCAAGCGTTGCATGATAGAGGGCTGGATAATGAACAAGGATTACCAGATGGCTCCTGATGGCGCCCAGGTGCTGTTCTTCACCGCCGCGCCCAAAAAAGCCTTCATCGTAAAATACGCGCCTAAACCCCGCTTCAAGATCGACATTGAGCGTTTCAGGGTGGAATCATTCCTGGTCAAGGGCCTCAAGGCGCAGGGCGTCAGGCTTTCCACGAGGCAGGCCCTGTCCGCCTCGGCCGAGGGCGACGCGGGGCTCTTCGATGATGCCTCCACCTCGCAGGCCTCGCGGACCGAATCGGTGCGGCAGCCGGCGGTCAAAAAAGTCGCTGGCACTAAAAAGTCCACGGTTGCGAAGAAGGCCGCAAGTACGAAGAAGACAACAAGCGTTAAGAAGGTCGCGAGCGAAAAGAAGGTTCCCGCGAAGTCAGTTGTGGCCAGGAAATCACCTGTGAAGCCCGCTGCGCCGAAAAAGGCCCAGCCCGCGGCCGATGACAAGAAGCCCCATGGCGGCCTCCTGGACAGGGCCTCGGCGAAGAAGAAGCCTCCCAAGCGATAGGTTTGCATAATGCCGGTGACCGCTATCGGCGTTCGCTTGACTTTTTTTTACGTTTCATGTAGTTTTGCCTTGCTTCAAGTAAGCATTCCCCTGTAGCTCAGTTGGCAGAGCAAGTGGCTGTTAACCACTGGGTCCGTGGTTCAAATCCGCGCGGGGGAGCTAGTTAAGTCCTTACCTGGTAAGGAATAGAGCCCTGGCTTTTGCCGGGGCTCTTTTGAATTCTGGGGGCTTCTGGACGCAAATTGGACGCAGATCCAAGAGGTGGACGCAGATCATAGTTAGCGTCTAGTTCGTCTTGTTTTCCCTAGCGTATACTCGCAGTGCCTACCGTACGCGTAAAAGGGGGGCTGCATGGCCACAAAAAAGAAGTATCCGGAACCATATAGACGACCTGACAGCAAGATTTATTACTTCATGTACCTTGGCAAGGACGAGAAACGCCACCGGATGACCACCGGCCTAACAGCCAAGGAAGATGCACGTAACTTCATCCGTGCATTCATTGACGAACAGAGCGCAGAATCCACTTTACTTAACTTCGCCAACTACTCGGAACCCTACTTCATACCTGAGACTTGCCCGCACTTCATACGCTACCGTCAGGAAGGGAAGAGCATAGGCCTCAATCACCTGAGCCAGTGCCGGACACTCCTTGTTAAGCACGTCTTCAAGGACCCTGTTTTTCCTAAGCTCGCGATGGCCAAGATCAAGCGGGGCGACCTCCTTGATCTTCGACGCAGGCTCCAAGCCGGGGGAATGGGCGTCAATTCCCTTAACAAATGCATATCCACGGTCAAGACAATCCTCTCCGAAGCCTGCTTCCGGGGTGACATCGAAAACAATCCCGGTTCCATGGTTGGGAACATCAAGTACGAACGGCAGGAGCGAGGCGTCCTTAATCCCGAGGAAGTCGGAAGCTTCCTGGCTTTCTTAAGCGAGCGTACAGCCCGCATCAGGATCGATGCCAAGGATGCGGTCCCTATCAAGAAGGAAGCCAAGGAGTCCCGCCGCTCCCTCGATGCCCTCCAGTCCATCCGGGATGAAGCTCTCATCGCCGTTCTCTTCTGCTCAGGCATGCGGGCCGGCGAGATACGCGCGCTTCGCTGGTCTTCGGTGGATCTCAAGACCGGTCGGTGTAAGATCATCGAGGCAGACAAAGGCAAGGACGGAATCGGGAAGCCAAAGTGGGGCAAGACTCGTGAGATCGTTCTCGCCAAGCTTGCCCTGGACAGGCTCAAGGTCTGGAAGGACAACCTCCAATACAAGGCCCCCGATGAGTACTTCGTATTTGGCACCAGCTTGGGTAAGGGGCTTGGCTACGAGGGGCTCCACAACGTCCTTGAGGACTGTATTAAAGAGGCGAGGGCGGCGGAGGTCATCCCGGCCGACGACCGCTGGGTCTCGCCCCACGCCGCTCGGCATACTCTCAACACCAATCTGCTTGCTGCTGGAGTCGCACCGCTCCTCGTACAGAGCTTTCTTGGATGGTCGAGTGCGGAGGCACGGATCCTTACCCGAGTGCAGGCCGTGTACACGCATTTACAGCTTCTCCGGGTCGACGACGTTGCGAAGGCTGTCGACCTGATGTACGCTCCTCCGAAGAAGGAAGCAGCGGCCAATCTGGGATAAGCCCCAAGTCATGACAGGATTAAACAATGCCAAAACCTAAGAAGAAACGAACAATCAAAGCAG
This sequence comes from uncultured Treponemataceae bacterium, assembly GCA_964571545.1. Classification (GTDB taxonomy): domain Bacteria; phylum Spirochaetota; class Spirochaetia; order Treponematales; family UBA12059; genus SZUA-370. The sequence continues at coordinate 23,012 of CAZNCK010000042.1, read as the reverse complement.
CCTCTCCAATATCCGTAGCCAGTCCGGTTCAATATGAGCAGGGTGGGGCGTTTGGATCGACGCTGCTTCCACGCTTGACGACTCTGGATGAGCGTGAGAACGCCCAGCCACCGGATATCGATCCGATTGTCGCAATGTTGAAGAAGGATCTAGTGGATGCCTCAAGTCTCGAACACCGCGCAGAGCTTTACCGATTGACGTTGCTAGAACTTGAGAGAATCCGGGATGGGGCAGCCCGGCGATACACCACGCTTACCGCCGCAGGAGAGCTGGTCAATCCTGAGGATCTGGATACCTATGCAACGAGGCTTCTTGATTCCATCGCCAAGCTTTCCATCGAGCGAGATAGATTGTTATTAGGTGTCAAGCATGATGTGCCTATGCATGTCGAAGCGCCCCTCGCGTTATCAACGCCTGCGCCCATGCGTGCGAGCCTTGTGCAATCATCGCCTGAGAAGGTGTATCCTGAGGTGATGACTGCCGTGGAGGTAGCGGAATTACTCAGGTATAAACTCCCACGGTTCTATCAGGTCTATAAATCTTTGGGTATTCCGTTTTTCATGGAAGGGCGACAACCTAGGTTCGAGAAAGCTGACGTTATGAAATGGAAGCATGAGCGCAAAACAAGAAAAGCCTGATGCTTGGAGAAAATGATTATTAAAACAGATGATGCTTGTGCTAGTGCATTACATACGCGGGAAAACATAATAGCAGTTATCAATAGTTTTCAAAATGATATTGCCTGTATCGGTACGGATGCCTCGATAGCAATATTATGTTAATAAAACATGGAAGGATAAAACCATATGTCCAAGAGACAGCCAGATAAAAAACCTCACCTCGACCCAACCGAAGATGGATTGCGCTATCTGCAGCAACTTTTTGACGCTCATGATCCAAAAAAACGGATTGATCTTTCAAAGGATTTTGAGGACGAGATCATCACCCGGATACTATCGACAGATGAAGGAATGCGTAGCCAGGAAATCGGAAAGGAGCATGGGCAGGCTTTACTTGAGGCCCTTTCTAATACACTCGCATGTGTCCGCACCCTTGCGGATTATGCTGATGGAGAGAATAAAAGCGAGCTTGGGCATGAGGATGGTCGTGAGCACGATGGCGATATTATGGATTCACCAACGCTCAGTCTCGACGACGCATATATCAACGATTGGGAACCGGGCAAGCAATTAAAGATCATCTCCTTTCCGAAGGAAGTGCTCTTCGATCTCCTTGTGGAAGAAGCCTTCCTGAGTGAGAACAATAAGGAGCTTTTCGAGGCGATCATGAAACCTGGCCACTTGGACCTTGCGGTGCCGGTGAAGGTCAATTGGCTTGGGAACATTCTCTCCCTTGTGAACTTTGTCGTTCTTGGTTACTACCTCCATCTCTTCAAGATTTATCGGAAGGTGCCGCCTAATTCTAAGGGCAGCGTCAGGAGTCGCCCGGTTTTTGAAGCTGCCATTAGGAAGACCTTCCT
>CAZNCK010000042.1:12088-21522 GCA_964571545.1 uncultured Treponemataceae bacterium | reverse complement strand
GGTAAAGAAATCTATGAGGGCATCACCAAAATCCATATCGAACCGCTCGAGAAGGAGATATCAAAGTTTCTCATCGCCATGCGCATTAATTATAAAATGCCAGCCAAGCAATCGGGGTGCCGAGAGGATCTACCAGAGCTACTGGGGGCTTTTTTCGATAAAGAGAATGTTGTATGGATCGAGGAAACGATGAAGAAGCTTGATCCCGACGTGGGCAAGCTTTTATCAAATTTACTAGAAAGTGCTGATTGAGCAAAGAGATGTATCGAGTTGCCGGGAAGTACCGGGAAGTACCGGGAAGTACCGGGAAGTACCGGGAAGTACCGGGAAGTACCGGGAAGTACCCGGTATGCCTCGTTCGACTCGTAAGCCTTCTAGAGATATTCTCCTGCATGTAATCCGTTGGGTTACGTGTACGAATTTTCTTTGGGAGGTCCAGCATGGATCAGAATTTTCTCAAGCAATCTAGCATCGTTTCTTCCGCATCCGACACCGCTATCCAGCAAAAGATTGCGCTTGTCGAATCGTCTATCGCTGATCTCGGTGTTGTCCTCTCTCTCCCTAAGGAGGCTCCAACGGACCAGCTTCCGGCGAAAGTACCCGAGGTCGAGCAGTACTTCCATCTCACCTTCGATAGGGTCCTTACCGTTCTCATCTGCTCGAGGAATATCAACGAAGTGGTCAAGGCTTTCTCCTTAATCGAGGAGCGCCTCGGCAAGGCGAAGTTCGTCTTCGCCGTCGTTCTCTATGTGATCAAAAAGGAGAGACTCTACAAGAAGTGGGGCTTCGACTCCATCGAAGAGTTCGTCGATGCGCTGCCCTCGCAGCTGCGCTTTACGCGCCAATCCTTCTACAACGGGGTTCACGCGGGCCAGGTGCTTGTCGAGCACTTCGGCTTCCTAGAGTACGGCCTGACGGGAACGGCCCAGGTCGATCTTTCTTTCCTCTATAACAACTACGCAAAGCTCGCCGTCATGTGGAAGGCGATCGACGTCAAGCACATGCCGCTCTCCAAGGAGATTTACACCCACTTCCTCGGCGACACGCTCGCGGGCTTCTCCGAGTATGTCTCGGGCCGGAAGGCGAAGAAAATGGTATCCGAGCAGAAGAAGAAAAAGGTCTCTCGCCCTCAGATCGTTCTGGACGCTAAAAAGCGCCGGATCTGCGAGGCCGTCGCCAAGGGCCGACAGGTCGCCTTCATACTCGACAAGGATGCCGCGTTCTGCGTTGACATCGCTATCCGCTTCAAGGCAAGGCGAGAGGACAATGAGGCCTTCGAGCGCGACCATTCGAACGGTATCGAGGCCGTCAATGGCTTCGATGTTGGCGCTATGTGGCCTGGGCACATCAAGGAGTCCATCCTGGCGCTCTCTGAAGCTATCCCCACTCTTTCGGTAGGGACAATCAAGGAAGTCTTGGCGCAACAGTTCCAGACTATGACGGACCTTAGGCTCGCCCAAGCCTATGTCATCTATCGCCTCAAACACGACGATGAATTCCGGAATCAGTTCTCAGACTTTAGGGTCACCTGTGCCCTCGACTTCGCCAAGGAGCACCTCGGTATCGATGAGCCAACCTTCAAATGGCTTGCCCGTTTAGGCCAGAACCTCGTCGACTTTACTCCGCTTCTTGGCAAGGACATCGACTTCAGCTTCGCCGGAGCCCTCGACAAGCTCACCATCCTCCATGTCGCTATGGCGACGCATATCGGCCAGGGACCGCAGGTAATCGATATGTTCAAGACCCTTAGCGTCCCCAAGTTCCGCCGCTATGCCCGCGATCGCGAGTACATCCCTCAGAATGAGGAGGAGCCCATCACCATGCGGACGCTCAAGAACGCAGAGGAGCTATTCTTGAAGTACGACCAACTGGTCGCCGCAGGACATACCGTAGAAGTCCTCGAGTTCAAGACCAAGGGCGAGGTCGATATCTTTGAGCGCTACATGCGCCGATACGAGGGTATCCAGGCGTATATCGCCCGGAAGCCTCTCCTTCTACCGTCCTCGGAACTCCCCATCTTATTGCCTGCTCTCCCAGGATTCCTATTGCCCGCGGCAACTAACGCGGCATAGCGATGTCATCAAGGCTCCCGGGAACTCCTGGGAGCCTTTCTTCTTGATAATCGCGCCATAATGGCTTCTTCGCGTTCACAAGTGGAGCCTTTGTTTCTACTAATAAGGATATTCCGCCATGGAGGTATCCTATGAGCATCTATCAGATCGTCAGTGACCGCAAAGAGCCCAACTATGCCGTACGTTCGCCCGCTGATGCCTTCCGCGCCCTCGAGCGCTACAAGAATAAGCGAAACGAGCATTTCTTCGTCATCACCTTGAGTGCTGCGCATGAGGTAATCGCCGTCAGGATCGTCTCCATTGGCCTCCTTAATAAGACGGTGGTCCATCCTAGAGAAATTTTCATTCATGCGATACGGGATAACAGCGCCGCCGTGATCTGCGTACACAATCATCCTTCAGGGTCTCTATCCCCGTCAGAAGAAGATATAAATATAACTAAAAGGTTGCGCGACGCAGGCGAGCTGCTAGGAATACCGATGCTAGACCATCTGATTATCTCGAAGAATGGGTATTACTCCATGGTCGAGAATGGGTATCTAACCGCGATCGCTTCCAGCTGAGGGATACTACTTTGTAAAATCGTCTATCGGCCACTTGGGATATGATGACTTCGGTTGCCTGCGTAATCGCAAGTAGCAGCGCAAAATGGCTAAAAACTACCGTAGAGCAATGCAGATCGTACTAATTGTGTACTCGCTAGCAAATTTTCGACATATTCACCGCTTAAGTCTTGGATATTCTATTGTAAGGGCCTTATCACCAAAAGTATTCTTCGAATGAAGTTATTCACACTCGGTCCAATATATTCCTACTTATCTATTCATATACTTATATAACTAGAGAAAGATAGCTATCTCTACACTTGGCCAGTGTCACGGCCCAGTACTCGCAGGCTCCACCCCGCCAGCCACGCTTGCCAGATCGCTTTTTCCATCCCTACACGACTCTTGATCAAGCAAAGCCCCACACCGCTATATCTTGTACCTGCTACAGCCTCTATAGGGCCTTCCTGGCCAAATATCGGCAGGAGTCGCATTACCACTTTCCTCAACATCGGACTCTTCAGAGCTCTACGGCCTCGATCCAGCCAGTCCACAACCCTACAAACGTTTTCATACTCTACCCAGCTGCCCCGGCCACCGCGCACGCTCTCAGCACTTTACTTCGACTGCATTCATCCGGCCTCGGCCACTACTCATATTACACGGCCCATCACTTGCCCCATGCACCGGGCAGGCTCGATCCCGGCTGCATCCCATCCGTCCTACCCAAGGAGGCCTCCATGCTCGCAACACTACTCGACGCCCCGCCTACCGCCCCGTTCGCTTTCGCCGACTCCGGCCCGCTCCCGTCGCTCCCCAACGTTCTCTTCCCCGACTTCTCTATCCCCGGCACTGACGCCCCGGCCGCCGAGCCCTTCACGGTCGACAGCCTCTCTAAAGCCTCATGGTGTGCCTCGCGCATCCTCGAGGCCCAAGCCCGCACGGCCCAGCGCTCCGAGCTGGCCCACACATTCAGGGCCCGCATCGACGCCTGGCTCTCCGAGGCCAACGCCGCCGACATCGATTCGATGGATTACCTCTCTGCGCTCTTAAAACCCTGGGTCGAATCCGAAGTCGCCAAGCAGCGCAGCTCCCGCTCTGTCCTCCTCCCTACGGCCACGGCCCAGCTCCGCAAGCTCCCGGACCGAATCGACATCGTTGATGCTCCTTCGGCCCTCGGCTACCTCAAGGCCAATCACCCCGAGGCCGTCATCGTCCGCGAGGACATCTCCAAATCAGCCGTCCGCTCCCTCATCTTCACCGAAGGTGAAGCCATCCCCGGAGTCGAGGCCGAACTCGGCCACGACGAGCTTTACATCAAATCAATCGCTTGAAAGGACACACCATGCGCAATCTTAACAGCTTGATCTTAGAAGGCATCCTAGCCTCCGACCCCCTCTACACCGAGCCCGCCAACGAACGTCCTGACGCCGCTCGCTTCCTCCTTGATGCTGGCACCGACGTCCCCGCCATGCCAGTCATCGCCTACGGTCGCCTGGCAGTCACCGTCCGCGAGCACCTCCGCACCGGCTCCGCAATCCGCATCGTCGGACGCCTTGGCATCGATGCCTCGCTCGACGCCATGACACCCATTGTCATCGTAGCCGAACACGTAGAAATTCGGCCTGTCCGTTCCGCCGAAGCTCGCGCCTATGCTGAAGAGGCCGCTTCGTGATGCCTGACATCATCTATTCCTACAGCCGTTCAGATGCCCTTAGGGATGGAACTCTCCATAATATTTCCGAGCTCGCCCGCGAAGCAGGCTTCACGATCCCGGTGGCTGTCAGCGCCGCCCTCTATCACTCCTATATCATGCCTTCCCTAGACCTGGTCGAGGAAGGACAGAGTCCGTCAGGCCGCCTATGGGACACCCTAAACGTCCTCCGCTACGCCATCAAGGCGACCCCATCGACAGACCGGCTTTCCCTCTCCGTACTCTTCACCATGGCACCAGACGCTGAACCTATTCCCGTCGAGCTGCTCGCCGTCTGCGGCCCTGGCGACTCAGGCGAACCGGTCATCACCATAATGTTGCCAGGCGACGACTAGCTCCATGGCCCCGGCTTCCCCGGGGCCATCTTCTTTCGCTATCGATCCTTGGTACCTCGACAGTCATGGATCAAGAAAAGATATAGCCCCATCCCGGTAAGTACCTGCTACAGGCTTTATTGAGGCATACAGCGCATCTATCGAAGCCAGCACCATTTTCGCACCACAACAAGAACCCATCGTGCCCGATTTCGGCGCGGTGCCTTCGTACAATGAGCCAGCGGCTTCTCGCCGCTGCATTAAAGCAAGGAGGATTAAATGTCCAGCAATCTTGAACATGAAATTAACCACATGAGGCGAGTCCGCAATTGGGCCGCAGTTGTCGCTATGGGCAAGGGCTACAAGATCACTTACCTGATCGTAGCCGCTATCGCCCTCGTATGCATCGCCTTGGGCTTCTTGGTTGAGTCGATGGGTAGTGTCCTAATCATCGTCGGCTTTGGTATCGGCGTCGTGGGCAACGGCGGTATGACCCTCATTGCCAACGCCAAGCAGGCATTCACCAAGAAGGATCCTCAGTAGACCTTTGGATCTCTCTAGGAGCCTGAGATGCCGAACCCCTACGCAAATCTGAGCAAGCTCATTCAGGCAGTCTCACTCCTCGCCTCGCCGGGCGGGACAACGATCAAGACGATCATGTCCCGCCTCGGCATCTCTCGGCGCTCTGCCTTCCGTATGCTTGAAGCCTTGACTGAGCTGGGCTTTCCGATTACCGACGAACGTATTGCGCTCTCCACTGAAAAAACCTACCGTCTACTGGACGATTATACCCAGCGTCTTCCGAATCTCACGCTCCCGAGTCTCGATCTCACTCATCAGGAACGCTACTTCCTAGACACCATCCTTGAAGGCCGCTCTCTTCAAGGTCCTTCAACGGGATCGCTCCTGTCCGCACTTCGTACCAAGCTCCACGCCTTGCTTCCCGACCTTGATGACGACGTAGATGACCAACCCGATACCCCCGATCTTCCGGGGCATCCCGCATCATCTCTTCTCGCTATCTTCCGTGCCGCCATCAAGACCAGCCAGGCTTGCTCGGTTGTCTACCGCTCCCCGGTTGATAGTATCGCCCGCAGTTATGTCCTATATCCCGTGAAGCTCCTTGAGCATCGTGGTGGCCTTTACCTCTACGCCAAGCCTGAAGCTCAAACCAACCTCCGACTACTCGACGTAGACCTCTTTGAATCCGCAGTACTAGCATCGGACAGCCACGATCATCCCGTCGATATCGACTATGCCGCTTCCCTGGGAGCCACCTTCGACCTTGAAGCCGATGAACCCGTTGAGGCCACTATTCGATTCTCCGCTAACGTTGCTACCAAGGCCACCATGCGCCATATCGGCGCTCTTCACTCAGTCAAAACAAATACTGATGGTTCTTGCACTGTCAGAATCGGTTCGCGTAGCCTTCGTGACCTTATTCGGTGGGCACTCTCATTTGGCCCAGATGTCGAAATCCTGGCTCCTCCCGAACTCCGATCCATGACACGCAAAGAACTCGTACATGCGCTTGCCCAATACGATTCTGGGCGCTCATCGCGGGCTTAATCTCTCGTTCACTTTCATCCAAATCGTCGCTATTTCTATAAGTAGACCATAGCGCCAAGTTCTGACGCTATTCCCCTGTATTCTAATCATTCCCACATTTCAAGGAGGTTCCATTATGAAGAAGACTATGTTCGTACTCACTTGCCTACTATTGATCACCGCTACATCCTTTGCACAAGCAACGGATATCTACATGATCATTGATGGCAAAGGCGCTAATATCGATAGTGCCCTTTCTGACTTGCTCTTGGACAAAGATCTCTACCTAGATAAGTTCGTCACCCTTGCGAACGTCATGTACCCAGAATTCGGATTTAACGCGAGGAAGGTGACATTTTTCGAATGCGCTCCTTGGTTTGATGATAGTGAGACCTACCTATTTCGCGATACGCGCATGATGTACAGCAAGGAGATGTCATTCTATTTCCAACCCACCAAGACTGATCGTGATATGCGTAAGGCTATGCTAGACTTCGTCGGCAAATACTTAATTAATCCTCAAGTCATGACAATTAGCGGGAGATTTGTAGAACATCAGCTTAGTACCGGATTAATTCTCTATCTGTTCCTGGTTGATTCTTTTGAGCTTTTGGGTAAGAAGTATACGGGCGCGATTCCTGATAAGGTTACTTACAAGTAGATTCAGTTTGCTCGTAGTCAGCATGCACGCTAGTACATGGAGAGCTTGATCCCACATAATCAATGCTCTCCTGTTTCATCGTCTCGTGCCTAGCTTTGTACTCATCTCGCCTGCTCAAGACGCAGCATCCAGGCTGCTACTACAGAACACCTAGTCGATTTCGACTATTCAGCTTCCCTGGGAGCTACCTTCGACCTTGAATCCGATACGCCTATCGAAGCGACCATCCGTACTTCATTCACTGGTTCCAACCAAACTCTGCTTGGCGTATCGGCGTCCTTCATTCAACGAAGAACCGTACCGATAGTTCATGCATCTTTACGGCCGGTTCCCGAAATTTCCGCGACCTCGTCAAATGGACCGTGGCCTACAGACCAGATGCCAAGATCCTGGCTCCGTCCGAACTTTGCTCCATGACGTACAATGACCTCGCCCATACGCTTGCATAATATGATTCTAAGCTAACTGCTCGTTCTAGAAACTCTTTATTAGTAGCTTCGTTAAAAAAAATGATCATCGTGCCGCGATATGGCGTGGTGCTTACATACAATTATTCGCCTCGTAGAAGGCAACGACAATAAATCTTCAGGAGGATCCTATGGCAACGAAGACGTACACGTACAAATGTATGAAAGCAACATGTCGGTACATTGAAACCTATGCAACAATGGGAAGCCATAAATGCCCTAAATGCGGCAGTGCTATGATACGTCAGCCATAAAGGCCCGGCAATCGTATCAGACCCAAAGCCCGATATCTGGATAGTACGTTCCTATCGATTGTTCTTTACCCCGTCTCAGCTGATCGAGCAGTATCGATGAATAGATTTCTCGCTACTCCTCAGCTGTCGCGGGGTCATTCCTTCTAGCTGGTGTCTTTCCGGTGCGAGTAGGGGTTCTTCAACAAGAAGAATATCGCCCTTTTTATCGTGATGGCAAGCAATATGCTGATAGTATCATAACAAAATGGTTGAATAAGCCTCTCATTCATGTATACGGATTCTTCTGTTTTAAACGTTGATCTTGACCTTGAAGATTGGGGCTGTAATAATACGCTCCGATTTTCAATGTTCGATCCTAAGGAGGGCATATGGGCAAAGTCGGCATTTACTGGCTCAATAAATCGCTTGACGCTTTCTTTCTGCCACTTCGTACGACCTAGCCGACAGCGTGGCCTATGGAAAGTGGATGATCAGCCCTGAGGATCATGCCACCTATTGGGATGCTCATGTTCGCGAAGACCCCATCCGCCTCCTTGCCCGTCGCCACAGGGAGAATTATTCCTGTCTACCTCGGGGCCGCGTTTCCTATGACACTATCGCCAAGCGATACTACGTGTACCATGGGAACTGGCTCACCCCGCAGGTTCAGCAGCTACTCATGCAGCAATATTCTCTTGAAGAGGCGGATACCATCTTCGAGTTTGATACCCACTACTGCGTATAGCGATCTTTAAACCGCTACAAACACTACGGGCGGCACCGCTCTCACTGCCTATAGCATGTATGAAATTAGCTGGAGCTTTCTTGGATAAGAGGACGAGGCCAACAGTATAGCCTCATCAGTATCGCAAGAGTAGGCGATCAAACGTTTTCAGTCCCGACAGGAATACCGGGACCATCAAGCGGACGCCAATAGTCGGCTACGCCCATTCTTCTCAACGCATGGATACTGCCGGTCGGCCGCGGGCAGTGTCTTTGTATGTCTATATGAATATGCATAGATGCGAATGTTCAACAGGATTACCCCGCGGTTTTTTCCCAATCCGAGAGCTTAGTAGGAATGTTCAAAGATTCAATAATATCTGACTCATACCGACTAGCTATCATCGTTACTACATTGTGAAGCGCTGCAGTCGTCGACTTATAGATGCCTAGAATCTCGCCGCTAAAGTGAAGTTCACATTCGTTCGCAGAAACTACTAACTCGAAAACACCGACAATCGATCGATGCTGATAAACTTGAGGTCCCATACTTCCTCCTCGATGGCGATTATGATTGGCTATCATATCAAAGATTGTTTATACGATACAGAGCTATCTTCTCGACAGTAAGAAGAGCTGAGACTGTCGTCAGCTGTTAACTCTAGAGTTCGCATTCATATCGATATCGTTTCATTACTTTCCCATTTCTACGATGTCACAGACTAAAGCCCCGCTTCATTGCCGCCTATTGCGGCGTCAAACCTACTACATAGAGGTTCTAGCCTGGTTCAGGAGAGGGTCCCGCTATAATTCGAAAGCACCATGCGTAAGGGTGATATTCCATCTTGAATATAATAGCCCCTAAGCTGAAGGTTCAGTTTAGGGGCTGGCAAGGAACTAGTACAGAGTACATCGTGATGCGCCTGGTCCTATGGCGATCGACGTATTCCGCACCATTGAATCTTGTTTCTTCGGAGATAGAAGTGAGATCGACAACCTTTCTGACGCCATATTGACGGTTCTAGCGATACTTTCCCTTCTCGCTCGATAATGCGCCAGTATGGGTGAGCATCATCGCGGACATTGAGCTTGATCGTTTCGCCACACCCGCAAGGACACAGCATGGCAACAAACCACTGATAGGGTCCTTCCCCGAC
>CAZNCK010000042.1:0-12078 GCA_964571545.1 uncultured Treponemataceae bacterium | reverse complement strand
GAGCACATGCTTTGCCAATGCCATAGGAAGTTCCTCTACCTGTTCAAGTGCATATGATGGGCGGAACAGATCAAAGAAACTATCGATTACTCTTGGGAGCATTTTCACACGACCTCATTTTGCGAGCATGGGCATATTGAGGAATGGTTCTACATCACCCCTGCCAACCCATCGCGCCAGCCCTACATCGATCGGACCGTCTTCTTCACAATGGATCAGCGGTTCGCGAAGATCCACTCGAATGCAGCCAATCTCGGAGTTCGTGATTCGTCTGTATGGATGCAGACGAGCCAAGAAATCATTAAGTGCTAGAGACGCGATCATAGTATTTACTGTTATAACGGCCGGCTGTTCTTCGACAACTCCTGTGATGTACTTCTCTTCTTTTTGTTGCCTGTACATGTCAGGGTTGGTGCGTTTCAGATCCTCCGCTGCGATGTTATCCAGTGTAATAGCCCTTCGTCCGAGAAGGCTTGAGCCACCAGGTTTTAGGTAATGCACAGCACCACAGATTCCCGTTATCCCTCCTTGCCCATCAGCTCTCAAGTTAACGCCAAGATCGAAGTAGGGGATCAGATAGAACGTTGCCAGTCGATTGAGAAGCGCCCTTCCTGAGTGCGTATCCATGCATCCAAAGAGGATATCGCATTGAGCGAGCTCGGCGACGACTCGTCGTTCATTAGTCGTCCCCGCTATTCTCCTCACCCGCGTCGGTAAGCCATTCCTCGCGAAAGCATCTCCCATCACGTCGACCTTGAGGCGCCCTTCTTGAGCATCCAAGGTAGATGAATTGTAGATGCGCCCAAGATTCTTCGTCTCAATGCAATCATCATCAACGAGGACCAGTTCTCCGATACCCAGCCGATATAGCATTTCGGAAACCGGACTTCCCGTGCCAGATACGCCAACGACTCCTATTCTGAGAAGGGACATCAACCTCCGGGTCTTGCCGCCGAATGACTGTTCAAAACGCTTGTTTTGGTCAGCATCAACGATAGCGGTATCCACGGCGGCTCTTACCCAGAAGAGAATATCAGAGCCGGGGATTAGGATCGAGTCTATCGGTATCAAAGAGCCTTCCGAGAAAAAGGTACCTGACATCTCACCGTCGGGCCTCACTCCTACCTCCAGGATCGGGGCAAACCCGTAAGCTAAGGATCGCTGGACCAAGCTGTTTTCTTTCCTGCCATCCGAGTCAGTCATGAGATAGAAGACGATGGGCCACGAACCTCGCTCCTGCTTTTGAATGCTGGTCCCTGGTGTTAGATCATCGGTACTCGTCTGGCCGTAGCCCATAGCTTTATCAGCAAGTGTGTGGACGCATGTGACGACTTCCCCTCCCTGTAGGCCTTCGATTCGCGTCCATCCACATGAGCCTGATAGGAAATTGCCTTTTCCTGTTTCTGACAACATGCTTAGAGTTTTCTGGTACAGTGCTTCCGGTATCCGTAGTCGCAGAGAGGCGATGGAGTTCTTCATTTCAGCCATTTTTCTTTGTCTCCTTGAGGAACGACTCCTCAACAAGAGAGAGATGGCTGGCGAGGTCATCGATATCGGGACGCCACGGATTTGTAGGCGTCCGATGCCGCGACCATCGCTGGAAGCTCCGCCCATCATGGGTCTCAATGGACAGCTGCGCGATGGATGCACCGCTTGCCAATGCCAGGGATGGAGTGACATAGACCATATCGATCTGCGTCGTCGGATAGGAATCGGGCAACATCAAGGCGATTTCCGCCTCTGTTATATTATATCCCGTCGGAATCGGGAACCTCTTAATCAGGATCCATTTCACGTTGGCATCGATGATAGTCTCCCACGAAAGACCTCTTGCATCCAGACAGGCCGCGTCGTTCTCGAGGAGTTCGAAACTATGACGAAGGGTTTTTTCTTCCACGATCAACCCTCCGTCGTATCGAGGGGTATCGTTATGAACCTCTCGATCCCAGGTTGTGCTAAATCGACCTTCTCGTCGAGCTCGATCTTCTTCGTCGCTCCGCCACGGAGCTTCTGATCAAGGCGATATCCTTCTGGCGGATTCATATCCGCGATACGAAGCAATTCCCGCCCAGTCGGTTCGCGGTGGTCGATGATATAGTACTTGTCATCGATTTTTACACGATACCGTACCTTCCTTCCGAAGGGGGTGTCTTTGCTTTCCTTGGCATAGATCTCGAGGTCAATGACCTCATCAATATCGTTGTTTTCGTACATAGCTATTCCTTTGCGCATCTTCAGCGCGGTTGATTGTTGTTCGTGGCAATAGCCACGAGTAGGACTGCCCCCTCTATCCGAAAGGGCAACTTGCCTTTCTACTGCTTGTCTTTGGGTGGGCAGGGATCATTACCAGGCGGCACAGTATCCTTTTCCCGTATGCGACCATCTCGGCCTTGGATGGTGAGCTCACCACCTCCGCTATTCCTAAGATTCTGCCGGGCGGCTTCTATGGCTTCCTTCTGCGTTGGGTAGATTCCCTCCGCTCTGGATGCGCCATTCCTGCTATTCGCCCATCCATCAGGGGCCTTGTGAACCATTCGATCTTGAGGCTTGGACATAGATATCTCCTATGTGCGCTTAAGCGCTTAAGCGCGTAAGAAGAGTTAATCGGCTTTCCGATATCTGAATTGACTATACGCGTGTGAGGTGAATATTCTATGTCTTCATTGTTTCCTCCGAGATTTAACGGAGGAACTACGTTGACGAGCTTGGAGAAATTGTCGTACTGTAATAACGCTTACCAATTATCAACGCTCCTTCCGTAAGGTTGTCCAATCCATACGGATCGGCGCAAACAGCTCGTGGATCTGACCATCCACGGGCTGTAGTTTTTTCTGCCTCATCGTAAGCAACAGACTATCCTGCAGCCAGTGCTTTCCTTGCCTCAACTACCCCAAGATATGATATTATCCCTCGGTATGCATTCTGTCGGATAAGATAGCCAATACCGATGAAACTGTCCAGCATATCTCGTAATATATGTTGTTACGAGTTGCATGTCAACACATACTGCAGTATACTTTATCAAAGACAAGGAGTGAGGCATGGCCATCCAAGATCTTGGCGACAATGTACGTCGTCATATGAAATTACAAGGATTGACCATCCCGGAACTATCATCGCTGATCGGGATGGGAACTGCGGCGGTCTCAAATCTACTTAATGGGAAGACGGAACCAAAGTCGACGACCTTGATAAAGCTTGCTGAAGCCTTAGGGGTTTCCTTCCCCGATCTTCTGGCGGATGCGCCCCGATTGGAGTCTCTCCGCTATCGAACCGCCATTACTTTGAGCGGTCGGGAGAAGGCAGCGCGCGATCAGTTGCGCCATGATACGGCATTATGGCTTGCTAATTACAAGCTACTTGAGGAGAGTATCAAGGAGGAGCTGGCTTATTTGCTCCCGGCACTAAACGGTGTATCGCCGGATATCGCAGCGGCGAAGCTGCGCAAGGAATTAGGTCTCGATGCGACTAGCCCCGTTCACGATATCGCCGCTCTCATCGAGCAGTCGGGTATCAAGCTGAGGATCCGTCCCTTCGGCTTCAAGAAGACCTTCGGACTTTCCGTGGGACAAGCGGATGGAGGCCCCGCGATCATCGTTAATTGCGAAGCGGGCATTTCCATCGAGCGCCAGATATTCACGATCGCACATGAGCTTGGGCACCTTGTTTTACACAAAGATTCGTATGTCGCTACACGTGAAGAGGAGGTCGACAACGAAGAGGTCGAGGCAAACGCATTCGCGGGACGTTTCCTAGTCCCTGATGAAGGCCTACGCGTTGCCTGGGAGGAACTCCGAGGGCTCCACTGGATCGACGCTGTGTTACGAGTCAAGAAAGAGTACAAAGTCAGTTACAAGACCATTCTTTATCGGCTTAAGGACATCTATCCCGCGCTCAAGGAACGCCAACTCGATAGGGATTTCGCTATACAATATAATGAGCGCTTCGGTCATGATCTTAAGGACCACTACGAACCAGAGGCGCTCTCATCTTCGGATTTGATAGAGTCGAGATTCCTGGGCCACATACGCAAGGCAGTCGAGGCTGAAGCGATAACTATGAGCCGCGCTGCCGAGATGCTTGATATCAATCTCGAAGAGATGAGGAAACGGGCCATGGAATGGCGGGACGGAGTATGACTATGGGAGGCACCAACAAGATCGACAAGACTCTCTTTAAGGATGTACTTAATAAACTCAAGATGGCGGGTATATCTCTTCCCTTCATTAAATCCTACGTTCTACCGGGATGGTGGGATGAAGGGATGCTTGCTACCGAGTCGGGGATCGAGCATGGGCTCGTCTATATCTCTTCATTCTTCAACATATCCATGGTGAAACTTCTGGAGGAACCTGACCTGCGGAAGCTTGGCACGGTCGCTGTCTCCTACAAGAAGCGCTCCAATTCGCCAGATGAGTCCCTTGTCAAGGCGACCCTGCTTGGCTTATGGGTGGCGCGCCTTGTAGCGTCGGCATGCAGGATTCCCTATTCCAGGCTCCCCGCTGATGCGGAGCTTGTCTACCGCGAGCTATCGCAAGGTAAGGAGAATGGAGTCAGCCTATCCGACCTTGTTGCGTATGCTTGGAGACATGGGATTCCAGTGGTCCGCCTGACTCCGCCCAAGACCGGCAACCATCCCGATGGCCTGTGTACGGTTGTCGATGGCCGCCCTGTCATCATCCTCATGAAGAAACAGAACTCATGCGCTTGGCAGGAATTCATCCTTGCCCACGAGCTCGGTCACGCTGCCCTCGGTCATGTATTTAAAGATGCTGAGGGGACTATGATCGATAGGCTATCCGGAGATATCTCCCGAGGAGCTGTCGAGGATGAGGCCAGTCGCTGGGGGTGTTCCGTTCTCTCTGGTAATCCTCTTACCGACATGAGTTCTATCTGGGACAAGCGGCCTGCCACAGGCAAGGACCTGTCTCTCATGGCTTTCCGCGAGGCCGCCCGGAGTAACATAGATCCCGGTTTCCTCATTCTCAACTATGCGAGAGGCGTCAAGGATTACCGCCTTGGAAACGCAGCCCTCATGAATCTCGATGATCAGAATGCTATAGAGATCCTCGACGATGAATTCCGTTCGAACATCGCCGAGGAAGATCTGTCGCAGGAATACTGGGACCGGCTCGGACAGCTCCAGAGCTAACATTATGCCGAAACGAATTCTCCTGGATAATGATTTCATATTGAAAATATCCACCCTAGACCTCGTGGACGAGTTTCTTCACTTGCCATTCGTATATGCGAGTGAGCTTCGTCATCTCAGTTCTCTTCCCTTCATGATCAAGAAGGGCGGCCTACGGAACTATACAGATGTGGGGCTCGGTCGAGCGCTTGACTGGCTTCTTACATTCCCCGCTATTGAAGCTCTCGCTCCTCAGTCTATCGACCGGATACCGCAGCTCTCGGGTATTGATCCGGGAGAGCGGTTTCTTCTTGGATCGGTCCTTGAGATAGTCGAATCTTCTATCTTTACTGGAGATAAACGTTGTATTACCGCGATCGGGGGACTCTCCTCCGAGTTGCGGGAAGCATTCACCGGTAAGGTACTCTGCCTCGAAGCGGCCATTTGCGCCATCGTCGCCCAGAACGATTTCGACCGAGTGGCGAGCAAGGTTCGACCGGGCCTAAGTTGCGATAAGGCGCTTCTGAGTATATTCGGAAGCTCCGCGCCATCAAATCGAGCGTCTGTCTGCGAGGGACTGGCGAGCTATATCGGTTCGATCAGCTCGACGCCGGGTGGAGCCGTACTCATTTCGTGGGAGGCTCTTTTATGACGGAAGTTGCGCGATCGCTCTTCGTCGTGTACCATGCCCATATATTGATAATAGATACGATATTGCAAAGGAATTACTGATATGCCAACACTAACCTGGACAGGTAAAGAAGACGCCCTCCGCGCTGTATCCCTCGTACCTTTCCGTCTCCTTGAACCCGCCACCGCGGCCCTTGGCGGCATCGTTGGTGATCCTAAAGCCGCGCAGGATAACCTCCTCATCCAGGGCGACAACCTCGAGGCCCTTAAGGCCCTGCTTCCCTACTATGCCGGATGCGTGAAATGTATATATATAGACCCCCCCTACAACACCGGTTCAGCCTTCGAGCACTATGACGACAACCTCGAGCACTCAACGTGGCTTTCCATGATGTACCCGAGGCTTGAGCTTCTCCGCGAGCTCCTCGCAGAGGAGGGGAGCATTTGGGTGAGCATAGACGATCGCGAAGGGCATTACCTCAAAACCTTAATGGACGAGATATTCGGGCGAGTCAACTTCATCGCTACTTTCATCTGGCAGA
Source organism: uncultured Treponemataceae bacterium (assembly GCA_964571545.1). Lineage (GTDB taxonomy): Bacteria > Spirochaetota > Spirochaetia > Treponematales > UBA12059 > SZUA-370. The sequence goes on along the minus strand of CAZNCK010000042.1, from coordinate 5,775 downwards.
AGGTTGATAGTCCCAATGATAACAAGGTACCGATCACTCCTGATCATGAGTTCATCCTCTGCTATGCCAGGAACTGGGAGAAGGCTAAGTTCAAGAAGCACTATGATGAGAATGTTCTCGATGCATATCCAATCGTCGACGAGAGCGGCCGAAGATGTCGCGATCGTCTCCTCAAGAAGAACGGCAAAGCTAGCTTACGATCTGATCGGCCATCTATGTTCTTCGAGATTACTTCACCTGATGGAGTTTCGGTCCTCCCCATACATGATGATGGCCGTGAGGCGCGATGGGCTTTGGGGAAGAAGGCTGTCGCAGAGCTGATCGCTAGTCGCGAGCTCATCTGGAAAGATCGCGGAGAGGATGGTCAATCAAAATGGATTCCCTATACCCGCGAATATGGGCCTGAGTCTCCATCCCGCCCCAATCCGACAATACTCTTGGACTGCAAGACTTCGCGCCAAGCCAAAAAGCACCAGAGAGAACTACTCCCCGACGCTCCACTGTTTGATACCGTTAAACCGGAGCAGCTCATCTCCCGTATCTTTGAGATAGCAACCGATCCGAAGGATCTTGTTCTCGACTCCTTCCTCGGCTCCGGCACCACCGCTGCAGTCGCCCACAAGATGGATCGCAAGTGGATCGGGGTTGAGATGGGAGATCATGCAACAACTCATTGCCTACCTCGATTATGCAAGGTGATCGAAGGCGAGCAGGGTGGTATCTCCGAGGATATTGACTGGAAAGGCGGCGGAGGGTTCCGCTTCGTAAAGCTGGGTGAAACCCTCTTTGATGCCTATGGTCGCCTCAATCCTAAGGTCAAGTTTTCAGACCTTGCAGCTTATATATGGTGGCGCGAGACAAAGACACCAGCCCTTGGCGGATCTATTCAGACTGCATCGCCGTTACTTGGCGAATATGAAGGACGAGGCCTTTATCTTCTATATAATGGGATACTCGGGGACAAGCGCCCTATAGGCGGTAACGTCCTCACTCCGGCCGTTCTCGCATCCCTCCCAAAGCATGATGGCCCCCGCGTTATCTATGCGGAGGCGACGACCTATTCACCTTCCTCACTCTCGCGTATGAACATAGTATTCAAGCAGATTCCCTATGATCTTGGGTCCATGCCTCTTCTAGCTGAAGGCGCCCTCGAGTACGCGGCAGGGCTAGTGCCTGAGGCTCCTCGTGCCCCGGTCGTGGTAGAGGAGGGCGAACATGTTTGAGCCCAAGATCTACCAGACCAAGGCGCTCGAGTCCCTGAAGGACTATCTCGAGCGTGCCAAGCGCTTAGGCGATCCAAAGGCTGCCTTCCTTGAATCCTGGAGCGAACGGGGGCGTCCAGCTGTAACGCGTTGGCACCAGGCGCCTGGATTGGGCGATATCCCCTATGTCTGCATCCGCATCCCGACCGGCGGCGGCAAGACCTGGCTAGCCGCGCGTTCTCTACGTATCGTGCGCGACAGCTATACCCACAGCGAATCACTCCATGTGCTATGGCTCGTCCCATCGCAGGCCATCCTCGAACAGACACTCACAGCCCTTTCAACGGCCGGGCATCCGTATCGTGAGGAGCTCGTCGAGGCCTGGGGCCGCCCCCTTGTGGTCACGAGGGACGGACTCGAAGCGGTAAGTCCCCAGGACTTTTCTACGCGACTTGTCGTTGTGGTCTCGACTATCCAGGGCTTCAGGGCCGAGGACACGAAAACTCGTGCCATCTATGCTCATTCTGAACGATGGGAACGCCACTTCGCGGCTCTCAATGGTATAACGGGGCTCGAGCTCAGCAAGGAAGGAGCCAACCGGGGAAAGCCTGTCCATTCCTTCGTCAACCTCTGCCATATCTTCAAGCCCCTCATTATCATCGACGAAGCGCATAATGCCCGATCGAAGCTCTCCTTCGACACGCTTGCCCGCCTCTCTCCGCTCGGCATTATCGAGTTCACCGCCACGCCCGATACGAGTAGCGCGAGCGGCTCAAATGTTCTCCATGAGGCCACAGCCACCGAGCTCAAGGCCGAGAAAATGATCAAGCTCCCTATCGTTCTTGCGGAGCACGCAAGCTGGGCCTCGACCGTCGCCGCGGCTATCAGCACGCGGAACTCCCTTGAGGAAGCCGCCAAGTCCTCCGGGGATTCAGTGCGGCCCATCACCCTCTACCAGGCTCAAGCCAAGGACAAGGACGACCCGACAGTCATAACCGCCGACAAACTTCGCGAACATCTCATCCAGAATGAGGGTGTCGACCCAGCCCATATCGCCGTTGCTACCGGAGACGAGCGCGGCATCGAGGGTGTTAACCTTTTTGCGCCAGATTGTTCCATCCGGCACATCATCACTGTCCAGGCCCTCAAGGAAGGCTGGGACTGCTCCTTCGCCTACGTGTTCTGTTCTATCCAGGAGCTGAAGTCTGCGCGTGCTGTCGAGCAGCTTCTCGGCCGTGTGCTACGAATGCCTTATGCGGCGGAGCGTCCCGCCGCCTTGCTCAACAAGGCCTATGCTCATGTCTCGTCACGTGACTTTGCAGAGACGGCTTCCGCGCTAAAGGACTGTCTCGTAGACAAGATGGGATTCGAGCGCATCGAGGCGGATGCATGGACCGAGGTGGCGGACTTCTTCCCAGGTGAAGGCTCTGGTACCATAGTCGGTCTCGCGCCCGATGGTCAGTCCATTTCAATTCCCGCTTATACTCATCTTGATTATGGTCTCTTTGCAACCGAGCCTGGCCTTGTTGTCGAGAGTGCAGGAACTCGTCTAGATGGGGTCTCTCTCGTCCGTGTGTCCGGTGCAATCTCCGAGGCAGCCATTGGCAAGCTGGCGTCAACTCTCGGAGCTGATTCCGGTGGTGAGCGCACGCGTGAGATAGCGCGGAACCTCACCAACTACCGCCATCTTCAAGCTTCGAGGCATCGCGTCCTTCCTTCAGGTCCGGATGTCTTCACGGTTGGTTCTCTCTTTTCCCTAGATGAAGTATCGGGTGAACTCATCCCTGTTGATGAAGGTTGGTTCGCCAACCGTGGCCGTCTCGACCTTTCGGACGCGTCGCGCTTTCCCGCGCGCCTCACGGCCGAAGAGTTCTCAATCCCTGCTGAGCGTAAGGTTACTGAGTTTGATGTTATCGCCGAGAAAGTCATCACCCGGAACACACGTTATGACCGGGAGCTCTTTACTACCGAGGTTGCTGGAGAATACTACCACAATGGCCTCGTGTTCTGGCTTGATCGCCGACTCGCGCGGAGCGATGTAGCTCAGCTGGTTCTCCAGGATTTTTTATCCCGTCTCATACACCAGCTCATCGGCGAGCGTAAGCTCCGCCTTGGCGACCTTATCCTCAACAAGTATCTGCTTGAGGATAAGGTCAGGGCTAAGCTCGATGCCTATCGCCTGAGCGCCGCCTCTACTGGTCTTGAGTCACTTCTCGATCTTCCAGAACTCGACGGTAACCTCGTCTGGGAAGCGGATTTCTCCTTCTCGAAGGATCGTTGTCCCTATCCGCGAGCGGAGCTCGCTTCCTCCTATGGATTCACTAAGCACTTCTTCCCTGTCGTGGACAACTTGAAACGCGATGGCGAGGAGTACGCTTGCGCCAAAGAGATTGATGCCCTTGAAGAAGTCGAGACTTGGGTCCGCAATGTCCCTCCGCGACATCAGTGGTGCTTCCGTCTTCCGACCTCGAGAGACGACTTCTATCCAGATTTCGTCGCTCGGCTCAAGGATGGCAGAATCCTTGTCGTGGAGTACAAAGGCGCTCACCTTACCTCAGACCCGAGCCAGCGGGAGAAGCGTCGAGTCGGGGAGCTTTGGGCACGCGCATCCAATGGCAAGGGCGTGTTCGTTTGGGCTATGAAGAAGGATGAGGCGGGTAGGGATGTCAGGGGGCAACTTAGGTCGGGGATTGAAGGGCGGAGTCGACGATGAATAATGTCTATATCGATATGGACAGAGTCTTAGTGGACTTCACCGAAGGCAAGTTATGGAGCCATTAGCAGAATTCTTTGGCCCGGGCACACTCGAGAGGGCTATTACCATTGCAGCGGAGAGCCATGAAGGGCAGGTCGACAAGGCAGGATCGCCATATATCCTCCATCCCCTTCGCGTCATGGCGGCGCAGCTCACCAATGATGCCAGAACCGTCGCAGTGCTTCATGACGTTGTCGAAGATACTGGCGTTACATTAGGAGAGCTCAGGGACCAGGCTCATTTTTCCGAGCCCATCCTACAGGCCCTCGAACTCGTGACCCGCAGACCCGAGGACAGTTATGAGGAATTCGTCGAGCGTTGCGCTTTTGATCCGATCGCGCGCGTGGTGAAGCTCGCGGATCTTGAAGACAACATGAATGCGCTCCGGCTCATGGAATTCGATACCAAGGCAGCTGAACGTTTCCCTCGCTATCTTGCCGCCCATCGCCGTTTGTCCGTCTATGCCGAAGCATGCCGAGCGGCAGCTTCCGCTGAGTACAAGACGTATTCCCTAGAACATGTAGCGACAGTTTATCTGATACCGCGCGGTGTGGAGTTCCCATCTGGGCACATCCAGAAATGGCCCGCAGGAGCACTACGGGTGCTCTTTTCAACTGACCTGACACTTCAGGTACAACCTGATAAATTTCTTGATATCAAAGCTGCTCTCGATTCCAATGATCCGAAATTACTCTACGCAATCGATCCCGAGTATGCCCCATTCTGGTGCCCTGAGTGCCAAAAGGTATTCACCCTGAAGCAGTGGAACTTAAAATACCATGGAGAGAACTATAGTTGGGCAAGCGGCACTTGTCCCAATGGGCATGAACGCAAGATAGAGTGGTAATCATTACGTATTATAGCTAAGGTGGGATTATGAACAAATCGATTCAAGAATGGAACGAAGAAGTCTTTAATCTTCTCATCGAATATCGCAGCACTCATCCTGGATTTACCTTTGCACCTCGGACAAAAGATGATAAGAAAGGGCGATTCAGTTCTGGCTTGTGGTTTCAAGGTACTGATAGTTATCTTTTCGTTGGGTTGACTGCACTTGGAGATTCCAACAACAAGACGAAAACTATTGGCTTTGTACTTAACTTCAAGGATGGCGGTATTTCTAGAGCATATGTAGAGGTTGCGTTTGGTTGCGACTACAATAGGCCTCGAGCAGAATATTTTAAGAAAGTGCTCGAGCTCTTTGATATTCAATGGCAGGAAGGGAAATATAAGTACTCCAAAGACCTTCCAATGCAAAATGGCCTAAAGAAGACTCTTTATTCCTTCCTAGATCTGTATTGGGAGAATTTGTATGCGATCATGAGCTCCCAGTCTGAGGCGGCTGAACTCGTTGTAACCGAGGAACGCTTCGCGAAATATCTGGAAAAGAAGCGAGCGGTCATGCAGCGAGGCCCGATTTCGATCCAGACAGATTTAATTGTTGACAGTGATGATGAGGACGAAGAAGAAGTGGAAGAGGCTTATACGGGCATCCCTCTAAATCTTATCCTCTATGGTCCTCCTGGAACAGGAAAGACTTATAAGCTACGGACTAAATGGCTTCCTCTTTTCACGTCGAGTGCGGTTATTCCAGACCCAGGAGAAAACACTCGGAATGACTTTGTCGCGAATGCAAGTTGGTGGCAAGTGATCGCTGCTGCTGTCGCGACATCTGGCAAGGTTCGGGTATCTGTGGATGATATTTTCTCTAGCCAGATTGTTCAGAAGAAACTTGCCATTAGTAATAACAACAATGTCAGGGCGACGCTGTGCGCCAAGGAAGCTTGGCTGTTCTTACTGGTTAAAGTCCAGTACAGG
>CAZNCK010000041.1:19820-28630 GCA_964571545.1 uncultured Treponemataceae bacterium | reverse complement strand
ATGGCATCGAAGATCCTGCCAGACGAAGCCGCTGAATCGCCTGCCGCTTCTGGCTTTGCTACCGCGTCTTCCTTTTCCTTGAATACTGCCGCTATTCTGGCCTTTTCTCTATTCAGGTCAGCCGTTGCGTACTGTGCCAGGATGTAGACGGTGACCAGAGAACCATCCTTTACAACATAACGGTCCTTAATGGTGAATCCGGACAGCTTGCTCGTACCGCTTTGCTTTACAACGCTCGTGACTTCAGCCGAGTACGAGTCGAGCGTGCCCTTGGCTTCTCCGGTAGTCGCGACGCTTATATCTACGCCCATATACCTGGTGATTTGCGATATAAGGCTGATTGCGGCGTCTTCGGTAGCAAGCGCCGTGTCGCCTTTGCTGTCTGATGACGAAGCGACGAAATAGGTATTGGCAACATCCGCCACGGGCGTCGTAAGCGTCCATTCGGGCGCTTTGACAGGTTCCGGCGCGGAGACGCACGCTGCGGCAAAAAGCGCGGCAGCCGCAGCCAGCGTCAGGCGTTGTGAAGTATGCATTAAATCCTCCTGTGCAACTTTTACTTTACTAAAAAAACCGTAGGGCGTTCCGGAAGGAGGCTGTTACAGTAGCCTTCCGCAAAGCCCTTGTCGTTCGCAGGGCGCCTTGAGTCGCAAAAGGCATCCCCGGCTGGTGCCGAGGATGCCTTGAATTCAGACGATGTTATCAGAATCCTTCGTAGAAGGCGCTCTGCACCGCGTCGATGGCGCGCTGCTTCTCTGGCGTCTTGGCAACGGCGGCTTCGACGTCGGTCAGGTACTTCTCAAGCTGTTTCTGGAGCACTTCAACGTCGATGGAGTAGAGCTTGATGACGCGATAGATGCGGCGCTCGACCTCAGACTTGCTTTTAGCTCCGGGTTTGTAGTACTGAAGATATACCCACCAGTCCGGACCGGCCATAAAGCCGGAGAACTTGGCCTCGGAAACGGTTTTGACGACATTTTCGAAGTACTCGGTGAGCTGATCGCGGTCGCCCACCTGAGCTCCGGCGAACTTCTGCTGGACGCGGGTAGACAGGTAGCGGGCGATCTGGACCGGCGCATCCATGTTGTCCATCGCGGTCAGGGTTCCCTGCTTGCTCTGGCCTTCGGAATCAAGGATGATGACGTACTTGCCCTTGTACTCGGGAAGTTTTTCGACGGTGCTGGCACCGCTTTCGATATAGGACATCACCCACGCGGGGACATTGGCGCCGAGAGCTGTGCCCTTGTGTTCGAGGATATCCGGTGTAAGGACCGCTTCCATTACCTTCGGTTCATCGACGGCTGGCTGACTGGCGCAAGATGCAAAAGCGAATAACGCCAGGACTACCAGAAGAGTGCCCAGGATCTTCTTCATAATAACCTCCTTAAAGGTCTTTCGATGATGTAGAACGAACCCAAGTTCGAATTCGCTCCAAGTAACAATATATCACATAGGGATTGCTCCCGAATGACCTGATTACAGCCCGCTGTTGAAGGTGAACGCTTTTCCTCTACTGTAGAGCAAATATAGATCGAGAAGTCCCGCGCGTTCCGAAGCGTCATACATCGCGTCTTCGAGCTTATCTCGTGACTTGAAGGTATACAGCGCCAGTCTGGTTTCTGCGGGTGAATATGAGATTTGCTCCACTTCCCTGACGACTTTTGTAAGGGCGCGGCGAAGTGTGCTGATTTGGCGCGAATCGGGGGTGTTCTGGATGAGCACTTCGTAGCGAATGCCGCGCGACATTGAATTCTTGACGAGCGTCTTCGACTGATCGGTCATTTTAGGCATGGCCGACCACACGGAAGCCGCCACGGCATTGCTTATTGCTGATTCGCTTGAGGTTGTGCTCATTACCTGTGGACTCTGGAATGCGACGGAACCGAGGAGTTGAGCCGTCGAGGTGTCGAATATCTTCATTGAACCCTGCGCCGTGGCGTAGAATTTGCCGCCGGAGGACGAGGGGGTAGCACTGAAAGAAATTTCTACATATACGTCGGCGTTGTATTTTTGGGCTATGAATTGAATAAGATCGATGGAGCCGCCTGTTTCGGCCTGGTACGCGGCCTGTTGGTCTTTCTTGTTTTTCTCGATCTGATCGAAATCGACGACTGAAAGACCGAGTTTCTCTATCAGATACCGATTTGCCTGGTTGACGGCAACTTTGGCGGACTGCGCGTCTATGACCGAACGCTCGTCGTAGTAGACCATATACTGAAGGCGCGCCAGATAGTTGTTGAGGAACGCTTCTTCTTCGGGCGTCATGACCCCGGGCGCGGGCGGAGGAGCGTCAACCGCTTCGGCTGAAACGGTCGCAGTCGCTGAGGTCGAGGTTCCCGCGGCAGTTCCGGTGGAGGAGCCTCCCTGCACCAATGCCATCGCTCTGGCCTTGCTTTCGTCTGCCGAACTCGGGGCGGTTGTCGTAGTAGCTTCCGGGCTCTTGGTATCCGGTTTTGCGGGATCGGGCGAACTGACGCAGGAAGCCAGGACTGTAAGGCAGGCCACTGAAATACAGACTATTCTTCTCATAAATTTCCTTCCAACGCAGGTGCAAAAAATACTATATCGCGGTCGTTAATTAAAACAACAAGACTTTTATTTTCCATTGCCGCGCAGTGAAAAGCAAGTCAGGTATAATGTCGCGATTACCGGTTAACGCTTGCAAGGGGTGGGCCGACAGGAATGAATCCGGCTTCCTGTTGCCGCAAATCAGCATCGCTTGCATCAGGAATCGTGGGGTTGGAACCATTCGGCAACATTAGATTTCTTATCGAGGAAGCAAGTGGCGATTGGAAGACCGACATTGAAACATTCGATATGCTAGTGGGCTTTTCGTCAATTGATGACAGTTTCCATTTTGCATCAGGCGCCAGAGCGGTATCGTCCAGCAAGACCCATGTATTATTGGAACCGTACACACGAAGGCCGTCTTCTGTAGGTTCGATTGCAATGGATACGCGGGTTGACTTATCCGTGCCTATGCTAAATCCGGTAGACTCGCCATCAAGCCTGATGTTTCCTTCAGTATCAATCATAAGATTGCTTCCGCCGGTAAGCTCGATGGAGGCCATCGCCTTGCCTTCAATGCAGTCGAAGGTAAGCGAAGTACCTTGGAGAGGTATTCCTCTTGTCCCGATGACGAGCTTGCTGCCTGATCCAAGGGTAAGCCTGCCATGCCCGAGTTTGGTGCTGTCGCCCTCTAAGGTAAAACCGGAGCCCAGGATGCCCCCCTCAAAACCCGTGGCGCTAATGAGAGCTTTGCCCTTAGCGGCTTGTTCAGCCAACCGGAACGCCGGATAGGAGCCCTCGAAGATTCGTAGCTCGTCGAATATCGCGACATAGCCATCCGTGCCGGATATTACGCTTGCGTCGGGCTGAGCCTGGAATAATGACGAAACAATGGTGCCGCTACCCGCAGGCTGTTCATCCAGGTAGAACTGCGCAAAAACGCCGTCTTCAGTGGGCGCGACATAGACTGCCAATCGTGTGGGGCTGGTTTGCAGTTTAAGGCTAGACCATATCGTCGAATCACCTGATGTAAAGTATGGGAAACCCTTCTCGACACCCAGGATCATGCCTGGGAAGTCGTCAACCGCGGGGACGTCCAATAGCTTTCCTGAGCCCCCGGAGGAATCATCCGAAGCCTGCGCGAGCAGAAACAGCGCTGTAAATGGTGAAAGGACATTACCGGATTGTTGTATAGGCAACAGCGAGGATGCGGAGGCAAACCCGGCCCCGTTTCCCAGAAGATACCCGAATCCCGATGAGTAGGTCTCGAGAGTGGGCGAGCCCAGGGCTACCGGTTCTTCTGCACGTTCGCGCGAGCCTCTGTCGACCGGATTGCCGTCGAAGGTCAGCCTGGACCATGCGCCGTTTGCCGCAAGCGGATCCGCTTGCGGAGTATTTGCCGACAAGGGCAGGCGAATCTCCGCGGTGGCCAGAGGCGCGATCTCAAAGCCTGAAGGAGGCATGAACGGGAAGATTTCCGCTTTGGCCAGATACACGCCGGACGTCGCGGGCGCTCGCCAAGCAAGTCTGTCTGCGTTGTTGGAGTAAAAATCTGCCGAAATAACCCGGCCGTCTAGAGTCCACTGAATCCACGGATCGATTGTTGCGGGGAAATCAGCTACAAGCCGTATGAGCGAGACCTCGCCGGCAATGACGAAGCCTGGGTACACCGCCAAGCTCGGGGCGGGAATAAGTCCCTCGTAGAGAAGAACTACGGTCGAACGCTTGGATAAAATCTCGCCAGCAACATTTTTGATTCGGATCAGGAGCGTATAGTAGCCATCGGGGAGGTTTCCTGGCATGGTGAATGGCGGTACGTCATTCTCGAAGTCTTTGACCACGATGGTTCCAGCAACTTCGGTTTCAGCGGTCGCAAACAGAATAGTGGCGGCTAATGTTCCATCAGGATATGAGAGTAATAGTTCTATCGAGTCAGCCTCGGGAGCTCCGTCAATGCCCACGACGGACAGTCCAAGGGCGGTCGCGGTGGAAACACGTGCGCCTGAGTCCAGCGTAGATCCATCCCGGGAAACGACAATCTGGTACATGGAGTTGAGCTCTTCCTCGGTAAACATGCCGCTACTCATGGTACAGGCCATCATTCCGATGGAAATGAGTATCACTGTCAGGACCGAGGGCCAGAATTTCCTTGTCTGCATATGGGTTTCCAATCATAAGTATAACACCAACGCCAGCTCGTAACAATAAATATCAGAAATAAAGGTGGCCGATAGATCCTTCGACAAGGATATCCGTTTCGAAACGCGCGGACCAGCGAGCAAGGTCGTTCAGTCGGGCGATTGCGTCCGCCCCGATAACCAGCGCCGGCGCATAGGAGTCTCGTTCTATACGCAGGGGCAGGATATCGGCGCGTATAAGCCTGCCTCCAGCCAGGACGAGGCTCAGCGCGGCCGTTTCGTAGGTTGTAGTGGCGGCCATGTCGAATATGAAATTACCCAAGGAATAGATAATCAGCCCACCATGATAACGTTCCAAAGACTGGAGCACGTGGGGATGGTGGCCCAGCACGGCCGTGGCGCCAGCGTCTATCGCGGCTCTCCCGAGTATCCGCTGGACTGTGTCTGGAATGCGTTGATGCTCTTCGCCCCAGTGGACAGAAACAAAGAGGTAGTCGGGGGCCAGGCTGGCCTTGACGTGCTGAATATCGGCGATGATATTTTCCCGTGTCGCCAGCGCAACACCCGTACCCCGGTTCCTGGACGAATCAGGATTGGTAGCGGGCGGGAGTGGCGGTATCGGGCCATGAAGCCGTTCCTCGGCCCTGGTCAGAGCGGCGCCGGACAGAGAACCAGTCGCGCCAATAATGCTGTAAGCGGGCACTGCGTAGGCAAGAAAAGCGAAGCTAACGCCGTCCCTGATGACGATGGCTGGTTTTCTTGCTTCCTCGATCGAGCGCCCAACGCCGCCGCTCTGTATTCCCAAAAGTTTAAGGTAATCCAGCGTTTCCTCTACAGCGCGTGGGCCATAGTCGTTAATATGGTTATTTGCCAGTGATACTACATCGAAACCAGCCCACGCAATGCCGAATAGTGTCGCGGGGTCCGCCCTGAAGGTGACGTTTTCCGGTTTTCCTGGATATGGGGCTCCGAGGTACGAAGCTGGTGTCTCTAGGTTGGCGAAGGCTATGTCAGCCGTTGATACGATATCCTTGATATCCTTGAATAGGTAACGGAAGCCGTACTGTGCCGCTCGTTTGCCGGGAGTCCTCGCTAGGAGTATGTCTCCGCAGGCGAGGACAGTAAACGATTTTTCCTTGGCGCGCGTAGCCTCGGCGCATGCCGCGTCGACATTCGGCATCGCTACCTGTGCGGAGAACGGTTCGGGGGCCTTCGGTGCCGCTGGAGTCGGCGGCGAAGGACGAGGTATCATTGTAGCCATGGCCAACGCGTCGGGATCGGGAGCCTTGAGAGCCAAGGCTCCGGCGGCGAGCGCGACCACTGCCAAGCCTACAAACATATAGCGGAGTATAGTCGCGTTTCTGACCTTCACCTCGCAAGCGTCTCGTATACGGTCCGCGCTATCGGCAGGCGCCTGCCCATCCCGAACGCGCGCGATGACAATTTGATAACCGGAGCGGCCTGCCTGCGCTTGTATTCGGCGCGGGCCGTCATGGTTATGATCTTTTTTACGAGCGCCTCGTCGTAGCCTCGTGCGATGATATCATCGGCTGACAAGTCTTCCTCGATATATGACTCGAGAATCGCGTCCAGCAGTTCATAGGGAGGCAACGAATCCTGGTCAAGCTGGTTGGGGCGAAGCTCCGCGGATGGAGGTTTGTCCAGGATCGCTCGGGGCAGTATGCCTTCCCGGGCGTAGATCCGCTCGCAGAGCGCGAATACTTCGGTCTTGAGCAGATCACCTATCGGAGCGAGCGCGCCGCACATGTCGCCATAGAGGGTGCAATAGCCAACCGCCAGCTCGCTTTTGTTGCCCGTAGTCAGAAGCATCGAGTCGAATTTATTTGACCAGGCCATCAGAATGTCGCCGCGGATACGAGCCTGGAGGTTTTCTTCGGCAAGACCAAAGGGAAGGCTCGCGAAATAAGGCTCCAAAGTCGAGAGGAAGCTCGCGAAGGGACCTTCGATAGGTACTGTTTCGAGTCTGCATCCAAGGTTTTTAGCCAGCTCTACGCTGTCGTCGATGGAGCCAGGCGACGAGAAGCGAGAAGGCAACATGATGCAGGTAAGGTTTTCCGCGCCTATCGCCTTGGTTGCGAGTATAGCGACTATGGCGGAGTCGATGCCTCCTGACAAGCCGAGGTGAGCCTTTTTGAAGCCGCATTTGCGCATGTACCCGCGGATGCCTTCCACCAGCGCTCGTTCCGCCTCGTCCCAGCGATCAGGAAACCGCAAATTCATCGTGTCTGCTGGGGTTGTCGCCTCGGTATCGACGATGAGCAGCCCTTCGCCGAAGCATCCAAGCGCCATAAGGGTTCCTGTCGGATCGACCATGAACGAACGCCCGTCGAAGATGAGCGAATCGTTAGCGCCCGCCATATTGCAGTATGCGACCGGTATGTGGCCAGAGCGGGCAAGATCAGCGCAGAGGTTGACGCGGAGGCCTATCTTGTCCAGTTGGTACGGTGATGACGAGGGGACGATGATCAGGTCCGCACCCGCGTCGAGCAGTTCGCGCGGGGGGTCGAGCTGGTAACGCATGCCGGAAACCGGGGCTGTTTCGCGCCACAAGTCCTCACAGATGGCGAATCCTATGCGGATTCCTCGGTATTCCCACACCCGTCTCGTGGTCGCCGGTTCAAAATAACGGGCTTCATCGAATACATCGTAGGTAGGGAGCAGGGTCTTAGCTTGTTCGAACACGACCGTGCCATCGAGGATTACAGAAAGGGAGTTGGTAAGGGGGCGGCCCAGGCCGGTCGCGTTCCTACCGATGTGTCCCACGGCCACCGCGATATTTCGCGGCAAAGCCTTTTGGAGCCGTCTGAACGCCGCTTCATCATGTTCCGCGAAGCTGGGTTGGTCCAGAAGGTCCATAGGAGGATAACCGCAAACGCTCATTTCCGGCAGTATGACGAGTTCGGTGGAAGGATCGCTGGAGATGGCTTGTTTGACGGCGGCAAGTATTCTGTCGACGTTCCCCGAAAAATCACCGACGACGGCGTCGATCTGGCATAACGCAAGCTTCATTGACTCTCCGTTCAGCGGGCGCCGGCGTCAGCGCCTGCCTTGCGCCCGATCGGTGGCCATAGTACACTGGCACCGTGAAAAAGACAACATTGGCGGTTCCCTCGGGATCGTTGCGCGTCGCGGCCTTCATAACTGAAGCGAAGGTAACGGGACGGAATACAGCGGTTTTACGCCTCGTCGAACCTGGCCCCGAGAAAGCCACAGTAGCGAATACCGAAGAAACTGAGGGTGTCGGTGTGACTGTGCCCTGGAATCCGCTATCATTCGCCTCGGCCAGGGCGGCGCTCATAGAGACCGAAACAGCGCTCGATGGAGTTTTGGACGAGCTCGTAATTTTCGCTGATCCACCGACAGATGCGACTAGCATTACCGGACTTACTCCTCGTTTCATCGAGCACGCGATTCTCGAGTGGGCGGCAGGATATGCTGAACTCATACGTGAAGCCGCCAAACGTTTTGCTGAACGCGGAGGCGGTTCAATCGTCCTCGTTATCGTACAGGCAGAACGTGGGCCGCTTGGAGCCATGGCGTCCGGAGCTCTGATCGGCCTGGCTGAGGGTATATTCTTTGCGGGGACGCCCACGGTCCGTTTCAGCGCCATCAGGGACGAATCCGGGCAGGCTGACCTCCTTGCGCGACACGTCGTCAAGACCTTGGACGAGCCTTCCCGCGACCCAGGCAAGATCCAGCGATTCGGCAACCGCCCGGGCTTTTTCGGGCGCTGATTTTCCGGGGTTGCGCCCGGCGCGCCCCCATTACCATCGTGGTTGGAGGCAGTCATGCACAAGAGCGCCGTCAAGCGTTTTGGCATCCTTACGAGCGGCGGGGACTGCCCCGGGCTCAATGCGGCGATACGCGGAGTCGCCAAGGCGGCTTCCGGGGTATTCGGTATGGAAATTGTCGGTATTTCAAATGGATACCGGGGCCTCATAGAAGGCGATGCGCACGAACTGTCTCCCGACGATTTCTCCGGTATATTGACCCGGGGCGGCACGATACTGGGTTCATCGCGCGAAAAACCGTTCAAAGGTCGCGACGACGGTACCGTTTCTGACGCGGAGGCAGGCCAGGACAAGCCAGAACTGATCAAGGAGACCGTAGAACACCTACGGCTCGACGCGCTTGTCGTGCTCG
>CAZNCK010000041.1:7462-19810 GCA_964571545.1 uncultured Treponemataceae bacterium | reverse complement strand
GGCAATGGAACGAATACGACGGCCCACCTACTGTCCAAAGAAGGTCTGAACGTCATCGGCCTTCCCAAGACCATAGACAACGACATATGGGGCACCGATGTCACCTTTGGCTTTCACTCCGCTGTCGATATAGCCACCGAGTCTATAGACCGGCTGCACTCTACCGCACACTCCCACAACCGTGTGATGGTCATTGAATTGATGGGGCACAAAGCCGGCTGGCTGACTCTGTACGCCGGAATCGCGGGTGGCGGGGATGTAATTTTGATTCCAGAAATTCCTTATGAAGCCGCCTCCGTAGCCCGCGACATCGAGAAACGCCGTTCCGAGGGCAAGGCCTTTTCCATAGTCGTCGTCGCTGAAGGCGCGCTTTCCAAGGATGAAGCCTTGCTGCCTAAGAAGGAGCGCAAGCGCTTGCGGGAAAAAATGCCGTACCCGAGCATCGGCTACCGGGTAGCCGCTGAAATCCAGGCGGCCACCGGCATGGAAACACGCGTCACCGTGCTGGGCTATCTGCAACGCGGCGGCACGCCAAGCCCCTACGACAGGGTGCTTGCTACGACCTTCGGCACCGCGGCGGCCGAACTGTTAGCGCGCGGCCGTTTTGGTCGCATGGTGGCCATGAAGGACGCAAGCGTGTCGTCTGTTCCGTTGTCCGACGTTGCTGACAAGACGAAAACGGTACCGCTTGACCACCACATGCTGGACACCGCCAGACTCGTGGGATCATGTTTCGGCGACGAACGTTGATTTACGGTCATCACGACCGAGTCAGGCTGGAAGAAGGGTTTTTTCTTCCGTAAGACCAGGGTATGAATTTTGCGTTGGGGCCTGTCCTTGGCAAAACACTTGCCGGCGCCCACGCGCAAATTCATACATGGCCTTTCTGCATAGCCTCTTTGAGGCTAGTGGTTCGGACCTGTCCTACGCGGATTAGCGTTTTTTCAGCTTTTTCTTCGCATTCTGAATTCTTGCCCGTTCAGTAGCCGCGGCCGCCAACAGAGAGGCCGAGCGCTTAGACCCTTTCCAGCTGAACGCGATGAAGCCTAACCCGCCTGCGATCATGATGAAGCATAGCACCTGGCCCATGGAGAAGTTTAGCGGAGTCGTGTACAGGTGGATCGAGGCATCAGGATTTCCAAACTTGACGATGTAGCCAAGGTCGGCGTCTGGTTCGCGGAAGTATTCGATAATGAAGCGGACGATGCCGTAGCCCGTTATGTACGCGCCTGTCGCGAAGCCTTTGAACGGATTACGGGGTCGCACTATGAACCAGAGAACGAGCCACAAGAAGATTCCCTCGAATAGCGCCTCGTAGAGTTGCGAAGGGTGGCGGGGCAGGTTGACTAGGGCGCCGTCGAGCGCGATGCCGGTTTTCTGGGCTACCTCGCGCACCCAACCTAGGCTGGCCGGAAAGCGCTTGGCGCCTGGGAATACCATTGCCCAGGGGGCCGTGCTCACTTTTCCCCACAGTTCGGCGTTAATGAAATTTCCCAGTCGTCCGAAGGTGTAGCCAAGAGGTGCCGCTACCGCGAGCATATCTGCCCATGCTAGGAAATCCAGTTTAAGCCGTTTCGAGTAGATGAGTATTCCCACCACGAGCCCGACGAAGCCGCCGTGGAACGACATGCCCATGAAGCCTGTAAAACTGCCGCCCTCGCCGAAAGGCCAGAATATGAGCCAGGGCTTGCGCCAGTAGATGCCGCTCGGGTCGTACAGAAGGGTTCCGAAGAGCCTTGCACCTATGATGAGCCCGATGATTCCAGCGAGGAAGAAGCCTGAGACATCGTCGTCGGAGTACCCCAGCCCGCGCTTTTTCACCTGATATTTGAAGAGCAGATAGGTGATGCCAAATCCTACGAGGTACATGAGTCCGTACCAACGTAACGGGAACTGCGGAAGGAACGGCAGTATCTCGGGGTGTATCCAGGATGGAAATTGAACGGCGGCGAGCATTGAGACCTCCGGCTTGTAGGTGGGACTGCGTTCGGCAACTATACCCGTCGGACGGGCGAGGCGCAACCGCTGGCGCTATTTGAGCGGTCGCTCGACGACTCGGCCGAGCTGGGGATCGAACGAGAAAGCAATTTTTTGTTTTGTCTGCCTGATCTCGTGGAAACGATTGTGGCTCTCTATGACCACGCCTGCGAAGGCAGAGCCCCGGATGACGATCTCGCCGGGGAAGTGTTCTTCGAATTTTTCCCTGAGTTCGAATACCCTCATTGATCGCTTTTCCAGCAGTTTGACGAGCTTGAGCTTGTCCTGGCGTATCTTGTCGAGGTTGGTTCCGGTCCTTTCCTGTTCCCTCATAGTCTTGTCTGTCTGCAGTATCATTGTCTTGACGCGTTCTATTTCCCGCTCTTCGGCCTCTATCGAGTCTTGCAACAGATAGTCCTGGCCGAATGATACTTGGGTACGCGCGCCGTTGGCTGAGCCCAGGTTCTGGACTTCTATCCCTTTTCTGGCTCGGCAAAGGCCGCCTATGAGGTGGCCTTTCTCGCCCAGCAGCTTGATGTGACCGTTGGTCTTGATGTTGCACAGGAGCGCCGAATTCTTCAGGACTATATCCTCGACGGCTAGAAGCATGGCCTGTTCGGCAAAGGCGGCTTCTATAGTTTTTCTGGCGCGTATGGTGCCGCGCTTGGCGCCTTTTATTCCTTCAGTGATTTTGATGGCGCCGTCGGCCGAGACGAGAGCCGCCTCGACGGAGCCAGTAACCAGGATATCGCCGCCGGCTACGACGGAGTAGCCCGCCAATATGGTGCCCGCGATGGCTACGGGACCGGGAAAGCGGATGTTCCCGGTCGCAGGCCCTACATCGCCCTTGATTTTCTGCGCAAGGTCTATCGTCAGTGTGTTTTTATCGAAATGCAGTTCGCCGTTTTTGGCAGCCTTCAGGAGACGATCGCCGTTTTCTTTGCGTTCTTCGATTATGGACGCATCGAAACCCGGCGGTTCAACGACCGCGGGGTCCTTGGGCGCCGGAATGACACTTCCGAGCACGTCCATGCCGTTTTGTCCCTCGACGCCGATAGCGAGTAGTTCGATCAAGGACTGCCCCTCGACGACTACGGTAGCACGGTCCTGGTTCTTGTAATCCACCGAGCCGTCTGCTCGCATGGTAACGGCTGCGCCAGAGGCTATGCGGACAATCCAGTTAAGCCTGAATCCTCCAGCGGGAACGGGTGGTATGCCACGGGCGATAACCCTGTCTTGCACTGGTTTTCCATCCCGCGCATCGGATAGAGCGGCTGCCAGCTCTTTGAGATCTATACCAGCCGTAACGCCCGCTTGCTTGAGTGATTCCTGAGCGAGTTCCAGGGTCAGTTCCTTGCCTAGCCCGTAGCCGCGCTCGATTTCAACGCTGGCTGACATACCGTCCTCGGTAACGCTGACCGCAACACGCGCATCTCGGTATGGTAACACTCGGCCCATGGTCGTGCCGTCACGCTCATCCATGAGGAGTAGCCCGTCATCTTCGCTTTCAAGTGACTCCTGGGAAATTTTAAGATTCTGAAAAACCTTGATGAGGGGATCGTTGCCTGGAGAGGCGGGAACCGACGCGCCGTAGATGTCCGTTCCGGCCTGACCCGCGGACGGAGCGCTGAACCGGGCTATTTCCTGTCCCTTTTTGACCAAAGCTACCCGACTGGCGGCGTTCACTGGAAATTCCTCAAGGTTCTTGGCGATACGGGCAAGCGCCGGCGCCGCCTCCGCCGCCTTGACATAGTCCCTTGCCTGGAGTTCAGGAAAAAATGCGACGCTATATTTTAGGGTCCGGTCCTTGCCCTTGACCGGGTTCTTGCCTTCGACGAGCGGATAGTCGAGGAGTTCCGTTTCCTTGCCTTTGTAGAAGGCCACGACATCCGCCTTGAGCTTGTCGATCTTGACGCCCTTGAGCGGCTGGCGAGCCAACGCTTCACTGACCATGGTGAGCGCAAGAGGTTTACCCTTGCCGCGACCCTTGATGATAGTGAGCGTTGCCTTGAGTTTGTCAGGCGAAATGACGACGGAGACGGAAGCGTCACGGTCGCAGGATAGGCTGAAGCCGGAGAGCGGTTGCCCGCTCCGAGTCGACTTGAGTAGCGTAGAGGCTATTTCCTCGACCGGAACAAGTTGTGATTCTGTCTGGCCCAATGCTAACGCTTCCTGAAGCAACGAGGCGGCGTCGGGCGGCGGTAGCCTAGTATCGCCGGGGCTGTAATCGAGCAACACTGTGGAACTGTCGGCAGAGAGACTAACGGTGTATTCGCCTGCGCCGAACGGCACGAGATCCGCCCAATGGGCTCCAACCCGAACATAACCAGCCTTGTCGGTTACTATATCGATCTTGTCCTTGACCAGACCCTTGCCGAGATGGAAGGCGGTATCGTCGGATTGAGGGGGCAAGATTGGTTTTCCAAAGATATTCTTGCCGGCCTTGCCCGGCCGGGGCGGCGCTGTCCGTGCTACGACCAGACCTTTGGGCGCCCAGAACAGCCGTATTACCCTTGTATCGACGTCCAGCGCTTCCTTGGTTTCGATCTTGTCGAATTCTACGACCTTTTCTTCTTTAGGGGCGAGGAATGAAAACGCGCCGGTTTTTTTGATTATTCGTTCACGTGCAACGCGCTCGACTTTGACGCGGAATAATTCAGGCGGGGCTGCCGAGGCCATTATTTCGTCCTCAAAGATGAGGAATTCGGGGGGCGTCTTGATGTCCATCCATTCCGCGTACTCGGATATCCCCGGTTCGGGAACTTGCCCCCTTGCGGCAATTTCCACAAGAGGCTGCTTTGCCTTCGAGAAGCTTGAAAGGATTTCTTCGATGCGCCGGGCCGGGACCCCCGTGACCCGGACTTCTGCCAGCAACCTGGCCAATCCGTCGGCGCCCCATTCTATTCCATCGGGAACCGGCGAGAAATTGAAAGCCGCCTCAAGTCCGAGTTCGTCTATGAGTAGTTTGACATCACCATGGATCGTCGCCCCAACCATTCCGATGCACCTAGACCTTGAAACCCTGTGAAAGCGCCTTTGCCATCTTGGACTTGAGGAACTGGTTCTCCTTGCGGAGATGGCTTATCTCGAATTGCTGCATGCGTACCGTCTCGATGAGGTCGCCTTGAGTCAGGGCGCCCGAGGAAAGGAGTTCCTCGACGTAATTCATCTTCGTCTCGAAGTCCGCTTCCGCCTCGGTATCCGCGGCCCCGTAGCTGTCATCGAGATATTCCGGGTCGAGGAACGCGTCATCGTCGCCCTCCGAAGAAATCAGCTTGTCGGCTATCCTGTAGATGGCTTGCGAAAGCACTGACTGGGGTTTGTAGCGGATAATGGGGATGCGGCTCCCTAGCGCCACGTCCTGAAGGTCATCGCGGTAGATGATGCCCAAATGTTCCAGATCCATGCCGAGATACTCCCTGCACGACCGACGGATTTTCTGCGCCTTTTCGGCGTCCTTGGGATCCTCGATCATGTTGAGTATGAGGCGGGGAGAAAACTTCGACATGCGCATGTCGAAGGCGGCCCGACTCGCCGGATCAACTTCCTTGATGCGGCCCAGTATTTCGGGAATGTAGGCTCTCTGGAGCGATGCGCCGTCTTTTTTGAGCGATTCAAGCAAGATTCGGGCTTTCGAGCGGGGTTTGAAGCTGTCCCACATGAGCCTGAATACGGTGTTTTTGAGGAACAGATACGCGTTGAGGGTTGCTGTCAGGGTAGGCGCCGTTACGACGATGCCTCGACCCGAGAGCAGGAAGAAGTCAAGAATGTTGGCGCCCGTGCCTGCCCCAAGATCCAGTATCAGATAGTCGGCGTCTTCTATGGACAACAAATGTCGGGCTAACTGGGTCTTCTGGCGGTAGGCGATGTTGGCTAGGCCGGGGATCTCGGCGTCTCCTGGAATAAAGCGGAGGTTTGGATAGTCGGTATTGTAGATGATGTCTTCAAAGCGCACCTTCGCGCCTGAGAGGTAAGTGCCAAGTCCGTGTTTTTGTACGGTAAAGCCGAGAATAAGGTGCAGGTTGGAGGCGCCCAGATCGAGATCCGCGAGCACTACTTTCTTGCCCGCCTGGGCTAGCGCGATAGACAGGTTGGCCGAGACCATTGATTTACCGACACCGCCCTTGCCGCTGGCTACCGGAATAATCCTCATCTTAGTCGAGCTCCACGCGTTCTGGTTCCGGTGCCGCGGGCATGGGCTCGGCGTTGCGAGCTTTGTCCGGGATGGCCAGTATGCCCGCGGAAACGGCGTCCCAAACCGCGACGCCGAGTATCGAGTATGTTGCCAGAGTGCCAGCTGAAGCGGAGTCGCCAAGCAGCCTCGGGAGTGCGATGATCCCAGAAAATAAGGCTGCCAGTTTGCCGACGACGAGCAGCGGTCTGTATACCTCGTAACGCTTTGAGTCGAGGCCCAGGAATATAAAGGCTATGGCAAACAGAATATTCGGCGAGGCGACGATACGAAGGGCCTGCGAAGCCGAAGGCGTGGCCGTGGCGAAGTAGCCAACCGTGTATACGAGTACGAAATATCGCGCGAGCTCAAGGCCCGCGAACGCGAAATATAGTGGAGGGCGCCGCATAATGTTTTTGAAGTGTACTCGCGGCTTTACAGGGTAGTCAAGGAACGCAGAGCTGTCGGTACCGAGTTGTTTTGCTATCGAAGCCTGAAAACAGCGCGTGACGTATTATACTAGTTCTCATGAATGGTGAAATGCTGAGGGTTCGCGTCAAAGGCGTGGCCATGCCGTCAGAAGAGGATGCTCCCGTCGTTATTCTCGAAGAGGATGGTGGTACAGGCGAATTCTCGATAGCCATTGGCGCCGCAGAGGCCGGAGCGATACTGATGGAACTTGAGGGCATCTCGACCCCGCGTCCGCTTACCCACGAGTTGGTAGCGCAGGTGTTCAAGGAGCAAGGCATTTCAATTCGTCGGGTCGAATTGTATGGCCTGTACGGGCCTGATGAAGACGGCTACCTCGCCCGTATGGAATATGGCCGCGGACTGCGGACCTGGATTCGTGATGTCCGGCCTTCAGATGCGCTGGCTCTGGCCGTCGCCACGGGAGCGCCGGTCTATGCGCATCAATCCTTGATGGCCCGGTCTAACGAGGTCTGGTACACTGAGGCTCAGAGGGCTTGAGGCCGGTTGCATGGTTGGTTCTGCGCAGCGCGCTTGCTCCAGCGGCGTTCCTGACGTAGAATAGGCGACGATGGGTATTATTCAGGCCATATTGGACTTCTTTGGAAAACTTTTCGGCCTCGATACTGGTGCCGATGGCGAACTCAAGCGCATCTATTCTGGAATCGCCCACATTAAGCCGCCGTACTATCGATTCAAGAATAACCTTGTAATGATAGGTTTTGCGCAGGATCTGTACCTTTTCTGCCAGACCCTGAAACCATTGATGGATCTTGCGGACAGGACGCTGTCCCATCCCGACCTGCGCGTCTCTCGACGTTATTTCGACTACCTCGTCGATCTGGAGTTGCCCGTTGACGAGCGCGCCAAGAAGGACAGCTTCGTCTATGAAGGTATGAAGGCTCGGCTTGAGAATGCCGTCAAGGATGACGCGGAACAAGATGCGATAGCCAAGGATTTTCAGCGCTTTCTCAAGAGCGTCGATGCGCTCACTGACGGAAGGTTGAACTTCGACCTCTACGAGGTCGAACGCTTCATCGAGGTGAGCAGGCATGATTGGGAGCGTATGCTCGGCTTCTTCGATCCGGGAGCCAGCCTCGATGATATCAGATACAAGCCGGATTTTCAGGCCTGCGCCGGCGAGCAGGTGCTTCCTGAATTAATCGATGCATATTATCTGCTTTCTGGCTTTTCCTTCTCCGAGGCCTTGCATGCGAAAACGATGCGCGTTTTCGAGCGGCATGCGCCGGCTACCGCCGCGAGTCAAGCAGGCAAGATCTCGAAGCTTTTTTCTACGCTCAATAAAATCCTTTCGTACCGGCTTTCCAGCGATAATCTTCTCGCGCTCATCCGGCTGTCTAAGCGTGATGCCTTGTACCAACCCGATATCAAGCGCGAGCGTACAGACTATGTCGACCAATACAGGAAACGCCTAGTTACCCAATATGAGAGAGATAGGGAACGCCTTCTCCGGGAGCGCCACGAGAACGCCGTATCCATGGATATCCGCGACCTCTTCGGCGGTACCGAAGTGGTTTCACTTGATAGCTATAATGAAGACAACGACTCGTATTTGAGGCATGAGAGCCCCAACGGGTTTACGCATGTCAAGTCGATGAGCATACTCAAAACCTTCGTTAAAGGCGTCTTCGAAGCCCAGATCAAGGAACCCGTCAAGAAAGTCCTCGTGGAAGGCTATTTTGATAACAAGAATTTCCAGAATAGCCTGGCCAATATCCTGTACCAGTGCGACCGTACAGCCGCGCGCATAGAAACCTTTGAGGAGGGTCTGAAAGGCAATGGGCGGGTCAGCATGATTGCGGTCAAGCGCTATGTCGAAGAGATGCGCCATGGCAAAGACATCATGCCGTTCCTATCCAAGATAGTCGACGAGATCAACTACAAGGCCAAGGAAATCTGCGAAGATGAGGCGGGGCTATTCCAGATGCTCGCCGAAGTGCTCGGCGAATTGTTGTCGGACTACAAAAAACCTAGCCCGGACCTCGTTACGAACATCAGAAGCCTCGGCGGCGGCAGGAACAAGGAATTGCTGGCATCTCTCAGCGAAGGCAAGCGCAGAACGGAGATATTCGTGCGGATTATGCGAAATTTCGCCTTCATCAAATCACCTGATATTTCGAAGGTTGCGCCGCCGCCTGCCGGTGAGTCCGTTGCCGTCGACCTTGCGACGGATGTGGAACCGCTGGTTTAGCGCTGCTTGGGCCAGGTCGCTGCGAGTTCACTGGAGAACCAGTTGTACACGGCCTCGGCCCGGTTTCCGAACGACGTCTCGAGCTTGCCGCGGACTCCGGGTACGACCGCGGCTCTAGCGCTCGATGCGGCGTAGAACAGCAACCCTTCATCTACCGAGAGGACCAGTAGCCTTACATTGACGTCGCCAGGGCCAGCCACCGGCACTATACCGAGACTCAGGCGCGTCAGGTTCGTCGAATGTTGGGTAACGAAGTCCATACCGCCCGTCAACGTAATACGGTATTGGTTGTCTCCGAACGTCGTGTCGTTCTGCCTCGCATAGAGCGTTTCCGGAACGGGTGGAAGCCGTTGCAGTTGAGAATCGCGAACCGGGGACGGGTCGTTAAGGCCCGCGATCAGGCTCGAGTATACATAGAGCGGCCGGATCTTCTTCCTGCTGGCAGAATAGTACTCTAGGCCCTGCAGTGTGCTTATCGACCTGAGCACGTTATACACGGCCAAGATTTCGGCCTCAGGGGCGCCGGCGCCGGGCTTTTGCCATAGGAACAACGCTTCGACGAAGATGTCGGACTCTTCAGTTGCAACCGCCGAGCGAATCATATCCGCGGCCTGATGGTCCGGGGCCAGCGTGAGCCCCATATCTTTTCCTGAGGATGCCTGCCTGATACTCTCTCCGCCAACCAGTCGTGAGGTCGCGGCTGGCTTGAGATAGGTTGCGAGCGGCGCCGCTACTACAGGCGCGGTTACCAGAATGAACAGGGCCAGGGCCGAGAGCCGCGTGCTGGCTCTGATGCGGTACCTGCGACTGGTTGAAAAAACGACTACCATGCACCCAGTATACCGCGAAGCATGCTTCTTGGCCCAGTCAAGCCGTTTCCGTCTTACTTTTTTTTTGTAACTGCTATATAAGAAAGCCGACTGAAAACACCGCAACTTTCACCACGCAGAGAGGCGGCCACGCGGCTGCGAAAGGTCAGTATGAGCATTGTTATGATGATTATCGAGTTAGCAGGTTCTCTCGGGCTCTTCTTGTACGGAATGAAGATACTGTCTGACGGTATCCAGAGGGCGGCCGGAGATGGACTCAAGCGGACTCTCAATTTGATGACCGGCAACACATTCAAGGCCCTGATGACCGGCCTCGTGGTGACCGGCATCATCCAGTCGTCCTCGGCGACCACCGTCATGGTGGTGTCGTTCGTCAATGCTGGATTGCTGACCGTCGTGCAGGCCGCCGGCGTCATTTTTGGCGCAAACATCGGAACCACCGTCACAGCGTGGATCGTGTCGCTGATCGGTTTCAAGTTCCAGATTTCAGCCCTGGCTCTGCCGATGATAGGCGTGGGCTTTCTTATGATGATGGTCGCCAAACGCAAGTCTCACCTCCGCGATTACGGTGAGGCTGCTCTAGGTTTCGGACTCTTGTTTCTTGGTCTCGACTTTCTCGCCCACGCAATCCCCGCGCCGTCGGCCGATGTGGTACGCTTCCTGGCGAGCGTCTCCGACCTGGGGTTGGTCTCCATCCTGATCGCGGTCGCAACGGGAACGATCCTGACGGTAATCATCCATTCATCCAGCGCTTCCACAGCCATCGTGATTACACTGGCTGTCGAGGGCGTCATTGGCTTCGAGATGGCCGCCGGCCTGGTTCTCGGATGCAATATCGGGACCACCATCGATGCCTTTCTCGCGTCCATCGGAGCGACTACCAATGCGCGTAGAGCCGCCTGGATTCACATCCTGTTCAATGTGCTCGGTTCGGTGTGGGCAATAGTGCTTTTCAGGCCCTTCCTTTCACTCGTCAACCTTCTTGCCGGTGGGTCTACGATAGCCCAGCACATTGCGATGATGCACACGGTATTCAACGTGATCAACGCGATACTGTTTGCGCCGTTTGCCAAACAACTGTCCGCGCTCGTTTCCCGCCTTATCAAAGCTAAGCCGGGCGAGGACGAGCTACCGCAGAAGCTGGAATACATCGCTGCCCCGTTGATGAGCAGCCCTGAAATGAACTTGATGCGCGCGCAGAAGGAAATCTCCGACATGGCCGGCCTCTGCGGCACGATGTTCGGTCGGTGGCGCGAGATGCTCAAGGAGAAGCCCGCCGATTTCTCGGATGATGTAGAGCGCCTGAAGAATATGGAAGAGTATGCCGACCAGATGCGTGACGAGCTGTCCCGCTTCTTGCTCGAGTGTGCCGGCCACGAGATGGGCGCGGACAGCCAACGCGATATCGGCATACTGTTGCGCATGGTGGTCGATCTCGAAGACATCACCGACGACTGCTTCAGTTTGGTCCTGCTCCTTGAAAAAGCAAATTTACGCAAACTGAAATTCGATAAGGACGAGATAGAAAGCTTGGGCCCGTACACCTTACTAGTCGAGGATTTCCTGCGCTTCGTTAAGGACAACATCAACCGCAAGATAACCGAGGAACAGTTGGCCGTTGCCAGCGCCCTGGAAAATAGCATCGATGATTTCCGTAGCGCGCTCAAGAAGAAGGCGCGGAAGCGCTTGCAAACCGGCGCTGACGTCAAGTCGGAGTTGCTGTTTATGGACATAGTCAGGCATGTCGAGAAAATCGGCGACCATGCGTATGGCGTGGCACACGCGCTCCGGGAGCTTAAATAGGCAAAAGCGGGCCCTTCGGGCCGCCTTTGCTACCCGAAGTTCAAGCGGGCGCGCTGCTGCGCAGCTTGCCGCTTAACTTCGGGGTTGTGAGGGGCGGCGCGCTGCGCGGCTGCCGCAGAATTTCGGGAGACGCGACTGTGCCCGCGGCGCTAGCGGTTGCGTTAGTTTGGGGGGTGGGGCGCTGTCAGGTAGGATGGGAGAGCGTACACGTCTGCGACGCCGGATACGAGGATGGCGCCCATACCGAGTTCAAGCGGAACGGCAAGATCTACGTCGTAGCGGTCACCTACGGACAGGCAGTCTTCGGGCTTTGTTCCGGCGATACTCGCCGCCAGAAGATACGGTTCGGCCGCTGGTTTTGACTTCATGGTGTCATCGAGGCCGACGACACGCAGAAACAGGTCCCTGACGCCCAGAGTCTCAAGCGTTGCTTCACCCACGGAGCGCGGATTGTTTGTCACGGCCACGAGGCGAGCGGGGCGGCCTGAGATTCCGGCCGCCAACACAGACAGCGCGCGCCTAAGCTCGGGATCGACTGTCAGATAGGCTGACGGCGCTATGAGGCGGGCGCGCCAGGAGACGCTGGTGGCAATGTCCACGCCCAAGGCGGCCATCGCCTTGCCCAGGCTCGTTTTTGCGCCGCCATTGGCAGCCGCGTGCTCGCTGCGGATATGCTCCACGGCTGCGGCTATAGCCTCGTAAGGCTCGTCGCGAATCAGTGCCAGTTCCCGAATCAGCACTTCCGACTGGACCCGGCCGTATTCCGCGTTGGAGTACAGCGTGCCGTCGATATCGAAGAGGAACGCGTCTATAGTCTCCGGAATTCGGTAGGCGGTCACGCTCAGAGCGGCAGGTTGGGCTGGGCTGGCTGGCTCGGCTGGTGAGCG
>CAZNCK010000041.1:7059-7452 GCA_964571545.1 uncultured Treponemataceae bacterium | reverse complement strand
ACTTCTTTATCTTCTTGGCAATGATTTCGCGGTTGTCCAGCATAGGTGAAAGACTCCGGTTGTGGTGTAGGAGCGATATGATCTGCGCGAACAGCGTCGTCACGTCGGCTTCGATGTACCATTCTTTTTTGAGGAGCTCATTGTGGTGCACCGCGTTGGTTCCGATGATGCGGTAGAAAAGGCCCTCACGATAAGCCTTGTCAAAGTCGTCGATGGCGGTTGCCGAGAATAGCGGCAACGAGACGGCGCAGATGACCTTGGTGGCGCCTTCGTCCCTGAGGTAGCGCATGCCCTTGAGCAAGGTACCGCCGGTGCCGAGCATGTCATCAGCCATGAACACGATTTTGCCGCGTACATCTCCCAGCAACTTCATCGCGGTTATGTTGGAATCGT
>CAZNCK010000041.1:0-7049 GCA_964571545.1 uncultured Treponemataceae bacterium | reverse complement strand
GTCCTTGGTCACCTTGGAATAGTCGCGCTCCTTGTAGAGCAGGGCCAGTGGTTTCTGCAGGGTGCTCGCGTAGAACTTGTTGCGGTCAACCGCGCCGGTGTCGGGAGACAGCACGACGAGATTTTCGTCACCCACATCGACGATGCCGGCCAGCTTTTCTATGACCTGGTAGGATGCGTGGAGATTTTCGAGGCGCAGTTTGTTGAAGCAGTTCTCTATCTCGCGTGAGTGGATGTCTAGCGTGATTATACGGGAGATGCCGTAATTCTCAAAAATCTGGCCGAGCCTGGCGGCGGTAAGGCCCTCGCGGCCCTTTTTCTTGTGCTGGCGCGAGTAGGGGTAGGCGGGCATCACGAGGGTGATGCGTTCGGCGCCGGCTTGGATTGCCGCGTCAACTGTTACAAGTACGTTCATGATGTGGTCGTTGACCGACAGGTTCCGCTCATCGCGGCCGTCGTTAAACTTGCACGGTTGGCGGTTCTCTACGTCCTGGAATATGTAGAGGTCTTTTCCACGGACTGAATCGAGGATCTCCGTTTTGACCTCGCCATTGGGAAACCAGGTATAGCGGGCGTTTACCTTAAAACGGGGGGCTCGGTATTCGTTGACGTTGCCGGGAAGGCATAGCATCGAGGAATACACGTCGTTTGAAAAGTTTATCTTCCGTGTCACCAGTTCCTTGGAGATGTGGTAGCGGTCGGCCATGACCTGGACTTTCCGCTCGAAACGGTGTCTGTAGATGGTCGAGAGGCGACGTACGACTTGCTCTGCGAAACGCTCGCCGCCGGGACAAGCCAAGAGCCCGAGCTTCGTGGGGTCAGAATAGTTCATTACGTGCGCCTTTGTGGGAGGAGTTCGCCCAGGATACCCTTGGCCAAGCCTTTTGGTCAAGGCGAGGCGCGTGTTCAGGCGCTATTGAAAAAAGCTCCCCGAGCGCCTTGATGGCGTTCGGGGAGCTTTCGCGCTGTCAGGCAGACGCGAGCGATACGCTTACCAGTTGCCGCGACCGTAGGTGCCGGCGCCGCGGCCGCCCATGCGGCTGCCCTGAGCGCCGCCGCGACCGCCCATCATGCCCTGGCCCATGAATTCGGAGAGGTCATAGCTCTTGGCTCCGATAGTCAGCATGGTGGACCGGAAAAAGAAGCTGTTCGGGGCGTAGGGAATAGTCTGCTCGTAGCCTTCGAGCTTCACGGTCGCGCCTTCCTTGAGCCCATCGATGAAGCCATACAGGTATTGGGGCAACTGGACGAAGTAGGTCTTGTCTTTGACTATGATGGAGGGATGACCCTGCACCAACGCAAGCTTGCCTTCAATGGTCGTTTTGACCTGAGCGGTCTGAACCTGGGCCTGAGGTTGGAATCCCTGTCCCATCATACCGGGGCCTCCGCCGAAACCCTGGGCGGATACTGCGCCGATTGCGGTCAGCGCTACAATGCATACGGTTACGATCTTCTTCATATCGAACTCCTGTTCGTCGTATCGCGGACTCTAAGGTCCGCGTCCGCCTTTTCTAGCGGCATATACTATTAAGCAAGAGTCGTGCCAAAAACATGTTATGGCTAAAAATATTTTCATTTTAACTCTAATTGATGTATATAAAGAGAATTAGAATTCGAATCATTGGAGCTTTTCGTATTGTCGTTTGTCTGGCAAGACTGTTGCGGGAAAATATTGCCCGTTACATGGGTGATATATTGGGAAAATCCAGCACAAATCTGGTTCCCGAACCTAATTTGCTCTCAACTGTTATGTGCCCATTCATCATCTCGACAAAGAGCTTGCTGACAGCCAGGCCAAAGCCCTTTCCCTGTTCGCCGCTCGTACCAAGCGTCAGGAGCGTGCGCCCTGGAATGAAGAGCCTGGATAGCTGATCCGGCTTCATGCCTACGCCATAGTCTTCTATAGTGATGACTATGCGTTCATCTCTTCTATTTCTGGATGTTCTTGAGATGACAAGCTGAATCGTTGAACCTTTCCGGGAATACTTAACCGCATTGGAGATAATATTCCTGAAAACCGTAGCAAGCGCGCGGCGATCGGCGGTGATCGTGCCTCCGCCCGACGGGGCGGCAAGGGTTACGCCTTTCGCGTCGGCTATTGCCGCTATATCAGCCGCGGCTTCAGCGAGGACTTCTTCCACACGTTGCGGTTCCTCCTGGAGCTTTATCCGCCCGGATGCGCAAAGTGCCCATTCCAGCAGGGAATCAAGGAGACCGGAAATTCTCTCTAGACCTGCCGAGAGCGTCTCTATGCTTTCCCGTTTGGTATTCAGATCGCCCTGGAATTCGAGAAGATGGTTTCGCACGTAGCGGTTGGCGCTCGAGACGGGAGCTCTCAGGTCATGGCCTATGACGGCTATAAGCGCATCCTTCGTCGATATCGTTTCCTGGAGTTCAAGGTTGTGGAGCGTAGTCTCTTTCTCATGAGTGCGTAGATCCTGCTCCTCTTTGGCTGACGAAAGCAGGAAATAGCCAAAAAGGTTTAAAAATCCGATGAAGAGCGCAAGCAGGTATTCAAGACCGCCGATTGCGCCTGAATCGGTGGGGGTAAGCATCGAATTGCGCAGGGCCGCGGCAAAAGCACGGATCAGGCTTGCCACCGAGACGAAGATGAAGAATACGGCGGAGATGTTCTGTATTTTTGGGTATTCGTCGTTCCTGCGTACGAGGAGCAGGATTGCAACGAGCGCCGCTATGACGCAGAGCAATCCCGAGAAAACGACGACGCGGAGACCAATGGGTGAATTCCGCATCGAGATCCAGAGAAAGAAGCTAGCGGGAATCAATGAGTAGACCCAGAGGGGGAATCCCTTGCCAAAGCGGAACTTCCAGATGGAGTGACCGAAGCACATGACTCCTGCGAGCAAGGAAACATTAGACGCCGCAAAGATAGTATATGGAAGACCGAGCGACTGGAATGCCATACCGAGGGCGCCTGCCGCCAGCAAGGCCTGGCCCATGATCCAGTGACGCGCGCCAGGGAATATTCTGCGGTAGGCGTAGAGCAATACCGCTATGAAAAGGCTACCAGAATACACCGTTGCCAGTGCGATTGTCAGGGTTGGAATATGGAGGATTTCGGACAACGGTAGTTGCATGGTTTTATAAAGACTATACCTTTGAACTCCAGAATATCATGAAATCTGGAATATTTTGCTATTCTTTGAACGTGCGCTCGTTGAGGCCGTACTGTTCGTCATGTTCTCCGCTACCCGCGGGTTCCACATGGACGACGATGTCATAGACGCCCTCTATCTTGGTTTTTATTGCGCGCTCTACCGCCTGGGCTATGTCGTGACCTTCCAGTACGGTTTTTCGACCATCAATCTCTATGTCCAGATCAATATCGTAAAACGCAGCGAGCCTGCGCACCCGCGCGCGATGGGGGTTTCCGGCGCCGGGAACCGACTTGACCGCGTCGAAGATGGTCTGGTAGAGCGCAGGGTCGGCCTTGCCGTCCATTATCTCGTCGTTGGCTTCACTGAATACGCCTAGGGCTGATTTCATTACCCATACGCCGACAAAGAGGGCCACGATGGAATCCGCAATCGGCGCATTTAGTAGCGTTGAAAGCATGAGGCCGACGAGCACGCTCGCCGACATCACGACATCGTTTCTCATATTTTTGGCATTGGCCAGCAACATGTTCGAGCCGGTTTTCTTGCCGGCCGATCGCTGCGTCCAAACGAGTAGCAGTTTTCCCGCGATGGAGCCTAATGTGACCCATATCGCCATAGCGCCCGGTACTTCCCTGACCGCGCCTTCTCTCAATGTATGTATCGTCGAGAGTAATAGCTGGGCTCCAGCGAAGAATATGAAGAAAGCAAGAATAGTCGTAGCCGTCGTCTCGGCCCGGGCATGGCCGTACGGATGTTCCTTGTCCGAGGGTTTTACGCTTACGGCTGCCGCGGCGAGCGCCACTATAGAAATAACCACATCGGTGGACGAATCAATGCCATCGCCTATGACCGCGAGCGACCCCGACAGGAATCCGACGAGTATCTTGGCTACAGCCAGTATGGTGTTTCCTACGAGGCTGATGCTTGCGGCGCGTCGAACGACGGTATTTCGATCCATCGCAGCAGTATAGGCCGCCCCGATAGGTACTGCAACAATGTCTCTTGCTAGGAAGGCATCTTTTATTGATAAATGCGTTACCTTAGTCTAGGATGCATCAATACCCCGTGATCGAGGGGCGATGGGAGCAGGGATGACGAGAAAAGCCAGGATCGCACAAACATGAGTGAAGGTCCGGATGATGTCAGGTCGCGGTTCCGCCATGAAGCTCGAACAATACTCAACCATGTTGTCGGATTCGGAGAACTCCTCTCTGCCGACTCTGACGCTCTGACCGGTCAGGCTCTTCGGTCGATCTTCAATGAAATTGGCAAGGCGGCCATCGCGCTCAGGCAACCCATTCTGGAATATATCGCATCTTTAATTGAAGGCTCCGAGCCTTCGGAAGCGCTTAGGCGCCAGGTCTATGAGCGAATCTACGACCTCATTTCACTTGTCCAGACCGCTCGCCGGGTAGCTCCGAAGGGCGAGCGCGCACTCAAGGATATTCGTAAGGTCCACGAGGCGGCTAATGCGCTCGCTGACCTTTTTGAGGGAACTGTCTCCGTCGCGGTGTCACATACCAGTGAAGTCTCCATGAGCCGAGCAACCAGTCGTACGGACAAGCCCCGGATTTCAGGCCGCATTCTCGTCGTGGACGACGATGCGTTCAACAGGGAAATACTTTCCAGGCACCTCGAGCGGCAAGGCCATGTGGTCTGCCAGGCCTCGAACGGGCGGGATGCGTTCTCGATACTATCTGAGGCGCCGTTCGACATCATTCTTCTCGATGTAATGATGCCTGGCATGAACGGTTTCCAGCTTCTGGAGGCTATACGCGCGGACGGGCGGCTCCGCGATCTGTCAGCCATAGTCGTATCATCGCTCGTTGATTCCGCGTCCATGGCTCGTTGCATTGAATTAGGCGCGGAGGATTACCTGCCCCGTGATTTCGATCCTATCATCCTCAAAGCCCGGATCGACAGCCTCCTTGAAAAGAAGGAATATAAGCGGGAAAACGACGAGGCGCTGAGGCAACTCGTCGATGCTCAGGAACGCCTGGCGGCGGAACTGCGTGACGCGGCCCAGTATGTCAGGAGCCTTCTGCCCAAGAAACTCCGCTGGCGCGGGATCTCGGCTGATTGGGAGTTTATCCCGTCGCTCAGTCTTGGCGGGGACTGCTTCTATTACCACAAAATCGACGAGAACCGGCTGGCGCTCTACTTGCTGGATGTGAGCGGGCACGGAATCCAGGCCGCTTTGTTGTCGGCTACCATCATGAACATGTTGCGGGGGCTCTCGCTCGGCGGCGTCGACTACGCGTCTCCATCGTCAGTGCTGTCTAGGCTGAACCGCTCGTTCCGCATCGAAGACCAGAATAATATGTTTTTTACAATCTGGTATGGCGTCTATGATTCTTCCACCAGACTGTTGCGCTATGCGAGCGCCGGCAGTCCCCCCGCGATTCTTGTCGGTCCGGCGGGCGCCGTCGTGGAACTTGCTGGAGACGGTCCTGTCATAGGGGTGGACGAGAAAGCAACGTTCAGTGAATTTGACGAAGCCATTGACGCCGGCTCAAACCTGTATCTATTCAGTGACGGACTCTTCGAGGTGAGGACCAAGGACGGCGCTATCCTTGCCTGGGAAGATTTCAGGGAATTGCTCGAGGCCCACCACCGCGAGTGCACCATGTCGCCCGCCTGCCTATCGCCTATCAAGCGCATCGTCGATTCCATACGAGGGCTCTCCGCAAAGCCGCTGTTCGATGATGATGTTTCCATCGTGGAATTCGCGTTTGATGTCTGAACTGCGTATTAGGCTGCCAGACGATTTTCATGTTCACCTTAGACAGGGGCCGGTCATAACGGCCTATGTTGCCCGGACGGTCGCCCATTTCGGCAGATTTCTAGCGATGCCCAATGTCGTGCCGCCATTGGTGACTGCGACGGGCGTCTCCGATTATCGCAGGACGCTGGCTATGGCCATCACAGCGTCGAGTTTTTCAGCGACCCCGCTCTCGAGTTTCAAGCTGGTGCCGGGCATGGGGCGCGAGGCGGTGTTCGAGTGCGCCGCGGCCGGCGCGATGGCGGGCAAGTACTACCCCGCCGGCGCCACGACCAATGCTTCAGACGGAGTTGTTGATCCCGATACGGTGACGGCTGAACTTGGCGCAATGGAAGCGGCCGGCCTAGTATTGTCAGTGCACGGAGAGGATCCGCGGGTTCCCGCATTGCAACGCGAACAGGCTTTTCTTGCAGTTGTGGACCGTCTCGTAGCACGTTATCCGAGGCTCAGGATAATCCTGGAGCATCTTTCTACGGCCGAGGCGGTTGAAGCGGTCAAGGCCTGGCCGGAGCGGGTTGCGGCGACGATTACCGCGCACCACCTGTCGTTTACTCTCGACGATCTGCTCGGGGACAGGCTCGACCCGGGCTATTACTGCAAGCCTCTTCTGAAAACTGCCAGAGACAGGCGGGTTCTCGTGGAAGCGGCTATTTCCGGCTCGCCGCGATTTTTCTTCGGGAGCGACAGCGCGCCGCATACGCCGGCGGCCAAAGCCACGGGCGCGGCCGGTTCGTATTCCGCGCCAGTGGCCATGAGCCTGCTTGCAGCCGTTTTCGAGGAAGCGGGAGCGATGGATAGACTGGAAGGCTTTTGCTCGGAAGCAGGCGCGAAGTTTTACGGGTTGAGGCTCAACGAGGGACTGCTTGCGCTGAAACGCGAGCCCTGGGCTGTGCCGCTTCTGCTGGATGGAGTAACGCCGCTCGCGGCCGGCAGGACGTTGTCCTGGGCCGCGGCGCGAATGCAGTAAAGATCAGCCGAGTTCAACGATCCTGGCGTGTGTCAGGACCTCGGCGCCCGTCTCGGTAATGAGCACGTCATCTTCTAACCTGACGCCACCGGCGGTAGTGTCGTAGAGGCCTGGTTCTATGGTTATGATGTGTCCAGGAGCTAGTACCCATTCATTGTCTTCGCGACTGCGGACTGCCGGCA
>CAZNCK010000040.1:27310-29028 GCA_964571545.1 uncultured Treponemataceae bacterium | reverse complement strand
CTTGGCGGCCTTGACGTCGTACTTGGTGCGGAGCGGCGTGTCGGACGCATTGTTCGGCGACTCGAAGGTGCTCGGGTCGGAAACGGGGTCGGCGATGGCGCCTGAATAGACGTCAGAGAAGCCGTCTACGCCGACGGGGTCCCAGGAGCTCATGAACAGTGATCCGCGGGCGGAGAACTGTACGACGCGAAGAACCTTCTGGCCATCGGCGCCGGGTTTGACGTCGGCGGTGCGGATTGACCAGCCATTGAGGCCGTCGCCCATACCATATGCCATGCGGGAGTTAAAACGGGCCTTGTTGGCCACGTATTTGTCGAGCTGGCTGGCGAGGTAGATGCGGCAGCCGTCTTTGAGGCCGAGTTCGAGGGCTTCGAGGTTGCCTGTCCAGTAGTCGGCTTCGGTCAGGAACTGGCCGTTCATGCCCTTCTGTCCGAGTTCGTCGATGCGGGCCTGCTCGTAGTTCCAGTTTGCGGGATCGGCGCCGCCGGCCATGTAGCCGTAGTACGGAGCGTACATCTGGCTGATGGTAACGTCCCACCAGGCGCGGGTCGCGCCGGCGCCCCAGCCTTCAGTGTACATATGGAACTGAATGTCGGCGGGGTTGGAGTAATAGGCAACCTTGCCGGCCTTGGAGCGGTCCCACTCGAGACGGTCGACCTTGATGCCGGCCTTTTCAACCTGGTCGGCGATGTAGCGGCCGGACTTGAGACGGCCTTCGGGATCGTCTACGCGGATCATGAACTTGATCGTGACGTCTTTGCCGTCGTACTGCCAGAAAGCGCCTTTTTTGACGAGCTTGCCCTTGTTTTCGGGGAGCTGCGAGGCGGCGGTCATAGCGGCGTCGATGTCGGAAATGGCCTTGCGCTCGTTGCCGGTCGCGGTCATGCCGAGTTTGGCGGCGATCAGGTTGTACCTGTAGGTACCGGGCTGACCGGGGGTTGCCATGGTGAACATCGGATCGCCGTCGCCCATGAGGATCTCGTCAACGAGCTTCTTGCGGTTGATGAGCCAGTTGAGGGCGTACCGGACTTCACGGATGGCGAACGGATTAAATTCCGTGACGCCGTCAGTCTTGGTCCAAGTGTACGGGGCCTTGTTCGGTATCGGGTTGAGCATAAGCGACCACGATCCGGACGGCACCGCATAGATGTCCAGCTTGGCCTTGTCGGCTTCGCCGAGCGTCCTGAGGATGGCGGGCGGAACCGCCTGGAAGAATACGTCGGCTTTGCCTTCGACGACATCTTTCATGGCAAGAGACTGATCCATGCTTACGGTATAGATCACCTTGTCGGCAATCGGGCCGTTCTTGACCTGGGCGGTCGCAGCGGCCACGATGCACAGGCTTATTGCCAGTGCTATAAGTGCCTTTTTCATGTAAAACCTCCTTACATGAGAACAATAAAAAGATATGGCATTGTGTAGCATGTCTGCGGATTTGTAAAGAATTGAGTTGCAGCCGAGAGCAGAATCAACGCAAAATGATATTTTAAGGTAATTTTTGATATTACATATAGTTACATACCTATATGTAGAAGCGTTCCAGGCGGGATTTCAGCCCTTCCCGCAGTGAAATATCACCGAATTCGGAAAGGGCTGACCCGCCTTGTTCAGTATTTGAAGGAACTCTCCCCTATGAACTCCCTTACCAGGCTGTCCTGCGGCACGTACTGCGCGGGTATGGGCGCGAAAAATGCCAGAAAATTGAGCAGGCGTTTAGC
>CAZNCK010000040.1:338-27288 GCA_964571545.1 uncultured Treponemataceae bacterium | reverse complement strand
GGTAGGGAAAGATATGGAGGCGTTCGCCGCGCTGTACGCTGGGCCACATCTTGATAGTCTCCAGCGCCGTGCGGCCGCGGAACTGGTTGTCGCGGACCATACGGCGTATCAGCCTGTTGTCAGTCGTGGAGATACGGTTGTGCTCGTCCAAGTTTATCTGTGTAAGCGCCGATACGTATATTTTGAATTTCTGTTCCTTGGGTATCCGCGGCGTCAGGCGGTCGTTGAGTCCGTGGATTCCTTCCATTATCAGTATCGTTTTTTCGCCGAGCTTCAGCTTTTTTCCCGAGGGGCGGCGTTCTCCCGACTTGAAATCAAAGGCGGGTAGTTCCACTTGGTTGCCGGCGAACAATTCGACGAGTTGCTCGTTCAGGTAGTCCACGTCAAGCGCTTCGAGGCACTCGAAGTCGAAATCGCCGTTCTCGTCGCGCGGGGTACGCGTGCGGTCAACGAAGTAGTCGTCCAGGCCTATCACCATGGGCTCAAAGCCGAGTACGCGGAGCTGTATCGACAGCTTTTTCGACGTGGTGGTCTTGCCCGAACTCGAGGGGCCGGCTATAAGCACGACCTTGACGGTATCCCTCCTGGCCGCGATCTGGTCAGCAATCTCCGCGACGTTCTTTGTCATGAGCGATTCGGCTACAGTGATGTAGTCCTTGATTTTCTT
Source organism: uncultured Treponemataceae bacterium (assembly GCA_964571545.1). Taxonomy (GTDB): domain Bacteria; phylum Spirochaetota; class Spirochaetia; order Treponematales; family UBA12059; genus SZUA-370. Next base: position 26,621 of record CAZNCK010000040.1, on the reverse strand, counting down.
GGGGGCGTTGATGCGGTTCAACGCGCCTACACTCGATACGCCCAGGACGCCGGAGCGCCGCCTCGCGTCGTCGGTGATCTTGTAGAGCAGGGGATCGTCCTGGAAGTCTGGAATCTCCTCCGGTTTCTCCTTACGCGGATAACGCAAGAGGAAGCCTTCGTCGTAGGGCAGGAGCTCGAAGGTCTTGAGCACGCCCGTGGATGGAACGAGCGGCGTTACATGCAGATCCCGGAATCCGGCGCATTCGTTGAGGGCTATAGTCGGCTCGTTTGTCATCTCCAGGAGCAGCAACGTGTCTTCCTGGCCGTTTTTCTTGAAGTAGTCCATCGCGTCCTCATAGCTCCACCATTGCATCGCTATGGGTATGTCGCCCGAGACGAGGGTGCGCATGCGCTTTGCCAGCGCCTCGATGTCGGCTTTTGTGGTCGGACCGTCTTCGAAGCGGTGGTAGAAGCCGTAGCCTATGGCCTGGCCTACGACTAGGTCGCGTTCGGGGAAGAGGTCTCGCGCGGCGATGGCGGCGAGGAAGCACAGCGAGCGGCGGTATGAAAACGCGCCTTGGGCCGAATCGATGAGAACGGGTTCCATAGCGCAGTTCGTCAGTATATGCGCGTCGAGCGCCTGCAACTCGTTGTTTACGAGCACCGCAGCCAGCGGCTGGGAGAGGGATCCGAATCCTGCCGTGGCTTCGGAGGCCTTAATGCCTGACGGGAAGGCGAGTGTTTTACCCGACGGATAGCGTATAGTCACCTGATGCATGATCGCTCCTTGCGGTGTGCGTACAGTTTACTTTTAAGAAACTGGGGCCTATTATAAACCGACATGACCGGGGGCGCTATGCGAATTGGAATAGAAGCTTTCGCTGAAAAAGCGGTGGCCTCCATGACTTTTATGATGCTTGCGGGTTTTAGCGCACGATGATGGATCTGCCTCAGTGGTTCGCCCCTTTTCTAGCGCCTCGAGCGGATAGGTGCGAGGCTCTGGTACTGGCGCTCGAGGCCGGCGGGGTGGGTTGCCGCGTTCTGGAACTATCCGGCGGCCGTTTTGTCGTAGCCTGGCCAAAGGGCAGCACCCATGATCCCCGTTACCGCGTCAAAGTAGTTACAGCTCATCACGATCGCGTGCCCGGAACCCCGGGGGCCCTCGACAATTCAGCCGCCTGCCTGCAACTCGTTGATTTCCTGTCGTCGGGGCGTCCCGCGTTCAACACGCTCGTCGTCTTTACCGATCACGAAGAACTCGGCTCTCGCCTGTCGCCCGCGGCGGTAACGCAAGCGGCGACAGCGCCGAGCGATCAAGGTTCGTACGAACTCGGCAGGGCCTTTCCCGGGATGGGGCTACGAGCGCCTATGGTGTTTCCTCTCGACGTGACGGGGCGGGGAGACGCTCTCATCCTGTCGCTAGCCGCGCACGGACTGGCCGGGCGTCGCGGGCACGGCGGCGGTTCAAGCGCGCTTGGGGCCCTCGTAGCCGAGACAGACGATATGGCCAACACCATCTCTAAACTCATGGCCGGTCGAGCGCCTCTATTCAGGGCCATGGTGCCGTTTGGCGAGGATCTGGGCTTCATTCTGGCCGGCGTGCCCGCACTCGCCGTTACGGTGCTGCCGCGCGATGAGGCCGACGCGCTCGCGAGCCTGGGAGGTCTGCCGGCCTGGTCTTCGCCTGTGGCGCCCGGGCTCAGGACACCGGAAACCTGGAGCCAGTTGCACGGCCCTAATGATACGCCAGCCTTGTATACCGCCAGCGCGTTCAAACTTGTCGCTCGATTCTTGGACAGGCTTTCGGCATTGCGAGTACCCGCGCCGGTGTCTTCGTCCCCGTACTATCCTGCTCCCCTCGCCTGACAGACTTGGAGCGTTCGAGCCCATTGGCTATAGTGTACGCTCCGTCAGGCTATACAAGAAGGAGCATTACCCATGGCAAACCAACACGAGATTCCGGCCCGCAAGGACGTCCCCGCCGCTGATCGCTGGGATCTCTCCAGACTATCAAAAAGCGATACAGACTGGGAGGTCGACCTCAAGGCCTTTGAATCGATGATGGACAGGATTCCCGCCTTCCGCGGAACGCTTGCACTATCGTCAGATTCGCTGTATTCGGCGCTTTTCTTCAATAAAGAGTATTCTATGCTGGATGAGAGGCTCGGATACTATGCTCACCTCAGGCAGACCGAGGACGAGGGCGATTCCACCTCGCGCGGCCGGATGGCTCGCTATATGATGGCCGCGACCAAGGGCTCGGGCGCCTGGAGCTGGTTCACGCCGGAACTGCAACGCGTTCCAGGTGTGGAGATCAAGGCATGGATGGCTGAACAGCGCTACGCGGAGTTCAGCGTATTTCTCTCCAGAATCCTCCGTTACAAACCGCACATACTCTCTGAGGGCGAAGAGCGCTTGCTCGCGCTGGCCGCCGACGCCGCCACGACGCCGCAGGAAGCGTTCTCCGTGCTGACCAACGTGGATCTCGATTTTGGCACGGTGGATACCCCTGAAGGCCCCAGGCCTTTGTCGCAGTCAACGTTCTCGTCGCTGATGCATCATCAGGACAGGAGCGTGCGCAAGGCCGCCTATACCCGGTTCTACGCCGAATACGACGCGCACAAGAACACGATAGCCCAGCTGTATTCCGGCCGCTGCAAGCTGGACGCCTATCAGTCCACGGTGCGCAACTTTAGCTCCAGCCGCGCCCGAGAGCTGTTTTCCGACGACGTGCCCGAGAGCGTGTACGACAACCTCGTCGCCACCGTCAACGCCAACCTGCCCGTGCTCCACGAGTACTACGCCATACGCAGGAAGGCTCTGAAACTAGACGAACTCAGACACTACGACGTCTACGTGCCCCTCGTGGGCCAGGTAAAGGTGAACCACAGCTGGAACCAGGCCGTCGATGTCATCACCAAGGCTCTTTCGCCGCTGGGCGACGAGTACGTGACCACCCTCAGGGGCGGCCTCCTGGGCGGCTGGGCCGATCGCTACGAGAACAAGGGCAAGCGCTCGGGCGCCTTCTCGGCGGGCTCGTTCTCCGGTGACCCCTACATCCTCATGAACTACAAGAGCGACGTCATCCGCGACGTGTTCACCCTTGTCCATGAGGGCGGGCACTCCATGCACTCTCACTATTCCGCCGCGTCTAACCCGTTCATGCACTATAACTACACCATCTTCGAGGCCGAGGTGGCAAGCACCTTCAACGAGGCGCTGCTGTTCGATTACATGACTAAGACGGCTCAGAGCGCCGACCTCAAGACCTACCTGCTCGCGTCCAGGGTGGATGATATTCTGGCAACCTTGTTCAGGCAGACCATGTTCGCGGAGTATGAGCACAGGGCCCACGCCATGCTCGACTCTGGCGAGCCCCTGACCGTCGACGCCCTGCGTTCAGAGTATCGCAAGCTGCTGACAAAGTATTTCGGTCCCGAGATGGTGTTAGAGGAGGTCAGCGACCTTGAGGGGCTACGCATCCCGCATTTCTACAACTCGTACTATGTGTACAAGTACGCTACAGGCGTCTCTGCGTCCATCGCGCTGTCCAGGAAGGTGCTGTCGGGAGAAAAAGGCGCTACGGAGAACTACTACAAGTTCCTGCGCTCCGGCGGCTCGCGCTTCCCCATCGAAGCGCTTAAGGTAGCCGGCGTAGACATGTCCAGCCCCGAACCGGTAGCGGCCGCTTGCGCCGAATTCGCCCGCCTCTGCGCCGAACTAAAAACCGCCCTCAAGGTGTAGCCGAGAACCAGGAAAGTCAAACGAAGAGATGCAGAAAATAAGAGATAAGAAAGAGAATAAGAAGGAAATAGAAGATATAGTCTGGGAGGGGGAGCGGAAGGGATACTATGCCCACTGCTCCCTTCCCTCATTCTTGAGCTTTGGCTAGCCAAAATCACGGTGTAGTGAAATTGATTTCTCTTTCCGACCTCTTATTCTCTTATCCTCTTCGCTAATATTTCATGTTCAAACAAAGCCGAGTTTGGAGAGGGCTATTGCCACTGCCGTTATGGCGGCGGTTTCGGTTTTCAGGATACGGTCGCCTAATGTGGCGAAGGAGAAGCCGCGTGCGGCCAGGAGGTCCAGCTCGGCGGGAGTCCAGCCGCGTTCGCTGCCTATGGCCAGCGCGAGGGGCGCGCCATAGGCAGCGCCTGGCAAGGCGACCGCGCCGAACGCGGCGCTGGCGCGGTACGGATCGAAGGCCCAGCGCGTGTCCCTGATTCCGCGCTTAGCGGCAAGGTTCGATTCGTCCGGCGATTCTAGAGCGTCAAGCCTCTCCAAAGCCCTGCCGAGCGTCCACGCGGTGTCGACGATGGGGAGCCTCGGATTTGCCGCCTGCTCCGCGCCTTCTATCAGAGCGGCGCGGAATTCCCTGTTCTTGAAGAAGTCGCTCTGAAAGTATGATTTCTCGCCCAGTTCCGTACCCGAAAGGATTATGTGCCCCACGCCGAGCGAGGCGAGGTCCTTGAGTATGCGGTTGGCCTGGATGGGGCGGGGAAAACCAAGCAGCAGGACTATTGGCCTGAGCGGCGGGGCTTCACGTTCCGGTCTGAACGAGAAGCTCATCGCGTTGCCGTCATACGCCTCTATTCGCGCTGTGCCGAGCATTCCATCGGGCGTTCCCGCCGCGAGTTCGTCGCCCGGGGCTTTTTTGAGCACCTTGCGTATGTGCTTTACGCGCTCGTCGGAGCGGGGGAGCGGAGCGCCGATTTCGAGCGGGTCAAGGAAGAGCATGTTCATGGCGGCTCCGGGGCAAAGTGTGTTCGAACGTAAATCGTGCCCTAAACACAGTAACAATCAATAAGGTTTGATTCAACCTTCAATTGTCATTGTCGAGATCGGTTAAGCCTTTTTCAAGGCTAATTGGAATCGATCCTGAACACCTTGAGCGACGCATTCTGCGTTACCGAGACATCTGCGTCCACGAGCACATATAGGTAGTTTCCTCGCTTGAAGACCTCGACGGCACGCGCGAATCCGGCGATGGTTTTGGCGGCACCGCCTGAGATCGAAGGGCTGGATATACTGGAAAGATCTACGATCCAGATCGTGGCATTGTCGTTTTTCGAACCTGCAACATATGCGTAATGGCTGCCTAGATCATCGTACGTCGAGCCCATGGCATAATCCGTATCACTCCCGATATCTAAACTGGAGACGAGCGCTCCATCAAGACTGGAGAGCGAAGTGATATCATAGGTTTTTAGGCGAAGGTATTGGTCATCCTCATAGATTGGCACCGAGAGGTATTCGCCGTCTGGCTCAAGCGACATCCGTCCGACGATGCCTCCATACATATCACCGTTCAAATAGAGCGGTATGGAAGAATTTGACGCACTGACCGGGCCACCGCCTTCTGGCCCCTGGAATCCAAAGAGGCTCCTGAATCCATTGTCTTCACCGACCGCGAGAAGTCCATCTGAAACTGGCAGTATGTCCTCAAGTGACCAGTCAGATTCAGTCAGCGCATAGGCAACTGTGGTCAGGGTTGAATGTTGATAGAGCGCGGCGGTACCGGCCGCATTTATTCCCCAGAAATAGTCGGTTAGGCCATCAGAGCGTATAGCCTTCATACCGGTGGCCACGGTAGTAAAACCGGTGGTATTGAAATTTGATTCAGCAACTTTGTACATGGTTGTGGATGTGGCGACTACGATGACTTCAGAGCCGCTGGTTCCGGAGCGAGCAATCCCCCTCGGAATACCGGAGATTGTCTTGTAATCGGAGCTTGAGGATATGGGATTGCCGGGGGTGGATATATCCACCCGTCTGACTACACCATTCCCACCAGAAGAGTATCCTATCCAATATATATAGTCGCCGATGACGGTCGCATCGATCACGTCCATGGGGCTGGTGGAATTGGCCTGGGACCAGGCCCCAACCTCCACCAGAGAAAGGTTTTCTTTTCTGTAATTGGCTTTCAGAGTAACTGGCCCGCCAGTAATGGTAACGGTCGTGTTAGCGTTGGATACGTCAGCAAAGTTTGGTATGCCCGTGCCTGACACCTTTGTCCAGCCGTTGAAAGCATACGTTAGATATGGGGAGGCAATAATGTTTCTTGCTGTGTTCGAGGTAACGGTCGTGCTGGACCCAGGTGTGGTATATCCGCCAGTGTCTGAAGTCATGGTCAAGGTATAGGTTTTCAAGGCGTAGTTTGCTTGAATGCTGGCATCCCCGGCGTCCGCGCTGATCGTCGCCGTGGGGGCCATTGCATTAGGGGTAAAGGTTACCCCTAGCCCTGAGGTAATGGTCCATCCGGTAAAATTGTATTCTGGCCCAGAGACTGCGCTGACTGGATCGCTGGCGATTCCTCGCAGGAGGTTCAAGCTACTCTGACTGACTGTTCCTCCGACCTGTGTAGTGACCGTGATTATGAAGCTGTTGTCATCAATCCGCGCCTTGATGATGGCGTCGCCGCCTGTTACCCGAACTATAGTGCTCGCGGAGGTCTCATCGTCGAAGGTTACGGTTCCGGCGCCGCTGACTTGTTCCCAGAACAAGAACTCAAAGCCCGCGTCAGCGGTAGCCGAAATTGATAGCGGTTCTCCGTCCTTCACCTCAAGATCGCCCGCCGCGGGGCTCGCCGTTCCGTCGGACGCGGGTTGCATAGTCAGCTTGCGGACCGGAAGAGCCGCGACCCGTACGTCTTCAAGGGCAAATGGAGTTATTATGTCTTCACATGAAATAAGGAGGATGGCGAGTAGGACTGGCAGTATGCTCGCAAAAAGGGCGCGAGGCGCTTTGATGGATGTAGTACGGGGCGTGGTATGCATCTGTTACTCCTACTGGTCCGACCAGGAAACCGCGGCGCGTACAGCTGGATCGCTGGCCCTGCCTGTCGCTGAAGATTCACCCGCGAGATACGAAAACGCTTCGGATTTGCGCGGATCGATTTTTATGGCGGTCTTGTAGGCCGCCGTAGCGCTGTCGAATCTGCCGAGTTCGAAATGAGCCCTGGCAATGCCGAGAGCGGCTTCCGCTGAATCGGGATTTGTCTTCAAGGCCCGTTCGTAGAACTCTAGGGCGCCCCGGTAATCCTTCTTAATGAAGCGAATATTGCCTAGGTTGTGGAGGGCGGGGGCAAACGGTGTTTTCGTCGCTTGCTGGAAGGTCGCCTCGGCCTTGTCAAGCAAACTATAGCGGGCATACAAGGTACCCAGGCTATTGAGCAGGCCGGGCGTCGAGCGAGTAGCGATTCTGGTCTTGAGGCTTTTCTCCAAGACGGCTAGTTCCCGTTCGGTAAAGGTTTTCATTGTTTCATCGAACACCTTGCCGATGCGTGCCGAATCGGGGAAACCGCCGATGACGCCAGCATTCTCGCTCGATGAAATGAATGTTGGCTCGAAGACTGTCCAGGCTGTCCTGACGGGGAAAAACCCTTCCGTGCCTTGGGTCGATGACTCCCGCCATTGCCGGGCTCCGTCTGACCAGGCCGCCAGGAACCCTGAGGCGAGGGCCGTGGTTTCAACGGGCAACCACACGCGGTCGTTCCTGATTATCAGGTTGGCCGTGGACGAGAACACGCGTTGCGCCTCGAGTTCTGTCAGGTCGAGGGCAAAGGCGGCGAATATGTGCCCCGGAGTGGTTATGAAGGCCGTCTCTATGCCGAGAGCCTCGAGGAACGAGCAATAGAGTACGGTGAGGTCATCGCAGTCTCCTGTGCGGTAATCGAGGGTCTGGACTGGAAACTGCACATAGTCAACCTTGCCGGACGAATCGCTCAACTCCTTGTACGACGAGGCCGGATCTATCACGTAGCGGATACCATGCTCCGCTAGCGCCGCGAAGGCTATCATGCCCTTGCGGAACGATTCGGAGAATACCGCGCCGCTGGACCCGGATGCCGCCACCGCGTTCCTGCTGAGTTTCAGCACCGTCGGATCCTTGGCCGTCACGAAGGCCGCGGCTTTGCGGTCGTCGTTCCAGGATACGGCGTTGCGGCTCTCCACGCGGAGATTTGCCGAGCGCCGGACCGATAATGTGCCCGATCGCGCGCTGTAGACTATGGTAATTTCCGCCTGGACAGCGTCGGTCTCGGTTACTCCCAGTACCTCGTTCCGCAGCAGCGCGGTCAGCGGTACCGATCTGGTCTCTCCGGGTTTCAGCGCCGGAAATTCAGCTACGATTGCCGGGCCTTCCATGTATCGGGGTACGAAGAACTCGACCTTGACGTCCCTGATCTCGGCTGATTCGCCGTTCTTAATCGATACGCTTCCTACTGGCTGGTCCGCGTAATACTTGTAGATGGCGGGGAAGAACGGCTGTAGTTGTGGTTCGTCGATACGGAGCTTGGGTCGAGCCGTTCCGGATCCGGCCTCGTAGGAAAGCGTCAGGCCTAGGCTTACCACCGAGTAGAACGGGGTTATTGATCCTGACCTTCGGGTCCAGTAGAGATCGAACCCAGGAGAAAAAGCCAGCCGCATCGAGCCAATGTCGATTCGTGCTTCGATCTGGGCTGAAGTAGCGGGATTGAACAGAGGAGCCTGGTTTTCGTAGAACGCGGCGTAGGCGCCGAGGTTCATGGAAGCGTCAAGCGAGAATGGTCCAAGGGCAAGCAGGGGAAGACTTGGTCCAACGGAAAGAGATGCAATATGGATTATGCCGGCCTGGGCGTCCAGGAAGGCCGAGCGGTAACTGGCCCGCACGGAACCATCGACTGGGCCTAGAATTGACGACCAGCGCACATCAAGATCGGCGCCGGCGCCCGGAGAAAAGAGCGCCGCTGATTCACCCGTCGGAATGAGGTACGAAGGAGTCAGTGAAAAGATGCTCTCCTGCGCAAAGGCAGCGGTAACGGAACCCAGGAACAGGGCAATGAAAACCGCCGCGACAGGTACCCCAGACCGGAACAAGTGTCTCATCGTAGCCTCCGCTTTATACATTACCGATTAAATAATATATAGCAACGAAATATGAACAACCATAATTAGCGCGCTGAATTCATTTTTATTGGGGTATCATCAAATATAAAAAAAAAGACCGCCGCGTTACTCGAAGGATTGGCACCGCGATCCGGTGCCCTGTTGAGGCGCGCCATCGCGGAGGCGCACCTGTGCCAGGGGAGGACGCACCCTTGTGGGAGGCGCATCGCGTCCACTGGCGCCGTGCTTGTAAGCACGGCGTGCCTACTGGCACGAGTATCCGTTTGGGGAATGAGTTCAATGCCTTTCCTTGCCCCTCCTCGTATCGATCAAGTAACGCGGCGGACGGCAGGTCCGCAAGTACTCCGGCAGCAGGCGGTCAACCACCCCGGGGATAAAAAAGCCTGAAAGAAACAACGAAGAGGATAAGAGGATAAGAGACAGGAAAGAGGAAGACGAAGAAGGTTGAAAATATGAGGGTCTTGACTCTCTCACATTCTTTTTCTTCTTTTCCTTTCTCTTCTCTTGCTTTACCTCTTATTCTCTTTGTAATATTCACGAACTATCTGTATTCGACGTCGGCGGCGTAGTCTACGCCGGCTATGTCGAAGCCATGGGCTTCAAGAAAATCGTGGCGGAAGCCGGCTAGGTCTACGGCCTGCGCCAAATTGGCTTCGGTGGCTTCCAGAAAATGCCGCGTGGTGCCTTGTTGCACGTCGGCGCGCATTTCCCAGTCGTCCATCCGGATGCGGCCGGCCGCGTCGACGGGAATCTTGCCCGGCGCGAAGAGCCGGTCGCGGTACAGCCTGAGTATCTGGTCGTGGCAGTCTTCATGGAGGCCTAGTTCCTTCATGGTCTTGAACAGCGCCGCGACGTACAGAGCGACAACGGGGATGACGGCGCTTGCGCGTGTAACGACTGCCTTGTTGACGGCCACCCAGGCGGCGCCGCCTGATTTTCCCAAGAAATCCGAGAGGACATGGGCGGTCTTTTCAAGGTGTTCCTTGGCCTTGCCTATGGCGCCGCCGCGGTAGATCGTCGCGGTATGTTCGGGGCCGATGTACGAGTATGCGAGCGAGGTGCAACCCTGGGCCAGGACTCCGGCGTCTGACAGCGCGCGTATCCACAGTTCCCAGTCTTCTCCGCCCATCACCTTGACGGTGGCGACTACTTCTTCGTCTGTGGCGGGCTGGATAGTCACTTCGCTCATCTGGGCCGAAACCACGTCGAAGGTGCGGCCGGTGAACGGCTCCCCGAGAGGCTTCAGTACCGAGCGGTGCATGATGCCGGAGGCAGGATCTACCCGGACGGGGCTGGCCAGGGAGTAGATTACCTGGTCGAACTGCAATCCATCGGCCTTGGCCTGGGCTATCACCCGATCACGCGTCTCATTGGCGAAGGCGTCGGCGTCGAAGGTTACGGAATACAGGCCAGCCTCTTTTGCGGCAGCGTCGAAGGCGCGGTTGTCGTACCAGCCCGGCGTGCCGGATTTCTTGTCGCTGGGTTCGCGTTCCAGCGAAACGCCGATGGTGCGAGCGCCGCATACGAAGGCCGCGGTGATCCTCGAGGCGAGGCCGTAGCCGGTGGAGCAACCGAGAACCAGGACGGCCTTGGGCGCTGGCTTGCCGGATGAACGGGATGCCGCGACGATAGCGGGCTTGGCCTTCAGGGCTCGGTCTATCCAGAGCCGGACAAAGGCCTCGCAACCGGCTGGGTGAGCGTTGAGGCAGATATTGCTGCGTATCATCGGCGTTATCATGATGTCTCCTCTGGAATTTTTTTAGACGGTATCAGCCGTAGGGGCGTCGGCCGCAATACAAAGCCATTCCGCCTCTACGGCGATCTCTCCGCCGACGAAGCCCTTGCCGGCCTGCTTTATGAGCCTCGGGCTTGAGCGTAGCGTCGTTATCTCCATCTCGAAAACCTCTCCGGGTCGTACCTGCCTGCGGAATTTGACATTGTTGACCGTAGCCAGGAAAAAGGTCAGCCCGGCATCGGCCGCTCCGCCGACATCACGGGCAACCAGCAACGCCCCTACGCCGCCGGCCTGGGCCAGCGTCTCCACGAGCAGCACGCCGGGCACCACCGGGTAACCGGGAAAGTGCCCCGCGAAGAACGGCTCCTCGGGGCGGAACAGGTGCTTGGCCCGTATCGAGCCGTCGGGGAGATTCTCCGCCTCATCGACGAACAGAAACGGAGCCCGGTGGGGCAGTATGGACTCTATGTCGGTTCCGCTGACTTTCATTGATATTTCCTGAGCACGACGCAGGCATTGTGGCCGCCGAAACCCAGTGAACCGCTGGCGGCGGCGTCAATGGCGCCATAAACGCCGGTATTGGGCACGTAATCCAGGTCACAGGCCTCGTCGGCCTTGTCGAGGTTGATGGTAGGCGGAAAGAATCCGTCCCGGATCGCGAGGGCGCAGACTATGGCCTCTACGGCGCCCGCGGCCGCTATCATGTGGCCTGTCATGCTTTTAGTCGAAGATACCTTCATCTTCCTGGCGTGCTCCCCAAAGGCTTTCTTGACCATCAGCGTCTCTATTGGGTCGTTCATCTGGGTGCTGGTGCCGTGCGCGTTGTAATACGCCACGCCTTCGGGGGCAATTTTGGCGTCCTTGAGGGCCAGCCGTATCGCGAGCGCGCCGCCGTCTCCGGAGGGCTCGGGGGCTGTAACGTGGTACGCGTCGCAGGACGAACCATATCCGGCCAGTTCTCCCAGTATCTTTGCGCCGCGAGCCTTTGCGTGTTCTTCGCTTTCCAGAATCATGACGCCGGCGCCTTCGCCGATGACGAACCCGTCGCGGGCCGCGTCGAAGGGCCGTGAGGCCTTCTGGGGCGTGTCGTTATACGCGGTTGATAGCGCCTTGAGCATGCAGAATGATCCTACCGCAAAGGCGCTGATAGCGCCTTCGGTGCCGCCGGCCACGACAACGTCGGCCCTGCCCGAGCGTATCATGTCCATGGCCTGGCCCAGCGCGTCCGTACCCGAGGCGCAGGCGGTGGCGGTGGTCAACGTGGGTCCCTTGATGCCAAAGTGGATGGCGATATTTCCAGCCGCCTCGTTGGTTATCATCAGCGGCACCGTCAGCGGGAGCATACGCGACGGCCCGGATCCGAGCAACTTCTTGTGGCTCTCCTCGAAAATTTCTATGCCGCCTATGCCGTTGCCGAGTACTACCGCAACGCGTTCAAGGTCGACGCCGGAGCCTTCGAGCGCCGCCTCTTTCCAGGCCTGCACGGCGGCGGCTACGGCGAACTGGGTAAAGAGCGCCATCTTGCGGGCGTCTTTCTTCTCCATAAATTGGCTAGGGTCAAAATCCTTGACCTCGGCGGCTATCTTGGAGTCAAACTCCGTCGCGTTATCGGCCCCAGGCCGCTCTTTCCCGCCTTGATTGAGGCCCAAAACGTATCGATATCGTTGCCGATGGGACTGATGACGCCCATGCCGGTTATTACTGCTTTCTTCATTGCTGTCTCCTTGCTCGTTATCTCGAATTACCAGCGGATTATAGTGCCGCCGTAGGTCAGGCCGGCGCCGAAGCCCATGGCCATGACTAAATCGCCCTTTTTGATGAGGCGTTTCTCGGCCATCTCGTTCAGCGCTATCGGGATAGACGCAGCCGAGGTGTTGGCGTATTCCTCGATGTTCATGAATATGTGGTCATCCTCGATGCCGAAGCGTTTGGCTGCCGCCTGGACTATGCGGGCGTTGGCCTGGTGCGGCACTATCCATCTGAAGTCCTCCAGTTCGTAACCGGACTCCGCAAGCAAGGCTTCTATCGTGTCGGTTATAGCCTTTACGGCGAACATGTAGACTTCCTTGCCGTCCATCACGATGGATGGCGGCGTGCCGTAGTCGCCCTTTCGCTCGAAGGTGGAAAGGCGTTCAGGCTGGCTCATGTACAGGCTCTTGGCGCCTGAACCCTTGGCGCGGAGCCAGGAGTACAACAGCCCTCTGCCTGTCTCCTTATCTGACTTTTCGAGCACGAAGGCGGCGGCGCCGTCACCGAACAACACGCAGGTAGCCCTGTCGTTCCAGTCGGCCACCCGCGACAGGGTCTCGGCGCCTATCACGAGCGCTACTTTTCGTGCCGGCGCGGCCAGCATGGAGGCCGCGACGTCGAGGGCGTAGATGAACCCGGTGCAGCCCGCGTTTACATCGAGGGCCGCCGCGTTTGAAGCGCCAAGCTTGTCCTGGATTATGCAGGCGGTTGAAGGAAATGCAAAATAGTCGGGGGTCGCCGTCGCGACGACGATAAGGTCGACATCCTCGGGCTTTTTGCCGGCTTTCGCAAGCGCGGCGAGTGCGGCTTCGGTGCCAAGATCGCTCGTTACTTTACCGTCGGCGGCAAAGTGGCGGGCGCCTATGCCCGTGTGCGATCGTATCCATTCGTCCGTAGTTTCAACCCTGGCGGCTAGGTCCTCGTTCGAGACGCGATTGGCAGGAATCGAAGCGCCAGTTCCAGAAATAAGTATAGCCATGGTACACTCCTTGACATTATAAGCGATAATGTCATAAGTCGATCATGTACTATATGACAAGCAGTGTCAATATGTCTGATTGAATTGCGCAATCACTCTGTTGATTCTGTCGAAAACCGCGACGGTGTTCTATGGTCTTTTATCTAATAATATAGCGCTCAGTCAGTCGGACCAGCGGATGGTTTGCGGTATTTTTAGCGCGCCGGAAAAATTGAAGAAAAAACGGCCGGCCCAGGAAGCCGGACCGGCCGTTAGGACATCATCCGGGATGTACCCTTAGGCTTTTGCCTTGCGCGGCGCATAGGCCGCTAGCAGCGAGAGCACTGCGGATGCCGTGAGGCCAGCCATCGGCAGGAGCTTGGCCGCCGCCGTTCCTTCTTTCATAAAACTGCCCGCAGTACCAAGCGCGTAACCCACCGCGACAGCCGCGAAGGTCCAGGCTGGATTGAGCTTGCGCTTGCCCGACAACACTATCGCCACGAACAGCGCCGGCACTATGCCAGCGGTGTATCCATTGTAGGTCTTGATGAGGATGCCGATGATGTCGGTCTGAAACAGCGCTATAAACGCGGCTACGGCGCCGACGGCGACTACCCAGAGCCTGACGCCCTTAACAGTTTTTCTTTTGAATAGGTCGTGCTCGAGGACGCCAGCGGCGGTGAGCAATACCGTATCTGCGGTGGACAGTATGGCGGCCAGAAGACCGAATATCAGCAAGGTGCCCATGATGCCAGGCAGGCTCTTGCGAGCCATGAAGTTCAGCGGGTCGAGGCCGCCAAGATCGGTTATAGACGAACGGGCCCACAGGCCTATGAATGTTACAATCAGCGCGAAGGCCAGCATGCCAAAGCCCGACATGTAGGAACTTTTTCGTGCGTTGGCCGGCGTATCGGCGGAGAGTATCCTGGAGAACATCATCGGGCAGATGAAGTACGAGCCTCCGAGCACGATGACATAATAGAGGAGATCCAGGAAGCCGAACTTGGCGTTGAACAACTCTATCCGCACGGCGCCTGCGACGGGAGGCGAGGCGAGGAACAGCCAGGCCAGCGTGGCGAGCAAGGCTAGCGACAGTACGCCGAACTGGAACAGATCCGTGCGGAGCACCGATTTCTGACCGCCTATAAGCGTGTACACGACCAGGAACACGGCGGCGGCGATCACCGCGGATTGGTGGCTTAGCCCCGTGATGCCCGTAATTATCTTGGACGCGGCCACGAACTGCGCCGTCGCTATGCCCACCCATGTGACCAGCACGATGAGCGAGGTCAGCGTTCGTAGCGATGGGCCTACGAGCTTGTCGGCGAGGTCGGGCATTGTTACAGCCTCGGTCTCGCGCACCTTGCGTGAAAGCAGAGCGCCTTGCAGGAAATGCGCAATGCCGCCCGCGGCCACGAACCAGAACGCCGGAAAACCTATATTGTAGGCCCGGGTGACGGTTCCTATCGTGATGCCGCCGCCTATGGTCGATGCGAGCATCGAGGCCACGACCAAGATTTTTTTCTGTGATCTTCCCGCAACCAAGAAATTATCGAGGGTATCATTGTACTTGAGACTCATAGTCGCTATCGCGAGCAATACGATTCCGTACACGATCAGCAGTATGGTAGGCAACATGGCAACTCCTTTTCGCTGTATTCAGCACCTTACCGTAAAGCGTATCGTAAACTGTATGGCGTGTCTATATAAAAAATGCCGTCCCGCGAGTGCGGGACGGCACCATACCTGTCGTTCAGGTTCAGGCGGCGGAGATGATGGCCTTGAAGCGGGCCTCGTCAACCGATTCCTTTTCCAGGAGCTCGGCCGCAAGCGTGTCCAGGAGGCCTTTCCGTTCCTCCAGCACGCGCTTAGCTATGGTATAGCGCGCTGAAACAGTGGCCGCTACGGTCTCGTCGATGTACTGCTGCGTCTCCTCGCCGTACTCTCGCGTCATCACAGGCTCGGCGGACGGGCCCATGATACCCATGCCTCGCTTCGTCAGCGCTACGTTCCGGTAGCGCTCCGACATGCCGTAGTCGGTGATCATGCGCCTGGAAATATCGGTGGCGCGCATGATGTCGTTAGAGGCGCCGGTGGAAATCTTGCCGAAGGTCAGTTCCTCCGCGGCGCGGCCGCCCATCAGCACGTCGATTTCACCAAGGAGCTTGTCCTCGGTGACTATGTAACGGTCCTCAAGCGGAACCTGCAACGTGAAGCCTAGCGCCCCGAAGCCGCGCGGTACTATGGAGACCTTCTGCACCGGGTCCGATTCTGGCGTGAAGGCCGCGACGATAGCGTGGCCCGCCTCGTGGTAGGCTATGACGCGGCGCTCTTCGGGATTCATCACGCGGCTCTTCTTCTCCAGGCCCGTCATTATTTTTTCTATAGCCTTCTCGAAGTCCTGCTGGTGCACCTTCTTGCGCCCGGCGCGGACCGCCAGAAGGGCCGCCTCGTTGACGACGTTGGCCAGATCGGCTCCCACGAATCCGGGGGTGGCTCGGGCGACCTTGGAGAGGTCGGTTCCAGGGTCGAGCTTTACCGTTTTGGCATGTATCAGGAGTATGGCCTCGCGGCCTACGATATCGGGCCTGTCCACGCCTACCTGTCTGTCGAAGCGGCCGGGGCGCAACAGAGCCGGGTCAAGCACGTCGGGTCGGTTTGTCGCCGCGAGGATGATCAGGCCGCTGGTGGCGTCGAATCCGTCCATCTCGACGAGGAGTTGGTTCAGGGTCTGCTCGCGCTCGTCGTTGCCGCCCATCACGCCGTTCACGCGGCTCTTGCCTATCGCGTCCAGCTCGTCTATGAACACGATGCAGGGAGCCTTTTCCCTGGCCTGCTTGAATAGGTCGCGGACGCGGGCCGCGCCTACGCCCACGAACATCTCGACGAACTCAGCGCCGCTCATTCTGAAGAACGGCACGCCCGCTTCGCCGGCTACGGCGCGCGCCAGCAGGGTCTTGCCGGTTCCAGGCGGACCTACGAGCAAGACTCCCTTGGGTATCTTGCCGCCTATATCAGTATACTTCTTGGGGTTTTTAAGAAAGTCGACTACTTCGACCAGTTCTTCCCTGGCCTCGTCAACGCCGGCCACATCTACGAAGCGAGTCTTCACGTCGCCCTCGGCCACGATGACGGCCTTGTTCTGGCCTACGGACAGCACATTGGAGCCCATGTTTGACATGCGTTTCTGCAACATGCGCCACAGGAAGAACATCAGACCGAACGGCAGTACCCAGTTGAGCACGAAGCTCAACACCGCGTTGCCTTCACGCGAGACGGCCGAGTAGGTGATACCCTTCTGGTCCAGTAGCTTGGTAAAGTCCTGTTCGAATACCGGCACCGTCTTGTAGATGCGCTTCTGACTCTCGGGCGTTGCCCGTCCGTCTTGCCGGGCGGCTACGGCATGGCCGGTGTAATAGTTGGCATCCATCTCTATGCGGTCGATTTGGCCCGATGAGACGAGAGCCTTGAATTCGCTGTAGGGCACCACCGAGCTATCGGAGGCAACGATGAACCAGTTGAACATGCTTATTGAGACCAGCGCTATGACAACGTAGCCAAGCGAGTATTTCCATCCGTTCATAGGCGGAATCGGCTTTCCTTTTACGGGTTTTTTTGGTTTAGGGGAGTTCCATGATTCTGTCTTGCGGGGCATCGTATCCTCCGCCCTATAATGTACGAATTCTGACCCTGATTCGGCCACCTTTGATGGCGGAAAAGACAGTTACATACCGTTCTGATGTAATCCTGACGTCAATATCCCGCAAATACCATCAGAGAGCCAAAACAAGCGCTGATCTTCCTTGACCGCGTTCGCATCTTTTTAGTACATTTTCAACGTTATCGAAACTACAACTGATACACGTTCCAGGAGGAATACCACATGAAAGTAAGCCCGTTAGGCGATCGCGTACTCATCAAGGTCCAGGAAGGCGATACCAAGACCGCCGGCGGAATCATCATTCCGCAGACCGCCCAGGAGAAGACCCAGACTGGCCTCGTTATCGCCATCGGTACCGATACCGAGGTCATCAAGGTCAAGAAGAACGACAAGGTCATGTTCGACAAGTATGCCGGAACCCAGATCAAGATCGACGGTACCGACCACCTGATAGTCAAGTTCTCCGATATTCTCGCCATCCTCGAGTAGCAGTTCCCCTCACGGGGAAACAGAAAGCCCATCCCGCACGGGATGGGCTTTTTCGTCGCTATGGAATCAGTGCCGTTTATGGCTTGCGGGTGATGATGGAGAGCAGTTCAGCCGGAGAGCGCGCGGCGATGGCTGCCGCCCGCCTCTCTTCGCTCTTGAAGAGCTGGCTCACTTCGGCGAGGAACTGTAGGTGGGGGCCGGTCTTCTCCGGCGGCGATAGCGTCATGATGAAGATGCGCGCCGGTATTTCGTCCAGCGCGTCAAACGGAACCGGTTCACGGGATATTCCGACGCAGGCTACGAGCGCGGGGACAGACACCGACTTGCCATGGGGAATGGCTATGCCATACTTCATACCCGTGGACATCTTCTGCTCGCGTTCGAGTACTGCCTTCAAGGCCGCCGGTTTGTCGCTGATGGAACCCGCCTTGAGCAGCAGGTCGAGCATCTCGTTGATGATGCCGTGCTTATCCGTAGACCGCAACCCGATGGTCACGGTTTCCTCGGTGAGGATGGTGCTTAAACTCATGGGCCGATAGTAAGGCCGGTCGACCTAAAAGTCAATTGAGCGTTATATGTAGTGCCTGAGGTCCTTGGTTATAGAATAGCCTTCTTCAGAAGCGACCGCCTCGATGACGCAGGCCATGCAGACGCTGTCGACGAACGCGCCTATCATAGCCAACGGCAGGGCCGCCGGAACCAGTAGAATGTAGCCCGATTCGAAGCCCCGCCCGTACGAGGCGCAGAGGGCAGCCAACGCGATGATAGGCCCCGAACCCGGAGCCGCTCCTAGTAGCAACGCGGCCGCGGGCACTGACAGCACCATCCAGACCACGGCGGTCGAGCCGAGGCCCAGATTTGAGTAGGAATTGAGTATGGCCACGAAGGCAGTGGCGGTAACCATGGCCGTGCCCGCCCGCCCGAACGCCAACGCCAAGGGCATAGCTACGGATCCTGCCCGCCGCCTGACGCCGAGACTCTCCTTGAGGTGTTTTGCGGCAACGCCCGCTTGGGCATAGGTGTTCCCCGAGACGAGCGCCGCAATGGCCGGCGCCGCAAGCGCGAACAGTGTCTTATAGGGATTCTTCTTGCGATCCGCCATCCACAGCACGAGCGGCGCCAAGGCCAGGACGACGAATGCCGTTTCAAAACCAACGACGGCGAAAAGCGGCTTGAATACGGCAAGCCGCGGCGTCCTACCCATAGAGGCCGTCCTTGCCGCCGCGGCGACAATCAGCGGCAAGGGCAGTATTTCCACAAAAAAGCTGTTGATCTGCCACAGTATCCTGGACAGTGAATCGAACAGCGCGACTACCGGCTTGGTAGCGGCCTTGTCAAACGCGAAGCCCAGCCCGAGTATCAGCGCGAACGATGCCGCCGGCAGGAGAAAATTGAAGGACAGTAGCGTCGAGAGCGCGTCCGCTGAAATAACGGCATCAAGAATACTGAAGATCGTCGGAACGGTTCCAACGCTCGAAACGGTATCAGTGGAGAGCGGAATCCGGCCCGGCGTGAAGAGGAACGCGCCCGCCAACCCGACCAAGGTGAGCACGAGTACCGTCGCCATCGAGTACAGCACCGTCCTGAGCCACACCCGCAATAAGCGTCTTTCCTCGTGCAGTTCGAAGCCGGCAATAGCGACCGAAAAAAACACCAGGGGCAGGAGAGCGTAACGGGCTATATTCATGGAGACGTCCGCGACGGCGTCCAGCACGCTCCCGTCGCCCATAGGTATAATCAAGCCGGCGGCGACGCCGACTATCGTGGCTATAAGGTACTTGAGCCATATCTTCATGACGGGAGCATACCTGAGCGGGTTTGCGCCGTCAAGGCGAAGGCGTCCCGGCGGGATTAGAGCCAAAGATCATTCAACCCATAACATTTTTTAGCAATTTCAAGCATTCAGTGATAGTATTCATCCTTAGGCGAGTTATTGCGCATAGATACTAGACGAATTCATTTGATAGTTAAGAGAAAATGGATACAATTGCATTATCCTGACTGACAGGATACGAAGTAGCGCGGAAACGTTTTGAGATATATCCACGAGGAGGTTACATCATGACCAAGAAGCTGATGCTGGCCACATTCCTGATTCTAGCAATGGCAGGAACGGCATTCACCGACGAACTAGAGCTGGGCTTCGGTATAGCCCCGCCGCTCAACCCGGACGAAAATCAGGGACCCTCAGGCAATGGGTTTTTCTACGACAACACCGCGGTGTTGCATGTGGGATATTCGTTTGCCTGGCTCTTCTACGCCTCGTACGACGCCTTGATGCTACCGCCTGCCTCCGTTTCCAGCATGACCGGCACCTTCGACGTCACCAATGGAACCTACCAGCCCGGCATCTACCGCCCTGGCGTACTCAGCCTCATCGACGTGGGCTTCCGACCCAGGATAGGCCCGGTCATCCTCATGGTGTCCACAGGATTTAACAACCTGTACATCTACAAACAGTCAGAACTTGAGGAGAACGCGGGCTTTTCTCCAGACCTCGGCGTTAATTTGCGGGCAGGCCTGGGATTCAAGTTCGGCAAGGCGCTCAGCGTCATGGCCTCCGGCACCGTTGTTTTCAATAGTTTCGATTCCATGATAACTACCCTGGAAGGCTTGGGCAACGACACCATGCGTGACATGGTACTGGATAACCTTCTATCCAACCTGTACCCCGTCATCACGATCAACCTGCACCTTTGAAAGGAGGACGCAAAATGAAAAGACTAACATTCGCCTTTGTCATCGTCCTGTCGCTCTTCGTCCTCGGCGGCTGCGACAAGCTCCTCGAAGGATTCTTTCCTGAAGATACAGACAGCGACCAAAACGGCGGCGGCACTGCCGACTATTCCGTGGCGGTGACGGTAGAATATGACCAGAATCTCCTCCTGCCACCATATAATTTTGGCCCAGGCAGTATCACTAATGATACCAATCCACCTATAATAGTTGCTTTTATCCCCTTCATTGATAGTTTTGATGGCAATTACCAGATTGACTGGAACGGCATAGTAAAAACAAAGTTATGGGAAAATACCTTTACAGAGGACACTGATGGTCAGAGGTATACAACGACGGTTGAGTTTAGTACGTGGAAATATTCTACCTATAAAGTATTGGTGTGGTTTGATGAATCCAATGATGAATCATGGGAGCAATACGCAGTTTATG
Source organism: uncultured Treponemataceae bacterium (assembly GCA_964571545.1). Classification (GTDB taxonomy): domain Bacteria; phylum Spirochaetota; class Spirochaetia; order Treponematales; family UBA12059; genus SZUA-370. The sequence goes on along the minus strand of CAZNCK010000040.1, from coordinate 5,992 downwards.
ATAAAGGCACGTTGGCTATCCGGAATAATAGCAACGACTACTGGGTTGACTTCCGCAATATGAATCCTCAAAACGCTGGAATTCAAATGAATTGCCGAGTTGGTCCGTCGAGCATGATCAATACTGAGCAATTGACAGCTGACCCCTACGCGGTTTATGCATCTGGCGGAGTATATCCTTATGTCTACATCAATTCATCAATGGGAAATAACGTTTTAGTAAACTCAGAAGTTTATCTGGATAGTTATGGTTCTGGTGATACTGATGGCTGGATTACTTCGACCTCTTGGAGTATCACCAATCCCAATGGCTCGAATGTCTTTAACGGTTATGGACAATATGTTTCCTTCTATCCAGATACTGTTGGCCCCTATTTAATAACTCTTACCGCTACTGACAACCAAGGAAACGTATCATCTGCAACATACAATCTGACCATTTATGCTGCAGTCAGTATTCCTGTTACTGATGTAGGTGGGACGGACACTAATACGATAAACGTACTAGTGGTAAGCGATTACCGGTTCTACATCAGCACGCCAGGGAATTATCTAATCAACTGGGAAGACTCATATCAGAACGGTACGCCTGGATTCTATACCGGTGATATTACCGCAAGTTATATTGATAGCTACGGTAATTATCTGTTCACGGATGTTGATAGTGCATATTTATCTCCACAACCGGTGTATGTCGATTCAGCGCAATATATTACCATTAGAGTAAATCCATACTATTCTGCTGGTACGTGCCACATCTGGATAACCCCGCAGTAACACGTTCTTTCAGTTACTTCACAAGCCCGTTCCCCGCCCGGGGACGGGCTTTTATTATTGTTGGAGTTCCCGGTTTACTTCTGCTTCAACTGCCTTTTGTATTAACTGATTCAACGAAATGCCTTTCATCAAGGCAAGGCGCTTTGCTTGCCGGTGTATTTCAGGAGGAATTCTGATATTGAAACTGCCTTTATAGGATTTTTCAATATTTTTTCCATTCTCGTTGCATAGGCTCAGGTAATCGGTTACCGCATCTTTAAAGGCCTTCTTTAGTTCTGATACACTGTTTCCTTCAAAGGAAACCAGATCTTCAATACCCTCAATTTTACCAAAGAAGACTTCATCTTCTGCATTGAAGTGTACCGACCCTATATAGTCCTTAAACGATAAAACATCATTCATAAGAGCCCCCTTGCCTTCAATGCTTCGATGAGTTGTTCAAGTTGATACTGTTTTAATTCATTGCGCGGATGTGGCTTATGTAACCTGATTATATGATTGGTGTACGTATTGACGAAGGCAACCCGCGAGCCTGATGTTTTTCCACCTTGGTCTTCTACATATCCCAACGATTGAAGGGCTTTACATAATTCGCTATTAGTAAAGTCTTTAGGTTTGGATAAAAGCCTGGCGATCAGCTTCTGATCTTTGCTCATGCCGTAATGTACTGCATGTTACAGGGAACTGCAACTGACATATGGTTGCTAGGGTTTATGGTTTCCAAGCTTGGCGGTACTGCCGGTTCCAGCCTTCAGGCCACGGGAATGATGCGCGGTATTGAGCAGACGGTGTGCGTATCTGAAAGCCACTCCACGCCCGTCTCCGCAATCATGGCGTCTGCCGCCAGTGGCCCCCAGGAATTGTTGTCGTATGGGTGCAGCGGGAAATTCGCACTGGCCCAGGCGGCCAGGATTGGCTCGCTTATTCGCCAGCAGGAAAGCACTTCATCACTCGAGGCAAAGAGCGTCCTGTCACCGCGCATCGCATCGAAGAGCACGCGCTCATACGCGTCGGAATGGACGAGGCCCGGTTTGTCGGTGTAGCAGAAATCAAGCTGCACCTGTTCCATCGCGTGATCGAACCCAGGTTTTTTGATATGCAGGTCGATCACGATGCCTTCATTGGGCTGAATCCTGATCGTCAGGTAGTTCTGCTTGCCGGGGCTGGCCGCGTTCGAGAACACCAGGGTGATCTCGGTAATCTTCTCGCGTAGCGCCTTGCCGGTCCTGATGAATACGGGCACGCCACGCCACTCGTCGGTGTCGATGGACAGCCGCACCGCGGCGTAGGTCTCGGTCATGGATAGCGGATTGCCGGTTTCGGCACGGTACGTGGCGTACTGCCCGCGTACCGCTTCATGTTCCATCCGTTCGGGGCCAGGCGGCAGGACGTGCCTCAGGATGCGTTCCTTCTCCCGGTGTATGGCCGCTGAACTCATCGTTTCAGGCTGGTTCATCGTCACCAGAGCCAGGAGTTGCAGGAGATGACTCTGCACCAGGTCCCGCATCGCGCCCATGTTATCGTAGAAAGCCGTTCGCCCCTCTATGCCTATCGATTCTACCGCGGTAATCATGATGTGGCTGATGTGATTGCGATTCCAGGTCTGGTTGAACAGCGGGTTTTCGAACCTGAAGGCCAGGATGTTCTGCGCCGTCTCCTTGGCCAGGTAATGGTCGATGCGATACATCTGCGACTCGTCGAATTGCTGGGCAAGCCGGCGTATCAGTTCCTGGGCTGATGTGAGGTTGAAGCCGAACGGCTTTTCGATGAGGATGTGGCACGCGCGTACGCCGTTGCGGAGCATGTTGATGTCGGCCTCAGCAAGACGGGCGGTAACCGTATCGAAGAGGGTTGCGGGAATGGCCAGATACATCATGCGGTGAAGTGGGTGACCGGCACCCCGGTCCAGCCGGTCCAGCTCGTCGACAAGTCGCGTGTATTCCGCTGCTTCACTCATGTTCATGTCTACCATGGTGATCATCGAGCCGATCCTGGAATACAGATCATCCGACGTCTGGCCATTCAGTGTGGTACCCTGTCTGATGAATCCGATGATGTCGGATGCAGTCGTTCCATTTCTGGAAATGCCAACGATGTGGAATTCTTCCGGAAGCATGCCGGCCTCGGCAAGGTGGAGCAGCGCGGGCAGAAGTTTCCGCCTGGAGAGATCGCCGGTTATGCCAAAGATGACCAGAACGGTGCTGCCAAGTTTTTCCATACAATCCTCTGTGCGCTGGATGCTATCCGTTTCTCAGACTTCTGCCGGTACGCGGTCGCAGAATACCAGCGACTCGTGCGCCCGCTTGAGCAGTTGCGCCGGATGATCACAAACGGGTTTCGCTTCACGCAGGCCGGCCAGCGCTTGCTGTTTTTCTTCGCCCGAGGCATAGGCTATCGCTCTGTCAAAGTACTGAAAAAAGGCCGGCGTGATGGTGATTCGCGTATGAATCCCGGATTTGTATCCCATGGCCAGTGGAGCCGCTGGCCCGGAATCATCCTCGAGGCACGCCGGGCTCCCTGGCAGTATGCCGGCGGTGTGTCCATCTGCGCCAATGCCGAGGATGCCGACTATGAGCATCTCGCCACTTGTTTCCTTGCGGGCGGCATTGGTCAGGATTTCATCAAATCGTCGTATCGCCGAATGGAAGGCTTCCTCATCATCCCGCGATTCCAGAAGCAGCGGCATGGCTCGAACGGATTCCGCCGGTAGGCCCTCGTCAAGCAACTGCTTCCAGTTCGAGTGCTTATGGCCAACCGGTCCAAACCTCTCGTCGATCAATGAAATGGAAAGAAGTCCAGGCACATCGAGACCTTGAGTCGTGGAAAGTTTTTGCAATGCTTTTATGGCTGCGATGGCGATGCCGGCCGTGGATCCTCCCGAGATAAGCAGGAGTGCCGGCCTGCCTTCACGAAGCCGATCGCCAATCGGTCCGATGATTGCGTCCTGTACTATTTCCGGTGAATCTGTCTGGAAAAATTGCATGCCCTGTAGTATAGCCTGCATGATCGTGAGTTACATAGACGACCGGAAAATGGCATCACGTGCGGCTTTCCCAAGACGGTACTGCTGATTCCGGCTCGTCGGTTTTTCCGGCAGTGTTTTCTCAAGCCAGCCCGTTCTTTCCAGTGGTTCGATGTAGCGTCGTTTTGAGCGGGAATCCGGTTTCAGGCCGACGAGAGTAAAAAGCTCTTCTTTGGATCGTGGCTGCTTTGAACAGGATCTCACCATCGCCATCATCACCTCGATGGCAGCTTCGTCTTGGTGCTCGTCTTGGTGACCGGAGGTCGCCAGCGCTTTGCGAAGCAGCTCTTCCAATAAGCCTAGTGTGGTGGTGGACTCAGTATTTTCGTCAAGGGTGGACGCATGTGAAAAGGCTGGATGAAGGTGCAGCATGACGCTGAACCAGGTCCGTTCGTCGTCGGTCTCGAAAAGTGGAGCAGGGGAGCCATTCCGTTCAAGTGTCGTCTTTATAAGCTGGATACCGGTGAGACGCCCTTCGGCGAGCTTCATCTCCTTGAGGAAGTCGCCAAGGCGACGGTTCCTGTAGCGTCGTGGGATGGCTTTGCCAGACAGAAGGTCCTCAAGTCTGATGGACCTGTCCAATCCACCAAGGTTGTATACCCGGATCCTGTCCGGCTCGATGCGTATAGTAATCGGTTCGTGCTCCTGATAGTCACGGTGGTAGACCGCGTTGACCAGAATTTCTTCTAACACTCTGTACGGATAGCTCCAGGCCCTGATGGCCTCCGCCCGGTCGGGCACCTTGATGACGCGTTCCATGACCACTGAAGACTGGAAGTAGTCAAGGGCTTGCCTGATCTGGTTCTGCATTGATCCGTAACAACGCTTTTCCGAGAAGGTCCTGTCACCTTCTCCGTGCCGGAAGTCCACGATATCAATATAGGAATAGGGGAAGAACCGTTCAGGCGTTTCATTGAAAAGCATCAGTGCGACGTTCCGCAGCTTCTGGTGCTCGGGAGGGCCGGCAAGCAGGTTCATGCGGGCGAGCACGGCCTCCAGGTTCAGGCTGTCCATCTCTTCAGCGAGCAGGCTTTCTGCCTTGCGGAGAAAATCCCGGACCAGGACTATGTCGATGTCACCCTGCTTGCCTTGGGCATTGGGCCTGTCGTCGAAGGGCGTGCGGTTCGCCAGCGCGACCAGTTCGTCTTTATCGTTGCCGTGGAGCATACTGGGGGCGGATCAGGTTGTTCAGCCCTATCATGTCCTTCTGAATAGAAGTTAGCGCGATGGAAGTCAGCCCAAGGACCGGCTTGGCGGCCTTTCCATTTTTTTCAGCTACACCGATGAGGATGTAACCGCCGCCTATGTTTTTGATGTCATTTGCGAAGGCGCAGATGCTCTGGTAAACCTTGTCAGGACTCCAGCCTTCCTTGAATTCCAGGCGGTCGGATTCTACAGCACGGGCATTCAGGAGATCTTCTATGGCTATAGGCAGGTTCACGGGTTCATTATCCGCACAGGGTTTGTTGCTGTCAACGGAATCAGGGTACGGGATAGTCAGGGAACAAAAAAGCCGCCCTTTGGGAGGCGGCTTGAAACGTGATCTGGGCGGGAATCGAACCCACGACCTATTGCTTAGGAGGCAATCGCTCTATCCAACTGAGCTACCAGACCGACACGCGATACTAGATTGAAGCGGGCTGGCCTGTCAACGACCGGAGGGCGCCGGGTTGCCGGCTGGGCCTTCCAGTTTGGCCCTGGCGTCGGCCTCCGCGGCCAGGCGCTCGAGTTCGGCGTAGGGATCGGCCGCCGTCTCCTCGTAACCGGTCTTCAGGTCCGCCAGGTATCCGGACAGTTCGCTGGCCTTCTTTCTGATTTCTTCGAGTGCCTGGCGTTCGCCGGCTTCAGGCAGGGCC
>CAZNCK010000040.1:0-328 GCA_964571545.1 uncultured Treponemataceae bacterium | reverse complement strand
CCTTCATCCTGGCCATGTCTATCTTGAGCTGTTTGAGCGCGTTGGCGGAGGAGCCGAGTCTGAGGCGCAACAGTTCGCGCTGGTCCTCGAGGTCGGTGCAGGCTTTTTCCTGGCGCGCAATCTCGGCGATGGAGCGGCCGTACTCGTCCTTGAGCGCCTGGTTGCCCGCGCTGGCGCGCTTGGTTTCCAGTGCCTCACGGTCGCGCTTGAGGGCGTCCATGGGGATGGTGGAAACGATGCCGTCTATTTCGTTGACTGAATGTGACAGCAACTTGACCTGTTCAACATACTTGTCCAGGGTCGGGATCATGTCCTTGCCGAACTCGTC
>CAZNCK010000039.1:27492-29094 GCA_964571545.1 uncultured Treponemataceae bacterium | reverse complement strand
GTATCCGGTTCAGCCAGAGGTACAACGATGTTTAAAGGACTGACGAAGCGTGCGCAACGTGTGCTCACAGTGCTCGCGCAGGAAGAGGCGAGGCGTTTCCACGCAGGCGAACTCACCCCGGAGCACGTGCTTCTGGCCTTGGCCCGTGAGGCCGAGGGCACGGGATTCCGTCTGCTCTCGACGCTGAAGATGGATCTGCGCGAACTGGCGCAGGATCTGGAACGCGCCGCCGCTGGCCGCAAGGGCGGTTTTCTGCTCGGCGACGCACCGTTGTCGCGCCGGCTCAAGTCAATGCTCGAGACGGCGGCCGAAGAAGCCAGAATCATGGATGGCGAGTACATAGGCACCGAGCACCTGGTCATAGCCGCGGCGAGGGAGAGCGGCTCGGTTTTCGAACAGTACCTTACCCGGTATGGGGTTTTCTACGAACAGCTCCGGGCCGCGATAAAACTCATAGCCGCCAGCGGCAAGGAAGAACCCAAGGAACGGGATATTCCCCGCGATGCTCCTCAAAACCGCGCTGCTTCCCAGAATCGGGCTCCCGTGCAGGCCCTCCCGACCCGGAAAACAACCGGCGGAGCCACGCCGCTACTGGACGAGCATTCACGCGATCTTACCGCCTGGGCCCGCGAGGACCGCATAGACCCTGTAATCGGCCGCGAGAGGGAAACCCGCCGTGTCGTGCGCATACTGTCCCGTCGCAGCAAGAACAATCCCGTGCTCATAGGCGATCCTGGCGTCGGAAAGACCGCCATAGTCGAGGGACTGGCCCTGAAAATGGCCAAAGGCGAGGTGCCGGACGGTCTGCTGGGCAAGCGCTTGCTGGTTCTCGATATGGCCTCCATCGTGGCGGGCACGAAGTACCGCGGCGAGTTCGAGGAGCGGCTGAAGCGCATCATGAAGGAGATAGCCGCCTCGGGCAATGTCATTCTATTCATCGACGAACTCCATACCATCATAGGCGCGGGTAGCGCCGAAGGCACCATTGATGCCTCCAATATGCTCAAACCCGCGCTTTCGCGGGGCGAACTGCAGTGCATCGGGGCCACCACCCTGGACGAGTATCGCAAGTATTTCGAGAAAGACGCGGCCCTCGAACGGCGTTTCCAGACAGTGCTCGTCGAGGAACCTACGATAGAACAATCTACGGATATCCTCAACGGCATCAAGGAACGATACGAGCGCTACCATGGCATCCGGTACACTTCCGACGCTATCGAAGCCTGTGTACGCTTTGCCGACCGCTATGTCAGCGACCGTTTTCTTCCGGACAAGGCCATAGACGTGCTCGACGAGGCAGGCGCGCGCAAAAAAGTGGAAAGCCCGCTACGCGGGTCCGAGCTCGGCAGTACGGAGGCGGAAATTCGGCGCCTCACCGAAGAAAAACTGGCGCTCGTCTCAACTCAGAACTATGAACGAGCCGCCGAAGTCAGGGACCGGGTACGCGAACTTAAGGCCAGCCTCGAAGTGTTGCGCCAGAAGAGCGCTGGTCAGACCGGGGACGGTATCACGGTGACGGTGGACGATGTCCGCGCCGTCGTCTCCGAGATGACAGGAATTCCGGTTGAACGCATTGCCGAGGGAGAGTCGGAGCGTCTCTCA
>CAZNCK010000039.1:23845-27482 GCA_964571545.1 uncultured Treponemataceae bacterium | reverse complement strand
CTCAAGTCTCGAAGCGGAACTGCACCGCCGCGTTATTGGTCAGGATTTTGCCGTCAAGGCGCTCGCGGCGGCCGTCAGGCGATCGCGGGCAGGCATTTCTGACCCTCACCGGCCGCTGGGCTCGTTCATATTCCTCGGGCCAACGGGCGTCGGCAAGACGCTGCTGGCTAAATCGCTCGCCGAGACCCTCTTCGGCAGCGAAGAAGCGCTTATCCGCATCGACATGTCCGATTTCATGGAAAAGCACAACGCGGCCAGGCTCGTCGGCGCTCCGCCCGGATACGTGGGCTACGACGAGGGCGGCATGCTGACCGAGCGCGTCAGACGCAAGCCATACAGCGTCGTGCTGTTCGACGAGATAGAGAAGGCCCATCCGGACGTCTTCAACTTGTTGTTGCAGTTGCTTGAGGAAGGCGAGCTGCGCGACAATTTGGGACACGCCGTGTCGTTCCGCAACTGCGTCGTCATAATGACGAGCAATGCGGGCACCCGTGACCTGATACGGGGTTCCAGACTTGGTTTTGGAGCCGAAGCGAGGCGTTTTGATTATGAGGCGGTAAAATCGGCCGCGCTCGCGGAACTCAAGCGGCTGTTCAATCCCGAATTCATAAACCGTGTGGACCAGGTGGTGGTATTCCATCCGCTGAACCAGGAGCAGGTGAGGGCGGTACTGGAACTCGAGCTTTCCCGCCTTCGGCGCAGGCTCGCGGAACGGGGAGTGGCACTGGAATTGGACAAGAAGGCGGTGGATAGGCTGGTAGAAGAAGGGTACGACGAGGCCTACGGTGCCCGACCCATGAGGCGGCTTATTACTAAGCTCATAGAAGATCCTATAGCCGCTACAATCGTGGAAGGCGCTTGCCCGCCGGGCGCTACGGCACGTGTCAAGGAAAAGGACGGACTCTTGTCGGTAAAGATAGTTAAATCCTCCCGTGCGCCTCAGGCTCCGGTGGTCTCAACTAAGAATTGACAAGATCCGGTCAATCCTCGTCTTTGCCGATGAGGCGCCGGAGTTCCCTCATCCTCGCCTCGTCGATCTTGACGCGCAGGTTTTTTTCCTGAGTCGGGATGACGAGTCCCTTGGGGCCGTTCTTTGCGCGCCGGAGGTATTTTGCCTGCGTGTAATAGATGTCCCCTGCCCCCGAGGATCGGCCCTTTGAGTAGTACAGCGCAATCATTCCCGAGTCCAGCATGACTTCAAGCGGCACGCTCTTGCCTGGCCTGTTTTTTACAAATACGTACGAACCGGAATAGTCACGAGCATGGAACCACAGGTCATTCCCCCGGATGTGGCGGCGCAGGAGCACGTCGTTTTCGGTTGCCGAGCGGCCTACCAGGATGAGCCAGCCCGAGCGTTCCAGCGACAGACCTGGAAACCGCTTTGGAGCCTCCGAGCTCGAGGTGCGGCGTTTTGCCAACCAGGCACGGATTGCATACGGGTTTTCCGTAGCCTCAAGCTTTATCCGATCGGCCTCAAGCAGATCGATCGAGTGTCTTAGCTCGTCGAGTTCGGTCGCGGTCTCCACAGCTCCTGTTTTAGCTTTTTTAGATTTTTCGTAGTAGGTCCGAGCGTTCTCTATGATGTTCTTTGTCGGATCGACGCGTATGACGACATCGCCGCCTCGGTAGAAATCATCACTAGTGACTGAATTTCCGTCGGATATGGCCGAGGGGTTGGCCATCAGGATGTCGCCCAGCTCCCGGTATCGTTCGGCGTCCGCATAGTCAGCGGCGGCTTTTTCCAGAGCGGCTAGCCTCGCGTCCAGTTGCTCTCGCTTCTGCAGGAAATACTTGCGCGCTCGCTCCAGCAGAGCCACCCGGGAAAGTTCGGAGCCGTGCTCCGCGTAGAAGGCGTCGATCCGCTCGTTGAAGCTACCCGTTCCGGGCAGCTCCCGAACCAGGAACTCTTTCGGAGGCGCTCCGCCGGTCACAGGTGCGTAATGGCCCCCGCTCAACTCTCCTTTTGAAGGCTTCCGCGCGAGGGCGTCGACGATAGTGCCGTCTGGCTTACATAAGATGATGTTGGCCGCCCCGGACCACAGACGCGCGTACAATAGCCGTTCGCCGTCGTCGTAGCCTATGCGCACTTTTATGATACGCTCGCTGCCCAGTTGTTCCATCGACTCGATGCGGGCGCCGCGCACCTGGGCCCGCAGCAGTTCCATGAAGCGCTGCGGCTTCTCTGCCTTGGGCACCAGTGTGGCGGTGGCGTGCAGACGGCAGGCTCCATGAGCAATGCAGAACAGCAGTTCGGTAGCCACGCCCGGCTTATAGCACGACAACACCAGCGTATCGTAGGAAGGCTGGATGATTTTCTGTATCTGTGCGCCTACGAGGTCTAGTTCCGAGAGCACAACGTCAATTTCCCGCCAGTTAAGCGACATGGTCAGCCTCGATAAAATGGAAACGAAGAGGATAAGAGAATAAGAGGTCAGGAAAGAGAAAAGCTAAAAACTTTAGAAACTTCTCTTTCTTCTCTCTTATACTCTTATTCTCTTCGTTCAATTAACTATACGTTTATCAGGCGCCGTGGCAGTGTTTGTATTTCTTGCCGGAGCCGCAGGGACAGGGGTCGTTGCGGCCGACCTTGGGGTAGGTCCTGACGACCGTGGCGTTTCTTGGCGCCGCCGCCTGGGCCATAGCGCCGGAGGATGCCTGAGCCTTTGCCGCATTCGCTGCCTGTGCGCCCGCGCCCGCGCCGCTGAACTGACCCATCTCGTCGTGCCGCGTTTCGCCGCCTGTCACGACCGGCCGTATTGTCCGTTCTTCCTGCGTCTGGATGCGCACCAGGTACAGGGTACTCGCTACTGTCTTGCGGATGTCTTCTATCATCGCCTCGAACAGCTCGAAGCCTTCAAGTTTATACTCCAGGAGCGGATTTTTCTGTGCGTAATGTCGGAGGTAAACGGCCTCGCGGAGCGCTTCCATATTCTCCAGGTGATCTAGCCACTTCTGGTCTATCGCGGCCAGGTACTTCCAGCGCAGGAAGTGGTTGAGGTTGGCCTGACCAGCCATAGCCAGTTTTTCCTGTAGGTCTCGGTCAAGTTCTGTTGTCGCCGTTGCCCGCAGGTCGTCAATCTTTCTGGCTTCAGGAGCATCAGACTTGAACGGCAGCACGAAACCCAAGCTGGTCTTGAGGTTGTCTTGCAACGAGGCATAGGCCGCCTTCTGGTCGGTCTTGAGCTCGTCTTCGTACTGTTGGAGGAATACTTCGAGCATCTCGCGGGCTGCGCCTACAATGCGCGTCGCCAGATCATTGTCCTTGACTATGGTATCACGCTGGTCATAGATGAATTTACGCTGCTGGTTGAGCACGTCATCGTACTCCAGCAGGTGCTTGCGTATGTCGAAGTTGCGTTCCTCGACGCGTTTCTGGGCGTTCTCCATAGTCCTGTTGAGCAGGGGATGGTAGATCGGCTCGCCTTCCTTCATGCCCACCTTCATCATCAGGCCCTTGAGGTTGGTGCCGCCGAAGAGCCGCATCAGGTCGTCGTCCATCGATATGAAGAAGCGTGAACGGCCTGGATCGCCTTGGCGGCCCGAACGACCGCGTAGCTGGTTGTCGATACGGCGTGATTCGTGGCGTTCCGTGCCGAGCACATAGAGGCCGCCCGCGGCTTTAACCGCCTCGTAGTCC
>CAZNCK010000039.1:23009-23746 GCA_964571545.1 uncultured Treponemataceae bacterium | reverse complement strand
GGGATTGCCGCCGAGCTTTATGTCTGTCCCGCGGCCCGCCATGTTTGTCGCGATGGTCACCGCACCCCTGGAGCCTGCTTCGGCGATTATGGTGGCCTCGCGGGCATGGTTCTTGGCGTTGAGCACTTCATGCCTGACGCCGCGCCTGGTGAGGGCTATGGAAAGCCGCTCGGACTTGTCGATGCTGACCGTGCCGACCAGCATGGGTTGGCCCTTTGCGTGAGCCTCGGCTATCTCGTCGCAGATCGCGTCGAATTTCTCGGCCTCGTTCAGGAACACCAGGTCGTCCTCGTCGAGGCGGGCCACCGGCCTGTTCGTCGGTATGACGACCACGTCGAGTTCGTAGATTTTCTGGAATTCCACCGCTTCTGTTTCGGCGGTGCCCGTCATGCCGGCTATCTTGTCGTACATGCGGAAGTAGTTCTGGAAGGTTATAGTTGCCAGCGTACGGTTGCGCCGGGCAATCTTGATGCGCTCTTTTGCTTCGATTGCCTCATGGAGCCCGTCGGAGTAGCGGCGGCCGTGCAGGATGCGTCCGGTGAACTCGTCAACGATCTGCACGAGGCCTTCCTGTACCACGTATTCGGTATCCTTGTGGAACAGCTCTCTCGCGCGGACAGCCTGGGTGAAGTAGTGCACAAACTCGAAATTTTGTTCGTCGAAGAGCGAGCCCTGGATGAGATTGCGCTTCTTGAGAGCCGTCTCTATCTTGGCCAGACCGTCCGAGGTGAACGATA
>CAZNCK010000039.1:12222-22999 GCA_964571545.1 uncultured Treponemataceae bacterium | reverse complement strand
CTTTTCTTCAATTTTGTAGTCGCCGACAAGCTCTTCGCCCTCGTCTTCCTTGGGATACTCGCCCGTTTTAGGGTTTTTCTCTACTTCGACGAGCTGTGGGCAGAGTTTGACGACCTCGTTGATCTTGAATGTATCATCCTCGGCGGCGCCCGAGATGATAAGCGGCGTACGCGCCTCGTCGACCAGGATAGAGTCGATCTCGTCGACCACGCAGTAGTGGTGTCCGCGCTGCACACGGTTGGCGGGATCCATGGTCATATTGTCGCGCAGGTAATCGAAGCCGAATTCGTTGTTTGTACCGTAGGTGATGTCCCTGGCGTAGGCGGCCCGTCTCGCGTCGTTGTCCATGTTGGACAGGATCGCTCCGACCGAGACGCCCAAATATGAGTAGATCGCGCCCATCCAGCCTGAGTCACGCTCGGCCAGATAGTCGTTTACGGTGACGACATGCACGCCCTTGCCCTCGAGGGAGTTGAGGTAGGCCGCGGCTACCGATGACAGGGTCTTGCCCTCGCCGGTCTTCATCTCAACGATCTTGCCGTCGTGGAGGACTATTCCGCCGAGCACCTGCGTGTCGAAGGACCGCTCGCCGAGCACGCGTCGCGCCGCTTCACGGGCCAGTGCGAACGCTTCCGGAAGTGCTGAGTCGAGTGCTTCGCCGGCCGCGATCCGGGCCTTGAGTTCGGCGGTCTTTACGGGGAAGTCTTCAGGTTTCAGCGACATTGCCCAGGCTTCGCGGTCGTTGACCGCATGGAGGCGGGGAAGCAAAGTTTTGATATCTCGTTCGCGCTTTGAACCGAAGATTGCTGTCAGGGGGTTGAATGCCATATCGGTTAATCTATATCTTTTAAGGACTAGCGGTCAAGACAAGTATATCTGGAGGTCAACGCGTGCGACATGGATGCAGAGGCGGACTGGTTCTAGGCACGGCGTGTATCATCGCTGTTTTTTTGCTATCAGGTTGTCCGGATTCCCGTTCGGTGACGGTCCTCCAGAGGGAACCCTTGTTTTCCCTCGACTATGGGGTGCTCGAGGATGAGCTCAACCTGTTCAGCCTGGACGGTATGGCCCCGCCCCAGAAGACCCGGCTCGCCATGCGAGACGGCATTTTTTTCGTTTCCAACGGCAACGCGGCCAAGGTGCTCACCCTGTCATCGTTCGGCGACCTCTTAGCCATGGTCTACAATCCGGAGCGGAATCCGCCTCCCTTGACGCTACAGCAGTCTGATGCGGGCGACGCCGCCTCTGGGCGAGTTGCACAGGGACGCACCGCCAAATCGTATCCCTTCACGTCTCCAGGCGAGATAGCCGTGGATTCCAAGCGCACCATCTTCGTGGAGGATCGCGTACCCGATTCGCGCAGATCCTATGACGATGCAATGAACGCGAGCCTGGAGTACGTCGTGTTGCGTTTTTCGCGTGACGGCGAGTACCTTGACTACCTGGGCCAGGAAGGCGTCGGCGGTACCCCGTTTCCGTTGCTGACCGGCCTGTACATCACCGCTAACGATGATTGCGTCGTGGTGTCGTTGACCGGCTCGGGCTGGACTGCCTTCAGGTTCGATGCCCGCGGCGTGTTGTTGTCTACGATAGCGGTGCGGCGCGACGACCTGCCTCGTCCTCCCGAGGATGTCGGCAACATTGCGTCGATGGACAGGATTGTCGCCTCTCCCGATGGCTCCGGCCTCATCCTCAAAATCGATTATTTTCGCGAGGTCGTCGACGTCGAGACGCATACGCAGGCTGGCATCGAATTTTCTTCATCTTGGGCCTGGGTCATGGACGGGGCTACAGGCAATTATATAGAACGGTACGAACTTCCAGCCTTCGAATCGATGATTGATCAGAAGGGCGACGAGCTGAGCATACCCCGTGCCTGGGAGCTGGCCGGGGCGGCCGCCGGCGTTATCTTCCTGTCGGCGGCCGACGACGACGGATCCACCTACTACGGTCTGTTCAACATGGATTCCAGGGCAATGAAGCGGTTTTCTCTTAAGATAGAACCCGATGAGACCCTGTACGCCGCTTTCTCGCTTTCTCCCGAGGGCATACTGTCGGCCATCCTAGGTTCCCGCTACGAGGCGCGCTTTGTGTGGTGGCGCTTCGACAAGATGCAGGGCGGTCTGGCTCCTTGAAACCCCTCGTCACCTTTGCCGAGGCGCGGAGGCTCGACCAGTCGACCAAGGATGATTACGGCCTATCTGATGACCAGCTCATGGAGGCTGCCGCCATAGGCATGGCAAAGGCGCTCGAGGGTGACGAAACCTTCAGTCGAGCCATGGATGTTGCTTCTGTTCCGGTTGCGGCCCTGTGCGGCGGCGGCAACAATGGCGGCGACGCGCTGGCCGTGTTGCGGCGCCTGGCGTTCAGCGGCAGGAAAGGCCTTGTCGCGATTGTATCTTCCAGGCTCGGCGCCGCCGCTTCGCGCAGGCTCGCTGAGGCTGAAAAGGCTGGCGTTGCCCTTTGTGCTCCAGGCGATTCGCGTGCCCGGACTACAGTCGCCGAGGCGGGACTTGTACTCGATGGCTATTCCGGTATCGGGTTTAAAGGCGCCTCGCGGGGCGATCTAACCGAACTAACGAGGCTGGCGGCGCTCGCGCGGGGGCCCGTGGTCGCTGTCGACATACCTTCCGGGCTGGGGCCTTTCTGTTCTCTCGAGGCCGATCCTGAGCCCCCTGTCAGGGCCGCCGCCACACTGTGCGTCGAGCCGCTCAAGGCCGAATTGTACTTTCAGGGCAACCGTCGGTTTGCCGGGCGCGTCATTCCCGTGCCGGATGTCTTTCCCCGTTCTGCCGGGCTGGCTTCGAACCTCGCTCTCCTCGAGGCATCTGATCTGGCAGAGCACACTCCAGGTCTGGATGCGGATTGCCACAAGGGTGAGCGAGGCGCGCTGTGCGTGTTTGCGGGAGCGGTAGGTTCCACTGGCGCCGCCGTTCTGTGCGCGCGCGCGGCCGCCGCCGCCGGTGCGGGTAGCGTGACGCTGATAGTCCGCGATGCCCTGGTACCCGTCGTGTCGGCCCTCGTCGTCTCTCAGATGGTCAGACCCGCCTCGGCCCCTGGTTCCCGCCGCTATTCAGCGGCCCTGGCCGGGCCGGGTTGGGGCGCTGACGATGACAATGCCCGTACGCTCTGCGAATTGTGGGACGCGGCACTGCCGTTGGTCCTGGACGCGGATGCCTTGCGGCTCCTCGCGGCCACTGCCAAGGCTCCTCGTTGCTCGCCCTTGCTCCTGACTCCGCATCCCGGCGAATTCGCGCCGCTGGCCGCAGCGGCAATGAGAGCCGATCCAGCCGATCCTATCGCCCTCGGTAGGGCCGCTAGGAGGATGCGCTACGACACGGCCTCCATTCTGACCGAGGTGGCGGCGCGTTTCGGCGCGGTCGTCATACTCAAGGGCTCGGTGACCTGGGTAGGCGATCCCGACGGCCGTCTCGCCGTCTGGGACGGCCGCGAACCGACTCTAGCCACCGCGGGTTCGGGAGACGTGCTTGCGGGGTTGGCTGGCGGCTTCCTAGCCCGCGGATCAGGCGCTTGGGATGCTGCCATCGCGGCGGTTCTGACGCATGGCCTTGCTGGCCGGGCCAGCGCCGCGAAGGGCTTCTACGAGGCCGAAGCGCTTCTGACCGAGGCCGCGCGGCTTTCATACCGGAGGGATATCGATGGAAACCAAAGATAAGGGCCAGATCGTCTATTACTACAATCGGGAAAGAAGGCTTGAAAACGCTCCCGCGGGCGCGCGATTCGCACTGGAGCGCCAAAGAGCCAGGCGCCCAGGATTCATGCGAGCGCTCGTGGCGACGCGGGCCTTGGCAAATCTGTTTTTCGCCCTTGTTTTCATGCTCGTAGCGGTGTTGGTCGTAGGTTATGTACAGGGAACCAGAAACGAAGGCAGTGTAGACGGCAATACCGTGACCGCCAGCGCGATGTGGTTTGAAGGACATGTGTACGTCACTATCAAGCGGAGCACTTCGTGGCTTGACCGTTTCAAGGCCGTCAAGCCTTCCATGCTCGAGATCAGGACTGGAGCTGGCGCTGAATATTCCACGGGGATAATGCAGGCCGCGGAAGCCGAGGTGCGGCTCCGCTTTCAGGCCGAAACGAAACCGTCGCGTATCGCCGTTATAGCCAGCGTCCCTGGTCCCGGCGGGGAAACCCTCGATTCAGTCGAGCTGATAGTCCTCGTGGAGTAGCCTTGACCCCCCCAACAGCTTTCCGCTATGTTATTTTCACGGAGCCGAAAGGGGATGGCGAGATGGTTCAGTTTTACCTATTGAGCATCCTCATGAATATTGTCGCCGGGTATTCACTGATTTCCTTCCAGACCGAGCCCAACGGCACCAAGTTCGATGGCGTTAGGGAATTTCTTAAGGATGCGACTATCCGCCTAGTGCTCGGCATCCTGTGTTCCACGGTCGGTTTTTTCAAGCTTCTGACCGTCATGCGCGGCGATATTCCTGTGGTGGGAGATCTGGTCCCATCGCTGGCCGGCATGGCCTCCGGATTCACGCTGTTGCTGGAATTCTACAAAAACAATTCCAATGTCACCACCGCGGCCCTTGAAAAACTGGACTCCATTTTTGTCGCGAACAAGCGTCTCGTCGGCATCATCAGCATAGTGAGCGGTTTCGTTCACTTCTTATTTGCCAACGTACTATTCCTGTAGATGCGGTCGATAGCGGGAGTGGCCGTCCGCGGCCGACGCGTTTTCGTAGCCCGGAGAGCGCCGGGCGGCGCCATGGGCGGCAAGTGGGAATTCCCTGGCGGCAAGCTCGAATCCGGTGAATGCGACGCCGATGCCGCTGTGAGGGAATTCGATGAGGAATTTGGTCTCGCCGTCGCGGTCGGCGCTACGATAGGGCAGTCCGCCTTTCAGAACAACGGCAAAAACTACCAACTCGTCGCGTTGCTTGTATCGTTTGACGAGGAGCCCCTCGAACTCCGCGAGCACGATGAGGTCCGCTGGGTCGACGCCGGGGAGCTCGGGGGACTCGATCTTTCTGATTCCGACCGCTCTCTCGTCCCCTTCGTGTTGCCGTTACTTCTCGTCTGAATCGAAGAGGCCTAGCTCGGGTTTACCGTCCGGCGCCGAGGGTTGGTTCAGGAGTATCTCCACCCTGGCCTCGATGCGTTCCAGATCCTTTTCCAGTCCTTTTGACAGTTTGACGCCTTCTTCGAACACGGCCACCGCTTCCTCGAGCGCCAAGTCCGGTTCCCTGATGCGTTCGGACAGCTCTTCTAGGCGTGTGAGCCGTTCTTCAAAATTTTTCATGCGATAACCTCCACGATTTTGGCGGCGGCCTTTCCGGCCGCGAAGGTGATTGATACGGAATCGTCGGGCATCAGAGCGGACGCCTTCCTGACGGCGGCGTTGTTTCCGGGGCGCCTGACGACGGCAAATCCGCGGGCCAGGATGGCCATAGGATCGGAGGCCCTCAGCACGGCGTCGGCCGAGCTCAGCCTGTGCCGCGCCGAAACACAGGCGTCCTGAGCGCCTCTGACTAGGCCCTCCTTGGCATCATCGAAGCGCTGCCGGAACGGCTGAAGCGTCCGTTCGAAGCGCAATTCCAGATGTTCTGCTGAAAAGGTCTCGATGAGGAGCCTCGCCCGTTCGAGGCGTGAACGTAGACCGAGAGCCAGAGAGTCGGCGGCTACATGAACCCGATCGGCTACCGAAGCGGCGCTCTCGGATACCAGTTCGGCCGCGGCGCTGGGCGTCGGAGCACGGAGCGAGGCGGCGTAGTCGCAGAGGCTCCAGTCTATCTCGTGTCCTACCGCGCTGAT
The DNA here is from genome assembly GCA_964571545.1 of uncultured Treponemataceae bacterium. Lineage (GTDB taxonomy): Bacteria > Spirochaetota > Spirochaetia > Treponematales > UBA12059 > SZUA-370. The sequence goes on along the minus strand of CAZNCK010000039.1, from coordinate 17,218 downwards.
GACTGGTATTTTCGAGGCCGCCACCGCCCTCACGACGGACTCGTCGGAGAAGGCCAAAAGGTCCTCGAGGGAACCGCCGCCTCGTCCCATGATTATGACGTCGCCCAGTTTGAACGCGTTGGCCGTTTCTAGCTGGCGCACAATGGTGGCGGGCGCCTCATCGCCTTGGACTGCCGCTGGCAGTATGGTAACGCGGATGCCCGCGTTACGGCGGCCTAGAACCGACAATATGTCGCGCAACGCGGCTCCCGTCGGCGAGGTGATGACGGCCACGCGGATAGGAAAGGCCGGTAGGGGCGGCTTTCGGTCGGCGTCGAAGAGGCCCTCGGATGCGAGCCTACGTTTGCGTTCCTCCAGCATGGCGAGAATGTCTCCCTCGCCGGCCATCTGCATTGTCTCGACGATGAGCTGGTACTGGCCCCGCGCAGCGTATACGCTGACCGCGCCCCTGGCCCGCACAAGCGTTCCGTCAACGGGCCTGAACGTCAGGCGCGAGGCCTTGCCCTTGAACATCACCGCCTGGAGCATCGCGCCCGAGTCCTTGAGCGTGAAATAGACATGACCCGACGAGGCTGGCCGCCAGTTCGATATCTCGCCTTCGACGATGACTTCGGGCAGGGAATCCTCCAGGAGGTTCTTGACGAGGCCCGTGAGTTCGCTGACTGAAAGAGCGCGGTCATCCTGCATGGGCTCACTCTAGCCCGTCCGCGCGGGCGCACGCAAGTGCGGGTGGAAAAATAGGGCGCTTTCTTGTATAACCGAAGTCATGTGACGATTCGTACGGACTATGGTGGCGTCGGCATTGCTATCCGTACCGTATCTGGAAAGTAGAGGCGATGGAATACTTCTTCAACTTCGACAAACTCGTATACCTGAAAGGCGATAAGCCCGATGGATGCATCCTCTGCCTCGTCCGTGATGGTTCCGAGGCCGTTCAGAGCCTGCTCGTGCACCAGACGGCCCTGTTCATGGTATCGCTCAACCTATATCCCTACAACCCTGGGCACCTGATTGTCTTTCCGCGGCGGCATGTGAACGACCTGCGGCAACTGACCGGGGAGGAACGCGCCGACATCGACGGGCTGACTAGAACCTGCCTCGATGTGCTGGATTCCACACATGGTCCAGCCGGCTATAATATCGGCTACAACATGGGCCTCGTGGCCGGCGCCAGCATCGACCACCTGCATCTGCACATCATACCCCGGTATCCGCGCGAGATAGGCATCACCGAGTTGCTTGCCGGCCGGCGCGTCCTTGTGCAGAATCCGCTAGAAACCCAACGCGTGTTGCAAGTTGCGTTTGCGGGAAAACCGTCGTAGAGGAACTTGCGGGTAGAGCGGCGGTTCTTTCAGAGCGGAAGTACTATGAAAAGGGGCCTCTGGCCCGGATCGATGAAGAGATCTCCTGTGGTCGCCACGTTTGAAACGCCAAACTGGCTCTGATCCCACGACAGGCCGTCCAGCGGCCACTTGAGACCCTCGCTGTGCATGCCGGTCGCGCCGCCCGCCAAGGGAAACACCGACACGATGGCCTCCGCCGGCACGGAGAAGCGCCGTGGTTCGACCAAGCGTACGATACGCTCTCCGGAACACAGCCACTCGTCCGGCCCGCTAGGCCGTTCCAGGAGAGCCCGCAGTGCCAATAGATGGTCCAATCGCCCGCCTCCGCCCCCCGCCATCACGACCCATCCGTAACCCCTAGCCCGCAGTTCACGGAGGCCAATCTCGGTGTCCGTATCGTCCTTGTCCCGCGAGAACGCGAGCACCGCGGGGTACTGCGTCAGTATCTTTGGGTCAGAGATTGAATCCATGTCGCCCACCACGAGATCGGGCTTCAGTCCCCAACTCCGTACCACGTCGAGGCCGGAATCAGCCGCGCAGATGAACGAGAATTCACTCAGTCTGTGGCGGATGGCCTCGAAAGGGGGAGGTTCTCCCCCTGTTACCAGTAGCGCTGATTTGTTGGTGTTAATAGCTCGCCTCGTCCATTGCTTCGAAGTCGACGCGCACCTTTTCAAGGCGTTCGAGTTGCCTGCCTATGATGCGGGCGTAGTCAAGCTGGCCTTCTTTTATCCTGAAGGCCTCGTCTTCCATGAACTGCACGTCAGGAAGGTACAGGAATCTGATTTCCTCCGCCTTGAGCGCCCATTCTCTAGCGCTTGTCCAGTATGACAGGGCCGCCCTGTAGGCCGTCTCGGCAATCTTGAGGCTCTCGAGGTTTTCGCTTTTCCATGGCGCATTGTAGAAGTAGGCCACACGCTTATCGAACTTGGCGCCCAGATACAGGTGCTGCTCTATCAGCTTGAGGTCCAGGTGCATGTTGACGAGGTAGCGGTAGCGCTCCCACTCGCGTTCATTTGCAATCGTCGCCAGCGCGTACAGGGGATTGCAAAAATCTGCCTTGGTGGCCTGCTCCAGCCAGTAGATGTTTTCGATGGTATCGTCGGGATACTGTATATAGTGGGCGTGATAGAGGCGGTAGAACTGTTCCTTGAAGTAGACGGGATAGCCTGGCAGGGCAATCGATGAGGCGAGCAGGAACAGGCAGAGTGCGGCCAATCGTTTCATACAGTATCAGTATCGGCCACGACAGTGGTCGGGTATAGGGTCAGCGCCCGCTTATCCTGCGTACCAGCGGAGAAATTGCATTCCAGACGGAGGATTCCACCTCTTCGGGCGGCGCCGAGGCATTGATCCTGGCAATGGCCATGCCCGAATCTTCGAACGAGTCGACGATGGCGCGGTAGGCCTCGGCCACACGGCGCTGGAATTCAAGATTCTCGTAGATATCGAGCGCCTTTCGTGAAGCCATCCGCCGCTCCGCCACTATCGGATCCAGTTCGAAGAACAGTAGCAGTTCGGGCAGAGGAAATGACGCGTTCAGTAGGGCCGGCAGTTCCTGGCCGCAGGTCAGGCCCTGATAGGCTAGAGACGAAAAGAAATACCGGTCGCTGACCGCGAGTTGATTTCTGTCAGTGCGGGCTACGGTGCCGTCGGGGCCGTACAGGTGTTCGCCGCGATCGGCCGCAAAGAGCCTGGCAACCGTCTCGGGCCTCGCCGCGAACGTGCCCGCGAGCGCCTGGCGGATGAGGACTCCTATGGGACCCGGCGTTGGCTCGCAACTGGTGTGGTACGCGATGCCTGCTCCCTCGAGTCTTCGCGAGAGGCGGGCCAGTTGCGTCGTCGTTCCCGTGCCGTCTATGCCTTCAAAGACGACGAAATTCTGTATCAGGGCTCTTCCGTTTTGCATCGACGGGGAGCATAACGCTCGGGCGCGTTATGGCGCAAGGCCCTCCGCTGTGCTACTGTTGAAACGTGAAGCTGCGAGCTCCGGCGCCCATAGTCATAGCCTTAACCACCGTTCTCGCCGTCGCGACCGCCTGGGCGCTGGGCGTTTCGCCCGCGCTTTCTGGGCTGGAAGCGTTCTTCTCACGATCGATAGAACACCGGCTAGCCACCATGATAAACGGGTTCGATATTGAGGTTTCCTACCAGAGCGCCTCCCCCCGGCTGCTCGGTTCCGTTACATTGGGCGGGCTGGAACTAAGAAGCGGCGGGGTCGTGATAGCCAGTGCCGCTTCAGCCAGTCTGCGGTACCGGCTATCCTCCTTGCTTGCCGGCCAATTCAGGGCAACGCGGCTACGTATAGAGGATCTTTCAATAGAAACCAGCTACGCGGAAGCCCTGGCGCTCGTCGATCGCTGGACATCCCTCTTCGCGTCCGGTAGCGGCGGCGGCAACGGTTTTTTCGCGCACTCTGGCCCGGCCATCGAGCTGAGACGGGTACATATTCGCCTGGGTCTTGACGACGATGCCTGGGTCGAAGCCCAGCTCAGGGCCGCTGATTTCGTCATGGGGGAAGGGAGACTGCTTGGCGCGAGCGTAGCCGGCACCTTGCTCGCTTCAGACCCCACGGGACGCTTCTATGCAAAACGTGTGGAACTACCCTTTTCGGCTACGGCAGCCTATGACCTTGATACCCGCGAGGCTTCGCTCTCGGCTACTATGGCGGGCGACAGCGACGCGGGACGCCTTTCCCGGATTCGCCTGTTGGCCCGGCTCGATTCCTCCGGTATCAGGGCCTCTATTATGCCCCGTGATGGCCTTGAGCGCCTCCAGACCTCCTGGGATGCGATCTCCCGGCGCTTTTCCGTAGAGGCCTCCTTCTCCCGGTGGGCGCCGCGATCGTTTTTCAGTCCAGGCGCGGGTACGGCGTTTTTTTCTCCGTGGTTCGATGCCGCCTACAGCGGCATGGTTTCCGTCTCCAGCGATATGAGCCTGGATGGCAGCTCGGTGATGGTGAACCTCTCTGGGGTGGTGCCGCTCGATCTGCCAGGCGGGCGACCCCTTCTGAAACTGGCCGCAACAGGTTCTTGGAAGTCGCTCGCCGTTGATGTTGCGTCGCTCCGCAACGAGGCGATCGCGGCTGATTTTTCCGGTGAACTATCGCCCTCAATCCTCGGCGCGACGGGGGTTCTCTCGCTGCGGTATTTCGTTCGTCCCGGCTTGTTGGCAGCGTCGAGCTTCGACCTTGTCGGCTCAGGTTCGTCATGGTTCGCCTATGCCCCTACCATTAGCCTTGCGGATGCGGTAATCAGCGATGGAGCTATCTCAGTCGAGCTTGATGCTTCCTCCGCCTCCTTCTATATTGAAGCCGCGCTTCCCTCCGCGGGAAGCACAGGTTCGGCTGGAAGCGAGCCCCTCGTGTTCGAAGCCGTAGAGCCCGCCGCCGCCTCGACCGCTTCCCGTCTCGTCATCGAGGGTACCGCTTCCCTGGGCGAGAAGCCTTACCTGGAAGCTACCGCTCGTTTTGGCGTCTTGCGCTTCGATGCGTTTCCAGCATTTCTTGAGCGCCTCGTAGGTCTCCCTAGCGTTTCTGTTCTTTTACCGCTCAGCGTAGAAGGCGAGGTTTCGGTCTACAGTGATTTTACCGGGCTCTCGTACAATTCTTCAGGGCTCCTCCTCGTCTATAACGGCGCCGTCAACGGTTTTGG